>NZ_JBITLX010000012.1:0-191126 GCF_044465625.1 Actinoplanes sp. NPDC049599
GATAGAAGCGTCAGAACTCCTATACTTCCAGCTCAGAGGGCATCTTCTATCTCCGGCACGCCGACGCGAACGCTATTCATCGGTGGATCCAGGCTCAGTGACGTCTGCAAAGTCCAAGCGGGAGAGATTGGGGAGGCGACTTCTTGTCGCCTACGTTTCCCTCGAAGAGGCATCGCGTTCGCTAGACGAATTGAGCTCCCTGCTTAAGGCATTTCAAGCTGGAGACGAGAATGCCTTGCAAAATATAGCCTGGAGCGCAGGTAGGTTCAGCGAGGCGGTTCAGCGATTCACGCAAGCGCTCGGGAGGCCGCTGTCAGACATCGATATAGAGTACAAATTAAGGGACAAGAAAGATCTGGTAGCCGTTAGAGCCTTCGATCCAGAGCTGATGACGTTGATGACTCACGCGTGGGCTAGGGATTACTTGATCGTAGACTGGGCCGCGTTAACATTCAGTGAATCTCCCGGACGTTGGGCCCAGAGGGCGAGGATAGTTTCGTCCGACAGTCGTCTCATTATGAGTGGCTACGAGGAGGGCCTTCGTGAATATTGCCTCGCAGATCCCGAAGATAGGGATCACCTGCTTTCTGTGGTCAAGGAGTGTGGAGAGGCCATCACCGCCGCTCATCGAAGATTGCATGAATTTTTCGTCGCGCATATGTCAATCGAGGATCTGCTATAGATCAGGAATGCTGGTGCCATAACGACGATCGGGATCTTATGTCGATCCAGCAAGCAATCATGACGTGCGTCCGTCTAGTCAATCCGACAACACTATTTCTGCACCCTCATCTGCCGCATCAAGGGCACCGATGCCGACCGCGCTCGTCACAGTGAGTGGCGACGATTTGCCAGGGCGACCCCGTTCATGAGACGCCCGACGGATCGTCATGGACGACCGGGCTACCTGCATGCGGTCTCATGGACGGTGAGCAGGTTCGGTAACCGAAGGCCGGCCCACGCAGTCCGTCTCGGTGCGAGGGCCTGGGTCCAGCAAGCAGCAGGTCACCTCGCTAGCCCGCGTTGCGCCGAGCTGGACGCCGCCCCGATCCGAGCGCACCGACTGACCGCCGTCCAGGCTCGTCGGCCATGCACGATTCTGAATCCGCAAACCCCTCCGACGTGCGAGGCAAGCCCGGCGGGGCGGGTGCCGCCCGCCGCGACCTCCGAGACCTGACCATGGGCCTGCTCGGCGTGCTGTTCTACGGGATGTGGATGATCCTTTTGGCGTATGAACCATCGTCATGGCGGTCATCCTCGCCACCGGCGCCAACAATCCCGACAGCACGAGCCTCGTGGCTGTACTGTGCGCGGCGCTCTCCGTCTTCAACGGCAGGCGGCTTCGCCGTCCGCTGCGCCGCCTGCGCGGCATCCAGAGTCCTCATAACCCCATCGAAGAGGCTAAGCGCTCCATAGCAGCCCCGAGGCCGCCACGGACCGGCTACCGCAGCTTGCTGGTTCGCCGGGGTCTCGATCACGGACGAGGCGTAGCCCGCGATCGTTGATCGCCGGCACGAACCGAACAATCTCATCGGCGCCGCCCATGTCCCGAATCCTGTCATGCCGCGAAAGTGCCCGGCCCTGTCGCGCTCAGTTCTGGTGACGACCGAGGCCTTCAACGATACGAACGGATTGACCGAAGATCATCATCGGTACGATTGCGGTGGATGTTCCGGCATCCCAGGCGTACCCACACTATGATTTCGGTGTGACGGCACCAGGGCCTGGATGCGCTTCCACCTGGGCAAACACGCGCCGAGGGCCCCTGATCATCACACCGGGATCGTAGCGGGAGACACGCCGAGGAGGGGCGGAGGTGCGCAAGACGGCGCTCCGGCGGCACCGTAGTAGTGATGGTCTACAACCGGCGCAACCGAAATGCCGGCGGATCCGTATCCCGGGAGCTCTGCATGCTGGCGCTGATCATTGACGATTCGGCAGTCATCCGTTCCATCCTGAGGGGGTACCTGCTTCCGTTTGGCTTCAACATCTACGAAGCCGTGGACGGCGTGGACGCCCTTGACCTGCTCGCTCAGATTCCGACCGTTCCGGACCTCGCCCTGATCGACTGGCACATGCCGCGGATGAACGGCCTCGAGTTCCTCCGGTCCATCCGGCGTCGAGAGGATCTGTCCGCGATGGTGCGCATGATGGTGACCAGCGAGAGCGAACCAGGCAGCGTCGTCCGAGCCCTAGCCGCCGGAGCGCACGAGTACCTGCTGAAGCCCTGCACCGCCGACGATCTGGGCGAAAAGCTTGCCTACCTGGGGATGGTGGCGCCAGCGACAGAGCGCTGAGCTGCGAGAATCTCGACTCGGCCGAGTCAAACGTGGCTCTGCGCCACCGAACGGATGCTGCCAAGACGCTCTGATCTGCCGCTGAGCATGCGCGTTCGTCCCCGTCCCGGATGGGCACGCTGCGTGCAGGACGTTCGATCCTGCTCCTGGTAGCGACACTCGACGACCTCGCTACGCTCCTGGGGTGAAAGACGCTGCAGAGCGAGCCGCACGGATCCGGTTGTTGACGGAGTCGGCGCGAACGATGCTCGCCGCTGGCGCTGACGCTGACGACATAGCCAGGGAACTGCTCCGGCGCACTGACTCGCCGATCTCGGCGATCAAGGCCATTTCTGACAGCACCGGCCTGGGCTTGGCTGATGCCAAGGGGGTTGTGCACCGCAACCTGGCCCCCGAGACCCGTAAGGCCGCGGAGAACTTATGGAGCGATTTGCTCGACGCTCTTGAGCAGATCCACGAGAGGCCCAACGGGCCGGAATCAGGTCGCCCGGATTCGTGACGGGAGTTGCAACTGCCGCAAGGTGCGCTCGTTGCACGGCCAGCTCAGTCGCCGACGAACACCTGGTTTTGTTCGCGAGTCTCGGCACCAGATGCCGCTGAGTTTCGGCACCACCGAGATCTCACCCATTTCGATGTTCGCGAGTTTGGGCGCCACCCCTGAGCGAGGGCCCGCTCATGTGTCGCGGCCAGGCACACCGCTCACGCACGGTGACGGCAGCCAGAGACACGGCACGCCTGTCTGGCCGGGTAGCGACGACGCATTGCTGCGCCGCCGCTCCCTCAGAACCGGACGTGCACGATTTCCATGCATTAGATGGCGCCCGTCACGGCGAGTGCCCAGAGGGCGAGGACCGGCCCAGCCTCGCCGACCCGCCTACGAGGGCGAGCCGATGACACATCCGGCGACCCGGATCGGGTACCGCTCGGCGTGGTCGCCTTCAAGATGGACCACCACGTCGGCTGGGGTCTCTGGCTCCCATTTCGGCCCGCGGCGGGCGACCACTTCGAGGCGGCGGCTGGTGCGAAACTGCAGCGCTTCCTCGACGAGCGGTGCTACCCAGACCTCATCGGTGTGCACGACGGCGACCCGGTCGGCACGCAGCAACGGCGGCAGCGCGCCGGTACCCACCGGGACAACCTTGACGGCCACGATCAGCCGGGAGCCGTCCGGATCGGTCGAGAGCTCGAAGTTGCGCCACACGTCGGCCTCGATGGTGATCCGGTGCCCATCGACAACCGTTTCCGACGGCACGGCGGCCAGCTCGGAGGCCGGCGCGTCGCCCAGCGGCCGCAGGCTGCCGAACCCGAAGTCCTCGAACCACGAGCTGACCTCGTCCAGCCACCACGGCCGGTCCCGCTGCACGGGCCAATCAGCGGAGGGCGGCGCCTCACGCAGTGGCGCCATGCCCCGCAGCACCATGTCCACGATCTGCTGGGCGAACGCCGAGGTCTCGTCCCGGCCGGCCACCACCTGCCGGTAGGCGATCGATCCCACGACGATGTCGTGAAGCAGGTTGAGGTCGGCGTCCGGCGGCAGGTCGCCACGCTCGACGGCGCGACGCAGCACCACAGCAAGGTTCGCCCGGCTGCGCGCCGTGCACCGTTCGGCCAGCAACCGCGCCGCTTCTGGATCGTCCACCCGGTCGGCGGTGAGACCGAGCAACGCGGCCTGGAACCTTCGCCGGTGCGCGTACCGGTTGGCCAGGGCCTCAATCATCAATCGGAGCTCATTTGCGCTGTTACCGAGATCGGACACCGGCGGCGGGGCCAGACCGTCAGCGAGGACATCGACGAGCAAGTCGACGTCACCCCGCCCGATCGATCCCGGTTCGACGCCTGCCCTGGCCGCCACTGCCTGCACGCTGAACCCGCGATAGCCCTCGGCGAGCAGCGTCGCCCGCGCGGCCCCAACGATCAACTCTTCCCACACCCCGCGACCCTACGTCCTCTCCCGCCTACCGAACAGAAGCCTCTGGCAGCTCAATGCCGACGCGGACGCTTCAGCGTCCCAGGATCGAGAATCCCGGTCGCGGCAGCCACCTCCTGACCTCCAGGTCTCGCCGCCACGTCTGACCGGGGGCGTTGCTGCGCGCCCCAGCCCACGAACCGGCCCTGGGAAGTGAGCCGAAATCCGAGCGACCGTTGCACGCGATCGGCGGGACTCGATCAAACGCCCTCATCTCGGCAGATCCGCGCGTCTGCGCTCCGAGTGGCTTCATGATCCTTTGTACGCAGCGTAAGCGGGCTCGGCGGGTGACGTCAGCACTACCGGTGGTCAAGATCCGCGAGTGGTGCCGGTTCTCACGAACATTGCGGCGCGTGGTGCTGGCAGAGTGGCGTCGAAAGTCGCGAACATCTGGCGCCCAAACTCGCGAACGAAGCCAAACACCAGTTCGCCGTGCTCCTCGGCACAGCGCTCGGCCATCGCGCGAAGCCGCATAAGCCACGATGCTCGATGCCCGCCGTTGCTCGTGCCAGTGGCAGCTCCAGCCCGGCAACGAGCTGCTCCATCTGGTTCGCGCCGAAACGGGTCTCACCGTGTAGGTCAACCCGACCGAAAAGCCCGATGGCCGGATTTCCGCGAGAGACCAACCTGTCGAAGTCGCCGGCAGCATCAAAGAATCCGCCAGCTGGGGTATGGCAACCGTCGTATCCGGTCGCCGGTCACCCACAACTCGACCTGGATGCCATCCGTCGATTATCCAGGATGTCGCAGCCAGCCGTCCTCATCGGTAGCCGCGAGTCGTGCGAGGCTGCGGCTCGCTTGCTCGATCCGCCTGGTTGCTGCGTGGATGCATCAGCCCGAATTCAGGTGGCCGGCGGGCTGGGCCGTCTGGGATGCTGGCGCCGATGGGAGCATTGGATGCAGCCGCGGCGCGTCTGGCTGAGGGTGCACGGTCGAGTTTCGCCCTAGCGGTTCCTCTATGGTCCCACTCACGCGCCGCACCTGATCAGCGCGGGCCGCGTAGCCCAATCTGCGTCCCGGACGTCCATACCTTGCGGCATGCTCATCTGCCGCAAGGCGGTCACGTCTGCTTTGAATTGTTGCCCGCGTCTTCAGGGGATGGCTCCCGCCAACCACTGAAGATAAGAACGTTGGTCACGGTGGCTCCGACTGATAGGACATACAATGTAATCGTGGCGGGACCCCAAGTGGCCAGCGGAAGGCTCACCATGAGAGCTAGCAGGGAACTCGCCGCAAAGATACTGCGGACGCCCCAGAAAGCAAGCCAACTGTGCGGAAGAGTGACGATGATTCGTCCCCGAGGAAGCGGACTTACCTGCACGAAGTGTTCCCAGTTCAGGTTATTGCTACCGACACGATCCTCCAGTGAGTTCCTGATGTACCGAGCGATTCGCCCGACTAAGTGCGCCTGATGGAGCCAAATAATGCCAAGAGTCAATGCCAGCATTGGATAGACCAGAACTATGGCGGCTTGGCGGGTCTGGATTCCCACTGAAAGCACTGTGCCGAAAGCCACCACGGTAACCGCCGTGTTCTGGAACTGAAGTTCCAGAAGCTTGATCACTTCGGCGCGGAGGTTTGTGTATTCAGCAACGGCGAGTCCCGTGGAATCCCATCCCTGTTCTGTCATGACTTGACCTCCTGGCGATCTACAAGAAACAGCGACGAATCGGACGTGTGGTCGAGATGTGACTACTCGCACATCATTGATTCTCTCAGGCGTGAACCATGGCGGCACAATGAGCTGAATATCGCGAACTGCCCAGTGCGGGATTACCCGCTGTGCGATTCTTGGATATAGCCACCGATTAATCATGCTCTCATACGTGGCCTCGCCAGCAGGGCGGTCCGGTATGCTATGGAGGACTTTGTCTCCTTTACTCTTCCGCCGCGGACAAGGCTCACTCGTGGCCTCGGACGGAGATCGAGATGGTGAGTCCCTTCGTCACCCCGATGACGGGCCGGCCGCGGCGCGGGTGAGAGCACCCTCAGCTGATTTGGTCGCCCGGACCTTGTCACCGGGGATACTCCTCTTGCGAGGACCGTTCCCGCGGCGGCCGGTGGGCGGAATTCCTGGCCTGAACGGCGTGGTCGCCGCCGTCACGGCGCCGGAGATGAGCCCCCGCCTCTCCGGTCGGGGCATGGAGAGTACGGGGGCTCGCCCGTGGATCTTCCGGTCAGTGGTGTGCACCGGTTCGGCCGAGGGTGGTCTCAGGTGTTGCTCCTGGACGAGTCCATTGAGGTGCCGGGCGGCTTGTCGGGCCCCACGTGGACTTGCCGTCCGGGTCCGCACGCCAATACCAGCATGGCGCCTCGCCCTCGGGCCATCCTTGCGGGCTGATCTGCCATGCTTCGCCTCGCCCGTACGGTGTCATGTCGAGCAGGGCGAATGACCCGCTGGCCGGCTCGGTGCCCCGGCCGGACGTGCGGTAGGTGAGGAACACGCGCTCGCCGTCGCGCAGGAAGCAACTGAAGTAGCCCATGTCGCCGCCGATCGGTTCCGGCGCGTCGCGCACCGAGTACCACGGCTGGGTGTAGCCCATGAACTCGACGAACGGGGCCACCTCATCCCAGCGGCCGGAGGTGAGTACGGCGAAGGAAACCCCGCGGGCGTTGAGGTAGGTGGCGTCGCGCACATGCCAGGCCGGCACTGTGCAGCCCTCGCACTGCCCTTGGTGTGGCGCGCCGTCGTGCCACATGTGCTGGTAGACGAGGAGTTCGTCGCGGCCCTGGAACAGGTCCCGGAACGGTACCGGGCCGTCCGAGCCGACGACCTGGACGCTACCGTCGATCTCGACCATGGGCAGCCGGCGACGCGCTGCGGCGATCGCGTCGCCCTCGTGGGTGTGCGCCTTCTCGCGGATCAGCAGCTCGTCCCGGGCTGTCTGCCAGGTGTCCAGGTCGACGATCGGTGGCCGCCCGGAGAGTTCGTTCGTGGTCATGGCTGACTCCCTTCTGTGCTCGAGACGTCGAAGCTGCCGTCCCGGCTTCGACATCATGACGAGAAGAGACCAAATTCCGGACAGAAGTGGGACCATGTCTGTGGTGCACGCATCTGCCGCGCCGCGAGTGCTGGTACGCGCATCGGCGGCGCCGATGAGCGCGCACGAGTAGACCACGACTCAGGCTGTTACCAGTGGGCCGCGATGGAGAAGGCGACAGCCAGGCCTGCCACGGTCAATCCGATCAGGCCGGCCTGGGCTCCAAGAGCGGCCACAGACCGGGCCTTGCTGCCGCGCCGAGCGATCCAGACCGCGCCGGCCAACAAGGACAAGGGGGTCAGCAGGAAAACCCCGCCCGCAGCGAGTGCGATGACCAGAGCATCCAGCTCGTTGTCCGACCTGGCGGCCCAAAGGCTCAACGCCAACGCGGCGCAACCAAGCGGCAGGACGATCCACACGGCGGCAACGGCGAGGGCGCGCCCTTGGCTGATCATCAGGCGAGCCTTGCAGACACCGTAACCCATGTCATGAGTGGACGTACCTACCGCGCACGACCCTCTGGCGCTCGCCGACCTGCTGATAGAGCACCATGAGCCGGACGGACGATAGTGCAGGGCTGCACTGTTCCGTCGTACCAGTCGCAATGTCTTCTTCGGAGGAGCAGAACACTCCTTCGAAGGGACTTCCGCTATGTCATCAACATCCCTCAGTCGCAGGCGACTGCTTGCGCTGTCCGGTGCGACCGCCGCCGGTGCCGCGATAGGCGGTGTCGGCGTGCCGGGCGGGCCCGCATCCGCCGCCGTCGGGGTCATGCAGTGGCCTACCAGCGGCACCGTTACCAGCCTGATCGGCTGGCGCACCCTCAACGGTACGAGGAAGTTCCACGCCGGGATCGACATCGGCACCGGCACCAACCGGCCGAACGTGGTCGCCGCGTACGGCGGCACGGTGCGGGCTCACCGTCCCGGAGTCGAGTGCGCCCCAGCCGCTCAGGCTGGTAGCGAGCACCGGATTGGAACAGCCGTTTCCGGCGGCTGCTTCACCAGGGGTTATGGAGCCCATCAGGGCGGTTGCCGTTAAAGCCGACACAGCAAGAATTGACTTCCAGCGCATGACTCGCTCCCTGCGTGATCAATGGCTGTTGCTACCGCCTGCGGAGGAATGATCAGCCGCAGGTACCTCTTGGTGGGCAGCCAATCAGCGCGTGGAGGTGCGCAATAGTGCACCCCTGCACTGTGAGGGTCGACATGCTCGGTCCGACCCGGCCGCACTCGGCACGTGCGCCATGATGAGTCGATGGACGACCAGGAGCTTGTCAGCTGAGGCGAATCCCGACGGATTGATCTGCCGCGATCAGATCGATACGCATCGTGGTTGCCGACATCCTTCCCGCGCGGGCGCCGGGTTTCCACCCGGCGTGCCGCTGGACGTGCGTAGTATCGTCGGCCGCGATGACCTGTGATCGAATCGGTGAACGGACGACCCGGTGAGGGCTCCGCTGCGGCCGAGTGACCCTGAGTTACTTGGTGACTACCGTCTGGTGGCACGGCTCGGCCAGGGTGGTATGGGCACCGTCTACCTCGCCCGCGATCCCCGGGGCCGGCCGGTGGCCATCAAGGTCGTCAAGCCCGAGCTGGCGTACGAGGAGGAGTTCCGGGCCCGCTTCCGCAGTGAGGTCAACCGGGCTCGCGAGGTGCCGCCGTTCTGCACCGCCGAGCTGCTCGACGCCGACGCCGACCACGAGACGCCCTACCTCGTGGTCGAGTACGTGGACGGCCCGAGCCTCGCCGAGGTGGTCGCCGAGCAGGGTCCGCTGACCGGCGGCAACCTGCACAGCGTGGCGGTCGGAGTGGCCACCGCGCTGGCCGCCATCCACGGCGCCGGCGTGATCCACCGTGACCTCAAGCCGGCCAATGTGCTCTTCGCGCTGGGCACCCCGAAGGTGATCGATTTCGGTATCGCCCGCGCCTTCGAGGCCACCAGCCAGCACACCGGCACCGATCAGATGGTCGGCACGGTCGCCTACATGGCCCCGGAGCGCTTCGACAGCGACTCGAGCCGGATCGGGCCGGCCGCGGACGTCTTCGCCTGGGGCGTGGTGGTCACGTACGCGGGCACGGGTCGTACGCCGTTCGGTGGCGACAGCGCGGCGGCGACCGCCGGCGCCATCCTGACCCGGCCGCCGCGGCTCGACGGCCTGCCCGCGCCGCTCCGGGACCTGGTCGCGAGGACCCTGGACAAGGACCCCAACCTGCGGCCGACGGCCTTCGAACTGCTCGATGAGCTCGTCAGCACCGGCGCGCCGACGACAGTCGGGCTCGCCGGCCGGCCGGCGCTGCAAGAAGCGGTCCAGGCGGCGCAGCAGACCGGACGGCGCGCGGCCACGAACCGTGACACCGGCGCGCCGTCCCGGCGGTGGGCGCTCGGTGCGCCGGTGCTCGCGGGCGCGGCGGTCATCGCCGTCGCCGCCGGCGTGCTGACCCTCACCCCGGTCCGGCAGTTGCTGACCGACGAGGCCCCGCAGCGAGCGGGCGGCCCGTCGGCGGCCGCTGTCCCGGGCGCGGCCCTCACCGCGCCGGGCGGCAGCCCGCAACCGACCGTGGATCCCGGGTCCGGTCGGTCGCCGAGCGCCGGTCCGGCCTCTCGCGGCGCCGGCGAGGGCGCCCCCGACGACGGACCGGTTGCCGCCCCGACGCTCAGCAGGACGCCGCGGGCCGCGCAGTGCCGCGACGCCGACCTCGAGATCACCATTACCGCACAGAACGACGACCCGACCGCCGTGGGCACCCAGCGAGGGCTCGTGACGGTCGCCAACCGCGCCGGCTCCCCGTGCCGGGTCGACGGCCGCGTCTTCGTCAGCCTCTACAACGCCGCTGACGAACGGGTGCAAGTGCCGACGGCCTCCGTCAACGAGCCGGGCAAGGCCGTCGACATCCTGCTGCGGCCGGGCACGGGGGCGTTCCAGGGCATCAAATGGGAGGCCTGCGACCGGGCCGACTCGGACTGCCCGACCGGCAACACGCTGCGCGGCAGCCTCGATGCATCGGGCCGGGGGGTGGTGGTGGAGCAGGAGGGCTTCCCCGACCCCAGCCGCAGCCTCATCACCATGGGGTCGCTGAAGATCGGCACCCTGCAACCGAGTACCCAAGCCGTCGTCGCCTGGTAGACCAGCTGCGCCACCGAGCTCAGCCGGCCAGCTTGCCGAGGTCCACGACCTTGTTCGCAGGCGGTGCCGCGAGGCCGGCGAAGGTCGCACCGAAGTCGCTGAACGCCAGCTCGGTGCCGCCCTTGCCGGTCAGCTGAAGCGGATACGGCTTGCCGGTCGAGGCGACGAAGAGTCTCGTGTCGAAGTCGCCATAGAGCCCGACGGCCCGCACTCCGGCAACGTCCTTGACGGCGCCGATCCTGAGCTCCTCCGTGGGCCGGAACAACCCGTCGAGGGAGCCGACAGTGAACAGGTCCGCGAACGATGCGTCCCGGTCGGCCCCGGTGACCCACCGGTCGCCCATCGCCCGGGCCAGCAGCGTGCCCTGCCGCGCGTCGGTCGACATGATCCAGAACTCTTTGTCCGGCCGCAGGTACTGCTTGCCGTCGACGGCGAGAAGGTCGACGCCGGCCTTGCCGAAGGACATGGAACCGGCGAAGTCCGGTCCGCTGACCCTGAGGTCGATCGCGACCTTCTCGCCGTCCCGGTGCAGCGTGCCCCTGGCGCGGAAGGACTTCGCCCCGGTGAGCGCGGCCTCGGCCCGCTGCAGGATCTTGTCGGCGCTCAGCGCGTCGATCCCGTTGGAGGCCGGTGACGTGGTCGCCGCGACGGACGGCGGCGGCGTGTCTGTGCCGGCGTCGCTCTGGCAACCGGCGAGTGTCATAGCCGCAACGGCCAGGGCAAGCAAAGCCACCTTGGTCGGCATGCGCAAGGAGGTTCCCGTCCGTGATGGGGAGTTCATCGAGTGACGAGAATCTAGACGCGCCACCGCTGTGCTGTCCATCCGTGCCGGTACTGCCCGCCGGCGAGATCGAGGGCGCGGACAAAGCGCGTCTCGCCGCCGACCCCACAGCCAGGTGCGGGACCGATAGGTTGGCCGGCATGTCGACGACCATCATCGATGAAGCGCTGGATCTGCTCTGCGCCAACTACATCTTCCCCGCCAAGGCCACCGAGGCGGCCGCCGCGATCCGGGCCCGCCGGGCCGCCGGCGAGTACGACGGGCTGGACGAGGAGATTCTCGCCGCGCGGCTCACCGCCGACCTGGCCGAGGTGTGCGCCGACAAGCACCTGCGGGTCCGGATCCGGGACGCGGACCTGCACGACGTGCTGACCCATGACGAGATGGCCGCCGCCTACCGGGAGGGACTGCGGCACGCCAACTACGGCATCGCCCGCGTCGAACGGCTCGACGGCAACGTCGGCTACCTCGACCTGCGCCAGGTGGCCGAGGCCTCGATGGGCGGCCGGGCCATCGCCGCGGCCATGGAGCTGATCGCGCACACCGCGGCGCTGATCATCGACCTGCGGAAGAACCGCGGTGGGGCGCCGAACGGCGTCACCTTCTGGACCAGCTACCTGTTCCGCGACGACGAGACCCACCTCAACGACATCTACGACGGGCCGTCCGGGCGTACCCGGCAGTTCTGGAGTCTGGCCTACCTGCCCGGCGCGCGGTATCCGGACGCGCCGGTCTTCGTGCTGACCAGCGACGTCACGTTCTCGGCCGGCGAGGAGTTCTGCTACAACCTGCAGGCGCTGGGGCGCGCGACCCTGATCGGGCAGACCACCCGGGGCGGCGCCCACCCCACCCAGTTCTTCCCGATCACCCCGACCGTGGAGATCACCGTGCCGATGGCCCGGTCGGTCAACCCGGTGACCGGCGGCAACTGGGAGGGCACGGGCGTGGTGCCGGACATCGAGGTGCCGGCCGCGGAGGCGTTCGGCCTCGCCTACCGCAGGGCGCTGGAGCACGTGCTCACCACGCCGGCCCCGGCCTCCGTGCTGGCCGAGGCGAGGGCGGCACTGGCCGGCCCGGAGGCCTAGCGGTGTCGCGGCCGGCTACCGCCCGAAGCCCTCGCCGGGGCCGTTCGGGTCGTCGGTGATGTGGATGGCGGCCTCCTCGGCGCTGGCCGCGCCGTAGTCGATCCCGGCGTCGTAGGCGACCGCGTCGCGTTCGTCGTCCGGCCCGAGGCCCTCGTCCGGGGCGACCAGCCGGCCCGAGCGCGGGTCCTGCTCCTCGCCCCGGCGCGCGATGTCGTCCTCGTCGGCGTACGGGTCGGGATCGGCGTACGGGTCGATGTCGGGCTCCTCCTCGGCCAGCAGCTGGTCGAGCGACTCGCCCTGGCGCTGCTCGGCCGCGGTGGTGCCGAACCGGTCGGCGCCGGACCAGCGGTCGGGCGCCTGGTAGCCGACGTCGAGTGGGTCACCGGCCGGGTTCCCGTCCAGGGTGTCCGAGTTGTCGAGCACGCCTTCGTCCTCGATCGCGTCCCACTGGTCTTCGGACTGGGTCATCGTCTCTCCTGGTTGATCTCACAAAAGTGCCCTGCCGCGAGATTAGTCCCCGGCCTCAGACGCGGTCGGCGCGGTAGAGGATCACCTGGTCCGGGTGCACCCGGGGGCAGGCCACCCCGACGTCCTCCAGCGCCGCCCCGGTCAGCACCCGCCCCGCCCGGTCGGCCCCCCACCACCGCGGCGGGATCAGGCCCGACGGTGGCGCGCCGACGATGACCGGCCGGAGGCGGTAGCGGCCGTCCCGGTCCAGGCCGCGCAGCCGCAGCCGGACCGCCGGGTCCGGGGTGATGCTGTCCGTGATCGCCATCGCGTACCAGGCCCGGGACCGGTCCGGCGCCACCACCCCGTGCACGAGGATGCGGTCCGGGTAGCCGTCCATCCGGACCAGGTCGCCGCCGAGCAGCAGGTCGCGTTCCTGCTGGAAGTAGGTCACCCACTCGCGCAGCTCCGCGGTCTCGGCCGCGGTGGCCTCGGTGAGGTCCCATTCGATGCCGAGGTGGCCGAAGATCGCCGTGCCGGCCCGGAAGGACAGGTCGTGGCGGCGGCCGGTGACGTGCGAGCGGCCGGAGGCGATGTGCGAGCCGAGGTATTCCGGCGGGACCAGCTGGGTGGTCCAGCGCATCATCCGCTGCCGGTCGTGCGGGTCGATGTTGTCCGAGACCCAGACCCGATCGGTACGCTCCAGCACCGCCAGGTCGACCCGGGCGCCGCCGGAGGAGCACGACTCGATCTCCAGCCCCGGGTGCGCGGCGCGGAGCTCGTCGAGCAGGCGATAGAACGCCAGCGTCTGCGCGTGCACGCCGGGGCGCCCCTGGTCGGGCTGGGTGCCGGCCTCGGTCAGGTCGCGGTTGTGGTCCCACTTGAGGTAGCCGATGTCGTACTCGTCCAGGACGGCCATGATCTGGGAGCGGACGTGCTCGTAGGCCGACGGGATGCCCAGGTTGAGCACCTGCTGGGTGCGGGACTCGATCGGCCACGCCGCCCGGGCCGCCATGATCCACTCGGGGTGGGCGCGGGCCACGTCGGAGTCCGGGTTGACCATCTCCGGCTCGAACCAGAGGCCGAACTGCATGCCCAGCGCGCGGACCCGGTCCACCAGCGGGTGCAGGCCGCGTGGCCAGACCTCGGGGGAGACGACCCAGTCGCCGAGGCCGGACGTGTCGTCGCGGCGCGAGCCGAACCAGCCGTCGTCCAGCACGTAGCGTTCGACGCCTACGGCCGCGGCCCGTTCGGCGAGGTCGATCAGCCGGTCGGTGTCGTGGTCGAAGTAGACGGCCTCCCAGACGTTGAGGGTCACCGGCCGCCGGGCCGGCACCGGCGGGCGGCGGGCGCGCAGGTGCCGGTGGAAGCGGCGGGCCAGCTCGTCGAGGCCGGCGCCGTAGCCGCCGTACAGCCAGGGGCTCTCGTAGCTGTCGCCGCGGGCCAGCCGGACCTCGCCGGGCAGCAGCAGCTCGCCGCCGCCGAGCAGGCGCTCGCCGGTGTGGACCTGCTCGGCGTAGTGCGTGTGGTTGCCGCTCCACGCCGTGTGCACCGCCCAGATCCGGCCGGTGCCGAAGCCGAAGCCGGGTGTGCCGGCGTGCAGCAGGTACGCGCTGTCGGCGCCGGTCCGGCCCTTGCGGTTCTCCCGCAGGTGCAGGCCGGCCGGGAACGGCGAGCGCACCGGCACCCGTTCCTGGTTGTGCCGGCCGGTGAAGTCGAGCAGCTCGTCCGCCTCGTCCGGCACCGGGAAGGCCAGGACCAGGTCCTCCAGGGCGTACTCCGGTTCGGCGAGGTTGCGCAGCGCCGCGCGGGCGCGCAGCAGGCCGGTCGGCAGCAGCTCGACGACCAGGCGCAGCTCCAGCCGCCCGGCGTCGTCACCGGCCCGCACCTCGATCCGGCCGGCGCCGCCGGCGTGGAACTCCGCCGCCGGCGTGCCGTCGACCGTGACCTCGGTGACCAGGAACGCGGGGGACCAGCCGGCGCCCGCGTACGAGCCGCGCAGGCCGGGCCGGCCGGTCCAGCCGGTGTCGTGGCCGGGCAGCAGCGCCACCCGCGGCCGGACGTCCGGGTCGTTGGAGCCGGCCACCGGCTCCGCGGTCGTGACCAGCGTCGCGGCCAGCTCGGCGTCCAGCCCGGGCAGCTCCCGCCCCCAGTGCACCAGGGCCGGCAGCCGACCGGCGGTGGCGTCGACCAGCACGGTGACGCCGGAGGCGGTCAGGGCGATGAGCGGCATCTCCTCACCCTAGCCACCGGCTCAGCCGGCCAGGCGGTTCCGCAGCCAGTCGTGGAAGCCGGCGATGTGGTGCTCGCTCGGGACCAGCACCCCGCCACCGGCGTACGCGCGCGACGCCATCCCGGGCTGGCAGCGTTCGCAGGCGTCGAAGTCCTGCCGGTTGACCCGGTCGAACAGCTCCACCGAGCGGGACAGGTCGCGGCCGGAGGCCACCACCTCGGGCAGGTACAGCCAGTCGCACTCGACCACCGTGCGGTCCGCGGCCAGCGGGTACATCCGGTGCAGGATCACGTGGTCCGGCACCAGGTTGAGGAACACCTGCGGCTTGATGGTGACCGCGAAGTAGCGCCGGTCCTGTGCCTCGTCGAGGCCGGCGATCGGGGTGACCCCGGCGCTGCCGTCCACCGTGAAACCGGCGATGTCCGGCCCGAACTCGGCGCCGTGGCCCACGTAGTACTGCGCCGCGTAGCCGCCGGCGAACTCCGGCAGCACGTGCACGAGCTCCGGGTGGATCGTCGCGCAGTGGTAGCACTCCATGAAGTTCTCGATGATGAGCTTCCAGTTGGCCCGCACGTCGTACCGGATCCGCCGGCCGACCGTCAGGTCCTCGATGCCGTACCGCTCGACCGCGGCCAGGTCGCCGAGGCGTTCCTCGCAGGCGCCCTGCACGGTGTCGGCGAACGACGGCGGGGTGTCGGCCAGGCAGACCCAGACGTAGCCGAGCCACTCGCGCACGTGCACCCGGGCCAGGCCGTACTCGACCCGGTCGAGGTCCGGCATCTTCACCAGGTTGGGCGCCGCGACCAGCTTGCCGTCCAGGTCGTACGCCCACGCGTGGTACATGCACCGGAACGTGCGCTTGACCGACCCGCTGTCGTCGGCGCAGAGCGTGGCCCCGCGGTGCCGGCAGATGTTGAGGAACGCGCGCGCCTCGCCGGCCGCGTTCCGGGTGATCAGCACGTTCTCCCGGCCCACCTGCACGGTGCGGTACGCGCCCGGGGTGCCGACGTCGGCGCCGCGCAGCGCGCAGAACCACAGCTGCTCGAAGATCCGGGCCTGTTCGGCGGCGAAGATCGCGGGATCGGTGTAGTAGGCGCCCGGCAGGGTCCGCAGCAGGCTGGCCGGCAGGTCGGTCATCGTCATTCGGTCACCCCGGTCAGGCGGCGCGGGTGGAACAGGTCGATCGGGTGGTCCGTGGTGCCGGTGGTGGCCAGGTCCGCGATGATCTCGCCGACCACCGGCACGAACTTGAAGCCGTGCCCGGAGAAGCCGCACGCGACGGTGACCGCCTCGTGCGCCGGGTGCCGGGCGATCACGAAGTGCTCGTCCGGGGTGTTGCTGTACAGGCAGGTCTTGGCGCGCAGGAAGGTGCCGGGCAGGTCCGGCAGGTTGCGCCGGGCCCGGTCCGCCATCGCGCGGATCTCGTCGGCGTGCACCTCGCGGTCGATGGTCTCCGGCGTGGTGGGCTGCCCGCCGCGGAAGAACGCCACCTTGGCGCCGCCGTCCGGCCCGTCGACGGCGGGGAAGCCGTAGATCTGGCGGCCGTCGGCCTCCTCCCAGACGTAGATCGGATGGTGCTCCGGCAGGAACGGCCCGACCCCGCCGGTGGGCTGGAACCAGTACTGCACCTGGCGTTCGATGGTGAAGGGCACCCCGAGGTCCGCCAGCAGCTGCGGCGCCCACGGCCCGGGGGTGATGACCAGCTGCCCCGCCGTGTACGAGCCGGCGCCGGTCTCCACCCGCACCCCGCCGCCCGCCGCCGGCGCCCAGCCGGTCATCGGCTCCTCGAAGTGCAGCTCGGCCCCCGCCCGCTCGGCCAGCGTCAGCTGGGCGGACACGGTCGCCTCGGGCCGGACGAAGCCGGCCTTGGCCTCGAAGAGCGCCACCTCGTCGGGGCGCGGGTTCAGCGTCGGGAACCGCTTGCGCAGGTCGTCCGCGCCGAGCATCTCGTGTTCGAGACCCCACCGTTCGGCGCTGAGCAGGCTGCCGGAGACGGTCAGGCTCTCCGGGCGCCCGACCATCACCCCGCCGGTCAGGGTGATCACGTCGGTGCCGGAGTCGCGGGCCAGCGCGTCGTACAGCTCGTAGGCGCGCAGCAGCAGCGGCACGTAGTCCGGGCTCTCGAAGTAGGACTGCCGGGTGATCCGCGAGCCGCCGTGGCTCGCCCCCCGGTCGTGCGCCGGGCCGAACTTCTCCAGGCCCAGCACCCGGACCCCGCGCGCGGCGAGCTGGTGGACGGCGGCGCTGCCCATCCCGCCCAGCCCCACCACGATGACGTCAAATGCGGCCACGCTGGCTCCTATCGCCGGATGCGTTCGTGTTTCGGGTCGAACAGCGGCTCGGCCGCCACGCGGGCGTGCAGCAGCCGGTCGAAGTAGCCGATCTGCACGGCCGTGCCGGGCACGGCGACCGCGGCCGGCAGCCAGGCGTACGCGATCGGCGCGCCCACGGTGTGCCCGTACGCCGCGCTGGTCACGAAGCCCGCCGGCTCGCCGCCGGCGTACACCGGCTCCCGGCCCAGCGGCACGCATCCCTCGTCCTCGAGGACCAGGCAGGTGAGCAGGCGCGCCGGCGGGGACCGGTCCAGCAATGCCGCCCGGCCGAGGAAGTCACCCCGGTCCAGCCGGACGGCGAAGCCGAGCCCCGCGGCGTACGGGTCGTCCTCGGCGGTCATGTCGGTGCCCCAGGCCCGGTAGCCCTTCTCCAGCCGCAGGCTGTTGAACGCGGCCCTGCCCCCGGCGACCACGCCGAGACCCGCGCCCGCCTCCCACAGCGTGTCCCACAACCGCAGGCCCAGCTCGGCGGTGGTGTAGACCTCCCAGCCCAGCTCACCCACGTAGGACAGCCGCAGCATGGTCACCGGCACCGGGCCCAGGTAGCCCTGCCGGGCCTTGAAGTAGCCGAAGGCCCCGTGCGAGACGTCGAGGTCGGCCAGCGGCGCGATCAGGTCGCGGGCCAGCGGGCCCCACACGCCGACGCAGCAGGTGGCCCCGGTGATGTCCCGGATCACCACGCCGGGCGGCTTGCGGCGGAGCAGCCAGTCCAGGTCCAGCGGGCCGTTGACGCCGACCTGGAACCGGTCCTCGGCGAGCCGGGCCACGGTCACGTCGCTGCGCACCCCGCCGGCGGCGTCCAGCAGCAGCGTGTAGACCACCGAGCCGACCGGCTTGTCCAGGTCGTTGCTGCTGAGCCCCTGCAGGAAGGAGAGCGGGCCGGTCACCTCCAGGCGGGTCAGCGGGGTCATGTCGAACAGGGCGACGCGCTCGCGGGTGGCCTGCGCCTCGGCCGCGGCGATCGGCGACCAGTGCCGGGCCGACCACTCGTCGCGCGGCGCGGCGCGGCGGGGCAGCCCGGCGTTGGCCTCGTACCAGAGCGGCCGTTCCCACCCGGCGGCCTCGCCGAAGACCGCGCCCAGCTCGCGCTGCCGGGCATGGAACGGGCTGACCCGCAGGTCCCGCACCGAGGGCGGGTCGAGCGGGTGGATGATGTCGTACACCTCGACGAAGCTGCGCACCGAGCGCTCCCGCACGTACGCCGGGGAGAGCTGCGATGCGTCGAACCGGTTCAGGTCGCACTCGTGCAGGTCCAGGCCCGGCCGGCCGTCGACCAGCCACTCGGCCATCGCCCGGGCCACGCCCGCGGAGTGGGTCACCCAGACCGCCTCGGCCGTCCAGAAGCCGCGCACCCGCAGCGACTCGCCGAGCAGCGGGAAGCCGTCCGCGGTGAACGAGAAGACGCCGTTGAAGCCCTCCTCGACCGTGCTGTCGGCCAGCACCGGCAGCAGCTCCTGCGCGGCGTCCCACGACTCGGCGAAGTCGGCCGCGGTGAAGTCCAGCATGGACGGCTGCGCCCCGGTGCCCAGCTCGGTGAGCGCGACCGGCATCGGCCGGTGCAGGTAGGAGCCGATGCCGAGCCGGTCGCCGTGCGAGCGGAAGTACAGGTCACGGTCCTGGTGCCGGAGGATCGGGGTGGGCAGCGGGCCGGGCAGCCCGGCGGTGCGTGCGTACTGGTGGGCCATCGGCAGCAACGGCACCGGCACCCCGGCGAGGGCGCCGACGGCGGGGCCCCAGAAGCCGGCGCAGCTGACCACGATGTCGGCCGGATAGCTGGCGTCGTCCGTGCGTACCCCGGTCACCCGCCCGTCGCTCTGCTCGACCGCCACCACCCGCTGGTGCGGCAGGAACCGGGCGCCGCGGGCCATGGCCCGCCGGGCCTGGGCCTCGCCGGCGTCCACCGCGCGGGCCAGCCCGTCGCCGGGGACGTGCAGGCCGCCGAGCACGTCCGCCAGCAGCGGCCACCGCTTGCGGCACTCCTCCGGGCCGAGCAGCTCCGCCGGGATGCCCCAGGCCGTGGCGTAGCCGTGCCGGCGGTGCAGCTCGCGCAGCCGCTCCGGGGTGGTCGCCACCTCCAGGCTGCCCACCGGGTCGAAGCAGCCGAGCTCGCTGAGCTTCTCGACGGTGTACGCGGCGAGCCGCGCCATGGTCCGCGAGGGGTTGGTCTGGAAGACCAGGCCGGGGGCGTGCGAGCTGGACCCGCCGGTGCGGAACAGCGGGCCCTGCTCGAGCACGGTCACGTCGGTGCGGCCGCGCAGGGTGAGCTCGTCGGCGAGGGCGCACCCGACGATGCCGGCGCCGATGATAACGATCGTCATGCCGTGTCCCTCCGCCGAACCGGCACGCCGGCCGCCTCTGGTGGACACAGGATCAACAGCGCCGGCGGTGCCGGTCAATGGGCGATCGAGACTTTTACCGCGACGCAACAAACCGCGATCCGGGGCTCGCCGGCGCGCCGTCAGCCGGTCAGCTGGGTGAACCGGATCGGGTTGCCGAACGGGTCGCGCAGCCCGCAGTCGATGCCGTACGGCCGCTCGGTGGGCTCCTCGGTGAACTCCACGCCGCGGTCCCGGAGCGTCTCGTAGGTCTTGCGGCAGTCGTCGGTGCCGAAGATCAGCCAGCCGCCGGCGGCGCCCTTGGTGATCAGCTCGCGGACCTGCCGGGCGGTCTGCTCGGACATGGCCGGCCCGCCGGGCAGGCTCAGCAGGATCTGCCGGTCCGGCGCGCCGGGGACGTTGACCGTCAGCCAGCGCATGAAGCCGAGGTCGGCGTCGGAGTGCACCTCGAGGCCGAGCTTGCCGACGTAGAAGTCGAGCGCCTGGTCCTGGTCGAGGACGAAGATCTGGGAGTGGGTGATGGCTGTGAACATGCGCCCCACGCTAGTGACCGGGGCGGCCGGGAACTTCTCCGAAACGACTCAGCCGACCGGGCGGGTCCACGCCATCGTGAAGCAGGTCGGCGCCCCCGACCGCACCGCCCGCGCCCGGTACTCCCGCGGCGACCGGCCGACGATCGCGCGGAACGTCCGGCTGAACGTGCCCAGGCTGCCGAAGCCGACCTCGAAGCAGACGTCCGTGACGCTGCGGCCGGTCTCGCGCAGCAGGAACATCGCCCGCTCGACCCGGCGGCGCTGCAGGTAGCGGTGCGGGGTCTCGCCGAAGGTGGCCCGGAAGGTCCGGGTGAAGTGGGTCGGCGACACGTGCGCGATCCGGGCCAGGGCCGCGACGTCCAGCGGCCGGGCGTACCCGCGGTCCATCGCGTCCCGGGCGCGGAGCATCCGGCGGTTGCTCTCCTCGACGGCGCGGCTCACGCCGCCATCTCACCACGTGCCCTGCCGGCGTGACCACCGCCACAATACGATACGAGCCTGTTCCGTATCGCCGGGCGGCGGTCTACGGTCGGTCCATGATACGGAACAGTTCCGTATCGGATCGGGGAGCAACACCAATGGACGCACCTGACACAGCGAACACCGGGCATCCCCGGCGCTGGGCCATCCTGGCCGTACTCGTCATCAGCCTGCTCGTCGTCGTGCTGGACAACACCGTCCTGAACGTCGCGCTGCGGACCATCGCCGACCCGCAGCGCGGCCTCGGCGCCAGCCAGAGCCAGCTCGAGTGGGCCATCAACTCGTACACCCTGGTCTTCGCCGGCCTGCTGTTCACCGCCGGCATCCTCGCCGACCGGCTCGGCCGCCGGATCACCCTGACCGTCGGCCTGGTGCTGTTCGGCATCGCCTCGCTGGTCTCGGCGTACGCGCAGACCGCCGACCAGCTCATCTGGGCCCGCGCGCTGATGGGCCTGGGCGCCGCCGCGGTCATGCCGTCGACCCTGTCGATCATCGCCAACGTCTTCGACCCGCGCGAGCGCGGCCGGGCGATCGGCGTCTGGGCCGGCGCCGTCGGCCTCGGCGTCGCGATCGGCCCGATCGTCGGCGGGCTGCTGCTCGAGCGCTTCTGGTGGGGCTCGGTCTTCCTGATCAACGTGCCCGTGGTCATCGCCGGGGTGGTGCTGGTCAACGTGCTCGTGCCGGAGTCGCGCGACCCGCGGCCGGGCCGGATCGACATCGTCGGCGTGCTGCTGTCGATCGTCGGGCTCACCCTGCTCACCTACGGCGTCATCGAGGGCGGCGAGAACGGCTTCGGCCGGCTGCAGTCCTGGGGCACGCTGGTCGCGTCGGTCGCGGTGCTGGCCGGCTTCATCGCGTACGAGCGCCGCATCGCGTTCCCGTCGCTGGACGTGAAGCTCTTCGCCATCCCGCAGTTCTCCGCCTCGGTGGGCGCGATCGGCCTGGTCTTCTTCGCGGCCATGGGCGCGATGTTCTTCAGCGCCTTCTACCTGCAGCTGGTCCGCGGCTACGGCCCGCTGGCCTCCGGCGCGCTGTTCGTGCCGTTCGCGGTGGCCCAGATGGCGTTCGCGCCGCGCAGCGCCGCGATGGTCAAGCGGTTCGGCCCCAAGCTGGTCAGCACGGTCGGCCTGATCCTGGTCGCGATCGGCCTGGGCGGCTGGGTGTTCGTCGGTGCGACCACCCCGATCTGGGTGGTCGGCGCGCTGTTCTTCCTGATGGGCGTGGGCATGGCCAACGTGATGCCGCCGGCCACCGAGGCGATCATGGCGGTGCTGCCCCGGGAGAAGGCCGGCGTCGGCTCGGCGGTCAGCAACACCATCCGGCAGATCGGTGGCGCGCTGGGTGTGGCCGCGCTGGGTGCGATCGTCTCGTCGGTCTACCGCGACGACGTCACCACGGCCACCGCCGGGCTGCCGGACGCCGCCCGCGAGGTCGCCCAGGAATCCATCTCCGGTGCGTACGGCGTGGCGGCCCAGGCCGGCCCGGCCGGCGCCGCGCTGATCGAGTCGGCCAACACCGCCTTCATCACCGCGATGCACTACGCGTCGATCGGCAGCACGATCTTCGCGCTGCTCGGCGCGCTGGTGGCCGCGATCTGGCTGCCCGGCAAGCGCCCGGCCGCCGCGCCCGCGCCGTCGGCCGCCGAGGGGCTCGCAGAGGAGCAGGGCGTAGAGCTGGTCGAGGCGTCGTGACCGGGGCGGGTGGCTGCGGCGTGAAGGCTCGGTAACAATGGAGCGCATGACGACGGTCAGCGTGGACGAACCGGCCGACCAGGACCGCAAGGCTCCTGGTCGGCCGCGCAATGCCCAGGCCGACCGGGCCATCATCCAGGCGGTCTTCGACCTGCTCAGCTCCGGGCTGAGCGCCGGCGCGCTCTCCATCGAGGCGGTGGCGGCGAAGGCCGGCGTGGGCAAGGCGACGATCTACCGGCGCTGGGCCAACAAGGAGGCGCTGCTGGTCGATGCGGTCGCCACCATGAAGGGACCGCTGCCGGAGCCGGCCGGCGAGTCGGTCCGCGACGACCTGGTGATGCTGGTCGCCGCGATGCGCAAGAAGCGCATGGCCGACTACGGCAAGGTGACCGCCTGCCTGCTGCCGGAGCTCGCCAGGAGCCCCGAGATGCGCCGCATCTACCAGGGCGTCATCGAGCCCCGGCGGGAGATCATGCGCGGCGTGCTGCGCCGCGGCGTCGAGACCGGCGAGCTGCGCGCCGACCTGGACGTCGAGCTGACCCTGCTGATGCTCTCCGGCCCGACCGTCGCGCAGAACGTGCTCAACTGGAACCCGCTGGTCGGCGACGACGGCTTCGCCGAGGCCCTGGTCGACGCCGTGCTGCGGGGCGCGGCGGCATGACCGTCACCCTCGGCGACGTCCGCGAGGCCGCCGCCCGGCTCGACGGCGTCGCGCACCGCACCCCGGTGCTGCGCTCGCGCACCCTGGACCGGCTGGCCGGCGCCGAGGTGCACCTCAAGGCCGAGAACTTCCAGCGGGTCGGCGCGTTCAAGTTCCGCGGCGCCTTCAACGCCGTCTCCCGGCTGGATCCCGAGCAGCGGGCCCGCGGGATCGCCGCGTACTCCTCGGGCAACCACGCCCAGGCGGTCGCGCTGGCCGCCCGCGAGTTCGGGACCACCGCGGTCATCCTGATGCCCGCGGACACCCCGGCCGCCAAGCGGGCGGCGACGGCGGGCTACGGCGCCGAGATCGTCACGTACGACCGCTACTCCGGGAACCGGGTCGCCCTGGGTGCCGCGCTGGCGGCCGAGCGGGGGCTCACGCTGATCCCGCCGTACGAGCACCCGCACGTGATCGCCGGTCAGGGCACCGCCGCGCTCGAGCTGCTGGCGCGGGCCGGCGAGCTGGACGCCCTGCTGGCGCCGGTGGGCGGCGGCGGGCTGATGGCCGGCAGCGCCACGGTCGTCAAGGGGCTGCACCCGGCGACGCGCACGATCGGCGTCGAACCGGCCGCCGGCGACGACACGAAGCGCTCGCTGGCCGCGGGGGAGCGGGTGTCGGTCCCGGTGCCCCGCACCATCGCCGACGGCCAGGCCGCGGACATCCCCGGCGAGCTGACCTTCTCGATCAACCGCCGGTTGCTCGACGAGGTGGTGCTGGTCAGCGACGACGAGATCCGCGACGCCATGCGGTTCGCCTTCGAGCGGCTGCGGATCGTGCTGGAGCCCAGCGGTGCGACCGGCCTCGCCGCGCTGCTCGCGGGGCGGGTGCGACCGCTGCCGCGCCGGGTCGGGGTGATCCTGTCCGGCGGCAACATCGACGCCGTACGCTTCGCGGAGCTGCTCTCCCCGGCACTTACTGTCGGGTAGCCGCCCGGAGCCTGGTCAGCCGGGTCGCTCTTCTCCATCGTTGTCCGAGTGGAGGAACCGATGACAGCCGCTTTCGACCGCGGCGCTGTCCAGCAGAGCGCGGCCGTGCTGCGGGACGAGCGCCTGCAGCTCACCCCGGCGGTGCCGCCCGGCCGCGGCTGGGCGCCCGCCCACCTCGAGGTCGCCGACCTCTGTGCCGCCCAGTGTGCCGACATCGGCACCGTGCTCAAGCACCTGACCACCGCGCAGCAGATCTTCGACGGCCTGCCGCCGCCGGCCGCGCACCGGGTCGCCGCCTTCAACTCGCTGTACTACACCATCACCGACCGGGTGTCCCAGTCGCTGCAGGGCGGCGGCGTCCGCGACCCGGACTTCCTGGAGCTGCTCGACGTCGAGTTCGCCAAGCGCTACTTCGACGCGCTGCGGCTGTGGGGCGACGACGACCCGGCCACCCCGGACGCGTGGGAGGTGCTGTTCCGCCGTGCCCAGGACCCGGACGTGAGCAAGCTGGCCGCGGCCATGCTCGGCGTCAACGCGCACATCAACCACGACCTGGCGCTGGCCCTGGTGGCCACCTGGCAGCAGCTCGGCCCGCCGGACCCGGACGAGATCCACCCCGACTACCTGCTGATCAACAAGATCTTCTTCGAGGAGATCCCCGGGCTGCGCCGGCGGTACTCGACGCCGCTGCAGCTGCGGATCGACGCGCTGGTCGGCAACCTGGACGACTGGAGCCAGCGGGTGCTGGTGTCGGTCACCCGGGCGCACGCGTGGGAGCAGGCGGAACGGCTGTGGGCGGTGCGGCACGACGAGGACGACCTGGACCGGGCGCTGCTGGTGATGGACCGGGCCTCGGCGTACGTGGGCGAGCTGCTGCTGCTCGGCGACGACCTGGTCAACCGGGGCGGCCGGGTGCTGCGCGGAGTCCGCGGGGTCCTGCGCCGGGAGAACGGCCCGGAGGACGTCACGGACCGGTGACCACCCGGTCCCGGCCGGCGCACTTGGCGGCGCTCGTCGGCGTGCTGCACGACCGAGTGGGGGTCGTCGTCCGGCCGCACCGAGGTCCGCCCGACGCCGGCGGTGACCCGCGGGCCACCCGGCCGGGCGGCCCGCGCCGAGCACGGTGGCTCCGCGTCGGAACGCCGGCGGCTCCACAGCCCGGGGAGCGCGTCCCGCTCGGCCATCTCCGGGAACCGCTCGGTGCGCCTCGTCGACGGCGAGCGTGCGCGACCCGGCCGGGCCCGTGCTCTGCTCGCCCTTGTCCTGAAGTGAAGTGGACCTTGGTCCAATTTACCCGGGTTTGCGTGATCTGCGGATGCGGCGCACCGTCCCGGCCTCGGCGATGCCCACCTCGATCGCCGCGTGCACCAGCTGGGCCCGCGCGCCTCGTGGAAGTCGACCATCTCCCGGTACGCGGCCTGGAAGCCACCGAGCTCCCCAGCACCAGCGGATCCCGGGCCCGAGCATCCGGTGGGCCGGCTACGCATGCCGGACAGCCTCGCTCGACTTTTCGGTTTCATCCGGTATGCGGGATTGGCACTTGGCGGGTGAGGGGTTCATCTCAGGAGGAAAGGGGCGCGAGTCGTGGATCTTGTGGCGGTGGGGTTTGGCTGGAACGTTTTAGCTCATCAAGATCTGCGGGAAGGCTGCCGCTGAGGCTGCGACGGCACTGAAGGGCGAAATTCGACGGCGGGCGCCAGCGCCGTCCCCGCGCGACTGCCCGGGTGGAAGCACGCCGTGGCTTTCGAGCAACGAGCAGCCGCCGTTGACGTGCGCTGCCGGGCCCACGCGGTTGACGTGGTGCTGACGCCGCGTTGCCACAGCTGACCACGTTCGCGGCCAAGCACGCCGAGGCGCTCAACGAGGTGGCCCCCGGCTGGGGCCGCATCGAGGTCGAAGCGTGCGAGCTGCGACCCGAGGACTGCGGCGACAGGCACCTGGACGTCAGCCGGCGCCCATGATGCGCCTCACGCCATGCGCCGCCCTCCGGCCGCCCGCACCGGGCGGCCGGGATCGGTCTGCTCGTGCTGGGGTTGCTCACCTCGCTCTGCTCGTGTCGGGCGGCCCGCACGTGGCTGCTTCCCGGCACAGGCCGCGCACCGCGTTGCCCACATCGGGCTGCCTGCGCCGGTCATCCACATTGGGCCGCCCTCATCCTCTGCTCGCGTGCCGGGGCCACCTCGGCCGCCTCGTGCCAGGCCGCTTGCCGCCGCAGGCCGCGCATCACGTCAACGCACCGGGCAGCCCGCACCGGCTGCGGGTGCCCGCATCGGGCCGTCCGCGCCGGCGGACTCGTGCCGGGCCGGCCGGACCGCCGGCCGGGCGCCGGCTCGCCTGCATCGGGCTGGCTCGCGCCGGGCTACTCGCGCCAGGCTGCTCGCGTCGGGCCGGCGTCCGGGGGCTTGGTGCCCGGCGGGCGGGTTGCCCGCCGGGCGTTCGGGAGGAGCAGGTCGGAGAGCTGTCAGGAACTGGCCAGCGCCGGAGCCGTGGTTTCGCCCTCCACGGTGGCGCCGGTGCTGATCGCGATGCGGCGCGGTTTCGCGGCCTCGGCGACCGGGAGGGTCAGCGTCAGCACGCCGTCCTGCCAGGTTGCGGCGATCTTGTCCAGGTCGAGGCCGTCGCCCAGGGTGAGGCGTCGCTCGAAGGTGCCGGTGGCGCGTTCGCGGCGGACCCACTGGACGTCGGCGTCGGTGCGGGCGCTGCGCTCCGCGCGGATCGTCAGCACCCGGCCGTCCACGTCGATCTGCACGGAGCCGGGGTCGACGCCGGCCAGGTCGCAGTGCAGCACGAAGTGGTCGCCGGAGCGGTACAGGTCCATCGGCATCGGCAGGGTTGCCGTGCCGCCCGCGGGTGGGCCGAACACCTGGCCGGCCAGCCGGTCGAACTCGCGGAAAGGATCAAAAGTCAGCACCACGGATCCACCTCCTCGACGGGGCCCGCCGGCCTGTCCGGCGGGCACGTGGCGCTCGGCTCAGATCGGATCTGCCGAGGTCGCACCGCACATCGTGGTGGTCCATCACCGCGGTGAGCAGCAGCGACAAGACATTTTTTAGCACTGTTCCCGGCCGAGTGCCAAGTGGTCCGGAGAAAAAATCCGGCTCTGGCAAGATCGGATCATGCTTGTGGACCGAACCGGCCGGCGCTATCCGCTCGACGAGCCGCGCTGGCGCGGCGACGACGGATCACCGCTGCTGGTCGAGCCGCTGCCCGGCATCACCCGGGACGACGTGGACCGCACCGTACGCTCGCAGTGGCGCTACGCCGCCGCCCTGCCCGCCCCGATCGACCGGCCGGTCACGCTCGGCGAGGGCTGCACCCCGCTGTTGCCCTTCGACGTCGACGGGGTGCCGCTGTCGGTCAAGCCGGAGTGGTTCAACCCGACCGCCAGCTTCAAGGACCGCGGCACCACCGTCATGATGTCGGTGCTGGCCGCCCAGGGTGTCACCGCGATGCTCGAGGACAGCAGCGGCAACGGCGGCTCGTCGGTCGCCGCTTACGCCGCGGCGGCCGGCATCCGGGCCACCATCCTGGCCCCGGAGTCGACCTCGCCGGCGAAGATCCAGCAGAGCCGGATGCACGGCGCCACCGTCGAGCTGGTGCCCGGCAGCCGGCAGGCCACCGCCGACGAGGCCGTCCGCCGTTCGGCGTCCACTTTCTACGCGAGTCACAACTGGCATCCCTTCTTCCTGCAGGGCACCAAGCTGCTGGCGTACGAGATCTGGGAGGACCTGGGCTTCCGCGCGCCGGACGCGGTGGTGCTGCCGGCCGGGGCCGGCAGCCTGGTCCTGGGTTTCCACCTGGGCTTCGGCGAGCTGCTGCGGTCCGGCGCGATCGGCCACCGGCCCCGCCTGCTGGTCGCCCAGCCGGCGCACTGCAGCCCGCTGGTCGCGGCGTTCGCGGCGGGACAGCCGGCGGTCGGGCCCGGGCCGTGGACCGCGACGGTCGCCGAGGGTACGGCCATCGCGGCGCCCGTGCGCGACCGCGAGGTGCTGGCGGCGATCCGCGAATCGGCGGGGGACCTGGCGGCCGTGCCGGAGCCGGACATCGCCCCGGCGACCCGCGAACTGGCCCGCCGCGGCCTGTACGCGGAGCCGACCAGCGCGATCGTGCTCCCGGCGATCCGTGAGTTCCGGCGCCGCGGCTCGCTGCGCTCGGGAGAGACGACGGTGGCCGTGCTGACCGGCTCGGCCCTGAAAGCCGCAGACGCCGTCGGCCGCCTCCTGACCGCCGACTGACCGCAAGCGCCGCCGACTGACCGCAAGCACCGCCGGCTCACCGGGAGCGCCGCGACTGACCGCAAGCACCGCAGGCTGACTGGGAGCGCCGCGACTGACCGAAAGCGCCGCCGGCTGGGAGCGCCGCGGCTGACCGCAAGTGCCGCGGGCGCACCGGGAGCGCTCCGGCTGACCGGGAGTGCCGCCGGCTGACCCGGAGCGCCGCGGGTTCAGCCGCCGGTCGGCGTGACCCCGCCCCCCGACCCGCCGCTCCCGGCCGGTGGGGTGCCGCCGCCCGTCGCCAGGGTTCTGGTGGATCGGACGATGCCGGGCCTGCTCGCCCGGATGCCGAGCTGCGGCACCACCAGCTCCACCCCCGCCGTCAGTCCCGTCCGCAGCTCCCATCGCCCCGCCGTCGCCGCCATGCCGAAAGCCGCCCGGGTGGTCACCCGCGGCCCCGGCACCCCGTAGACCAGGAAGCTGAACGTCGGTGCCACCCCGGCCCGCGCCGTCGCGCTCCGGCTGATCGTCGGTGGGCCGAACGTGAACGTGCTGCGCAGGCCCGAGACCGGGCGGGCCCGGCCGTCGCGGTGGGTCAGGCCTGCCCTGATCGTGGCCGTCTGGCCGGCCGAGGTCTCCAGCGCCGCCTGCACCGTGCCGCTCGCGTCCAGGTGCAGCTGCACCTGCGGGGTGATCACGACCGGCACCGGCCCGACCGGGAAGACCACCGGCGAGAAGCGGATCGGTTCCGCCAGCAGCGCCGTCCTCTTCAGCGTGCACGTCGCGCCGTCGCTGATCGACAGCTTGAGCTGCGCGTCCGACGTCACTGTCGCGGTGAACGCCGTCCGCGTGACGCCGCCGGGCCGGTGCCAGGCGGCCTCCAGGTGGAAGCTCGGGGTGAGCGTCACCATGCCGCTGACCTCGGCTTTCTCGCCGTTCGAGCAGGGTACGGCGTGCCTGATCGGGTGGCTCACCGGGCCGGTGTCCGTGCCCAGCGCGAAGGTCTCGTCGAGCGTGCCCTCGGGGACCGCCTCGGTGAGGGTCGCCGGTGCCGCCCGCGCCGTGCGGCCGGTGACCGAGACGACCTTGACCAGCAGGCCGTCCGGGGTGGCCGGGGTGCTGGTGGCCGCGAGGATCTCGCCCGGTTCCGGCAGCCGGGCGTGCGCGGCGAAGTGGATGCTGCGGGTGGCCGCCGGGTCGCCGGTCACCGCGGTCACCGCGTCCTCCGGCAGGACGGTCGTGCCGCTCGCCGCGATCAGGCGGAACCTGCCCCACCTGCCGGACCGCAGCGTGCTCTGCACCGCGCGCCCGTCGAGGCCCAGGGCCGCGATGTCCACTGTGCCGGGCGTGCGGGAGGTGGCGGCGATGCCCGAGCCCAGGCGGCCGGGCAGCCGGGTGGGCCGGCCCCAGGTGCGGGCGCCGTCGAGCGAGGCGCGGGCCGACGGGGACAGGTCCGGGTTGCGGGTGATCAGGTGCAGCGTCCCGGTGCCGGGCTCGGCGGCGAGGCCGGGCGTCGCGGTGGAGATCACGCCGGTGCGGCGCCAGCCGGTGGGGCGGCCGGCGGTCACCACGGTGGTGCGTACCTCGCGCTTGCGGCCCGCGACGGCGATCACCAGGCTGCCGGAGCGGCCCACGGCGGCCGGCGAGGTGGTGAAGCCGCCGCCGAGGGACGACCAGCCGCCCCAGGCGCCGTCGCGCAGGTGGCGGACGTGGACCGTACCCTCGTCGTCGCGGACCACGACGGCGAAGGCGCCGCCGCCCAGCGCGGCCACCGCCGGTGCTCCGGTGGCGGAGCCGCCGAGGCCGGACCACCGGCCGCCCGGCTCGGTCCGCACCCAGACCTGCTCGTCGGCGACCGTGGCGGTCAGGATCTGCCCGGAGGCCGGGTCCGCGCCGCGGCCGACGCCGCCGGTGTCCGCGGCCGGCCGGGCCCCGGCGAAGGCGGTCGCGTCATCCCAGCGGTCGCCGGTGGCGGTCTGCTCCTGCAGCCGGCGGGGCGCGGAGCCGCGCCAGACCAGGCTCAGCGTGCCGGCGCCGGTGGCGGCCAGGGCCGGCGTGGTGTCCGGTACGGCCGAAGCCGACGCGCGGGGCAGCACCACCAGGGCGGCCCCGCCGAGCCCGGCCAGCGCCAGCAGGGTGAAGGTACGTCGCACAGCACTCACATCCACGAGGATCGGACAGCTACCCCTGGGGAACGTCGATGGGTGGGCCGCGACGCGCCCGCCGCCCGGGTGGACGGTAATACCGCTGGAACGGGCGACCCCGAACGGCTGATCTCTCCGCGTTCCGGCCGGCGAAGCGAGTCACGTAACACGTCCTACCCCGGCGGGGAGCTGACCAGCGTGTTTGTGGGCTTCCGGCGCCCGGCCGCGATGATCTCGCTAGGCTCGGACGCGGTGTCTCCCGCGGATCGTAGGGAAGGTCGCGTGACCCTGAGCGTCGCCAGCCTCAACCTGCACTGCGGTCTCGACCGTCGCGGGGCCGCCTATTCGGTGGCGAAGGCTCTCGTCGCGCTCGACACCGATGTGGTCGTCGTGCAGGAGAACTGGCGGACCGGGGATGCCGCGAGCATCGCAGCGGCCGCGGCGTCCGCCTGCGGGTATCCCCACGTGGCCGAACTCGACCTCGTCACCGGGCGGTCGCTGGCCGAGCTGAGAATCGTCCGCAGGGCCGTGCCCGGCCCACCCGGCACCTGGGGCCTGGCCGTGCTGAGCCGGGTGCCGTGGCAGGACCGCACGACGGTCGGGCTCGGCGCGGCCGCCCGCGATCCGGTCGGCCCGCGGCTGGCGCAGGTCGTCACCGTCGCCGGTCTGCGGGTGGTGAACGTCCACCTGACCCACCGGCTCACCCGGGGCCCCGGGCAGCTGCGCAGGCTGCTGGCCGGGCTGCGGGGGTCGAGCGAGCCGACCGTCATCGCCGGCGACCTCAACATGTGCCGGCCGACGCTGCTGCTGGCCCGGCCGTACCGCCCGGCGGTGCGGGGCCGGACCTGGCCGGCGCACCGGCCGGTGGCCCAGATCGATCACGTGCTGCTCGGCCCGGGGGTCACCGCGACCGGTGCCGCGGTGGCCCCCGCGGTCGGCTCCGACCACCTGCCGGTCGTCGTCACCCTCGACGCGGGCTGACCCGAGCGGGGCCGGGGCTCCCATGAGCCCCGGCCCCGCCGGTCACTGCCCGGTTCGCCGATCAGCGGCGATACTGCACCACCAGGGCCCAGTAGAGCAGGGTCGCCGCCTCCTTCTGGGTCAGCGCGGGCTTGCGCCCGGACGAGTGGATGATCACCTGGGCGATGAAGGGGGCGAGGTTGCGCTTGTCGAGCGCCTTGTCGAAGGTCCGGATCGTCGCCTCGGGCTCGCCGTCGAGGTACTGGTGGGTCAGCCCCCGGAGCCATTCGAGGCTCGGGTTCACCGTGTACGAGGCGATGGCCGCCGTACCCTCGTTGCCCGCCTTGTCCACGGCTGCCGGGCAGCGCACGGTGTACATGCCGCTCATCACGGTGGTGGCCGGGACCGGCTGGTCTGCCACGCCGGAGCCCTCGTCGGTCGTCCGGCAGGAGACGACCGGCACCGCGTCGGCTTCGTACACGCCGCCGTCGGTGACCCCGGCGACCGTGGTGACCGGTGCGGTCTTGTCGACGTTGACCGTGACGCCGGCCGCGGCGGTGTTGGCGGCCCGGTCCGCGGCGGTGCCGGTGACGCCGGCGCCTGCGCCCTCGGCGGTGACGACCTGGGCGGCGGGGCAGGTGGCGACTGTCGAGACCGCGTCCGTGCACTCGAAGGTGACGGTCGGCTCGGAGCGGAACCAGCCCGCGCTGTTCGGCGTGCCCGTGACGGTCGGCGTGATCACCGGGGCGGTCCGGTCGACGTCGACCGTGACCTGGGCGGAGGCGGTGTTGCCGGCCAGGTCGGTGGTGGTGCCGGTGATCACGAGTCCGGAGCCGTCGGTTGTCACCGGCATGTCCGCGGGGCAGCTCGTCGTGCCGGAGCCTTCGTCGGTGCAGGTGAAGTGGACGGTGGGGGCGGTGTTGTACCAGCCGTCGGCGGTGGCCTCGCCGACGACGGTGGCGGTGATGGCCGGTGCGGTCCGGTCGACGTCCACCGCGACCGAGGTGGTGGCGGTGTTGCCGGCCTTGTCCACCGCGGTGCCGGTGACCTGCTGCCCGGCGCCGTTGCCGTCGAGCGTGACGTCGGCGGGGCACTCGGCCAGGCCGGCCCCGGCGTCGGCGCAGGAGAAGCGGACGGTGGGGGCGGTGCGGTACCAGCCGTCGGCGGTGGCCTCGCCGACGACGGTGGCGGTGATCGTGGGGGCGGTCCGGTCGATGTTCAGGGTGGCGGTGGCGGTGGCGGTGTTGCCGGCCTTGTCGACGGCCGTGCCGACGACCGTCTGGGCGGCGCCGTCGGTGTCGAGCCGCCGGTCCGCCGGGCAGGTGGCGATGCCGGAGAGCCGGTCCGAGCAGGTGAAGCGCACGGTCGGGGGCACGGTGTACCACCCGTCGGCGTTCGCGTCACCGAGCACGGTCGCGGTGATGGTCGGCGCGCCCCGGTCCAGGCTCAGCTCCACCGTGGCGGTCGCGCTGTTGCCGGCCTTGTCGTAGGCGCTGCCGATGACCTTCTGGCCCGCGCCGTCGACGCTGATCGGGGTGTCCGCCGGGCAGGTCGAGATCATGGCGACCTCGTCGGTGCAGGTGTACCGGATGACCGGCGGGCTGGTGTACCAGCCGGCGGCGTTCGGCGTGCCCAGCACGGTGGCGGTGATCGTCGGCGGGGTGCGGTCGAGCTTGAGCGTCATCGTCGAGGTGGCGGTGTTGCCCGCGCCGTCCACGGCGGTTCCGGAGATGCGCTGCGCCGCGTTGTCGGCGCCGGTCAGGATGTCGGCCGGGCAGCCGGCGATGACGCCGCTGTCGTCGGCGCAGGTGAAGTGGACGGTGACCGGCGCGCGGAACCAGCCGTTGACGGGGGGCTGCGACAGCGTCGCGGTGATCGTCGGCGGGGTCCGGTCGGTGCCGGTGCTGACGACCGCCGTGGTGGTGGTCGGCTCGGTGGCCGGCGACGCGGTGGCCGGGGTGGCGGTGTCGTCCGTGGGGGCGGTGACGACGACCGGGGCACTGCTCGGGGACGGCTCGGCGGTGGGTGCCGCCGACGGCGTGGTCACCGGCGCGGTGGTGGTGGCCGGCGTCCAGACGGGCTCGTAACCGGTGAGCGCACCGCTGCCGCCGTTGTCGTTGTAGGCCTTGACCTCGAGCATCCAGCTCTTGGCCGGGTCCAGCAGGAGGGTGGACCGCAGCGTCGGCGCGTCGACCCGCAGCCTGCCGGTGATCTTGTCCTGGCCGTAGCCGACCATGTAGTAGGTCGGTGCGGGGCCGGAGGCCGGCGCCTGCCAGACGACCTCGACGGTGCCGGGTGCGTCGGCGAGGCGCCGCGACACCAGACCGGTGGGGTCGGCCGGGCGGTACCGGTCCAGCAGCGACTTCGCCGTCGAGCAGGCGCCGAACTCGTTGACCGTGGACACCGCGATCGTGTAGGCCCGGGCCGGGTCCACGCCGGGGAACCGGAAGGACGTGTCGGTGCTGCTCCGGTCGGCGAGCACCACGCCGTCGGAGAGCCGGGTGAAGACCACCCGGTACGAGGTCAGCGGGGTGTAGCCCGTCCAGGCCGGCGCCCGCCACGTCGCGGTGGCGACCGTGCCGTCCTCCTCCCGTCCGGTGGACATGCCCAGGACGTAGCTCGGCGTCAGCGAGCGCAGGGTGGTGAACCCGGTGTTGGTGACCGCGCCGGAGGCGTCGGCGGCGCCGACCCGCATCTTGTACGTCGTGCACGGGCCGGGCGCGTCGATCCGGTACTCGGTGGTCGACGCCGGCACCTTGATCACCGTCTCGACGTCGTCAGCGACGACATCAACGAGGTAGTGGTCGGTGGTGGTGTCGCCGGGCCGCCAGGTCATCTGGATCCGGCGGACGTCGTCCGCGGTGCGGATCGCCGACAGACCCTTGGGGGCAGCCGGCGCCGCGGCGGCCGCACCGGGGGTACCGATGATGGTCGCTGTAGCTCCCAGCAGTCCCGTGCTCGCCAGGATCAGTATTCGCCTCAGGTCCATCTCGCCTCGTCTCGCTTCGGGGGTGCGTCGTTCTCATCGGCGCGGACTCTCAAGCCCACCTCAAGGCCGGCTCTGGTTACGGTCATGCCCGCCGCCGTCTCACGAGGCGATCTCGGCCGCGATCGGGACGTGCCCGGTCCCGGTGGTCGACGGTGGGGTGCTGCCGCGCTCGGTGGCCGCGACCGGCACGGTGAACCAGACCCGCGCGCCACCGCGGAACCGCGGATCGGCACCGATGGCGCCGCCGAGGCGCTGCACGATCCGGCGGCAGATGGTCAGGCCCAGTCCGGTGCCGGTGTACGCGTCCGGATGGGCCCGGTGCAGCTCGCCGAAGATCGCCTCGTGCTGGCCGTCCGGAATGCCCACACCCGCGTCGGTCACCTCGACCCGGACGACGCCGTCGCTGAGGGTGCGCGCGGACACGTGCACCCGGGCCGGCTCGCCGGGCCGGACGTACTTGAGCGCGTTGCCCAGCAGGTTCTCGAACAGCCGCCGCAGCATCCCGTGATCACCGTGGACCTCCGGGAGCGGGTCCCGGGTGATGTGCGGCGCCGGCCACTCGCTGTGCAGCAGCATCCCGGCGGCGCGGTCGGCCAGCACGTCGTCCACGAGGGCGTCCAGGTCGATGGTCGTCAGGCGCAGCGGCGTGCCCCGCACGGTCGAGTACGCCAGCACGTCGTCGATCAGCCGCCCCATCCGGGCGACCCCTTCGTTGATCTCGCCGACGAACTCGTCGAACCCGGTGGGGCGGGGCCAGCCGACGTCGAGGTGGGTCAGCATCTGGGCGTACCCGCCGATGCCCGCCAGCGGTGCCTTGAGGTCGTGGCTGATCTCCCAGGAGAACGACTCGAGATCGCGCACGCAGCGGTGCAGCCCGGCGACGGTGTCTTCCAGCTCGGCGTTGCGCCGGCGCTGGAGCTCCAGCTCGGCGTGCACGTCGTGGGCCACGCCGTCGGTGCCGGCGAGGTTCTGCGGATCAACGAATCCCGGCACATTCGGTCCTTTCATCAGCGGCGAGGTAGCCCGCCATCACCCGCAGGGCCTGGGCGACTGCGGCCTCCACGCCGGCGACCAGCGCGGACAGTTCCGGTTCACCGCTCGCGGCGGTGGCGCCCCGCTCCACCCGGGCACAGGCCTCGGCGAGCGGGTCGGCGCCCAGCAGGGCGCTGGACGACTTGAGCGTGTGCGCGGCGGCGCGCAGCGCGTCGCGGTCGTGGGTCCGCAACGCCTCGGCGATGGCCGCCCGGCGACCGTCGAGCTGCGCGAGGTAGGTGTTGACCGTCGTCACCACCAGGGCCCGGTCGTCGAGCTGAGCCTCCAGCTCCCGCAGCTTGCTCAGGTCCACCGGCTCGTCCACCGGCTCCTCCGGCGGCTCGTCCGGCGGCCCGGCCGTCGCGGCCGGTGCGGGCGCCGAACCCGGCGACAGGTACGGCTCCAGCGCCGCGCGCAGCTCCGGCAGGGTGATCGGTTTGCTCAGGTGGCCGTCCATCCCGGCTTCCAGGCACCGTTCGCGGTCGCCGTGCAGCGCCGTCGCGGTCAGTGCCAGGATCGGCTTGTGCCAGCCCGCGGTCCGGATCTGCCGGGTGGCCTCCAGCCCGTCGGTCCGGGGCATCTGCAGATCCATCAGCACCACGTCGTAGGCGGTGTCGCCGAGCGCGGCCTCGATCGCGGCGCTGCCGTCGGCCACGGTGTCACACTCGACGCCGAGCAGCTGGATCATGCGCCGGAACACGGTGCGGTTGACGTCGTTGTCCTCGGCGAGCAGGACCCGGCCGCCGCCCAGCGGCGGCACCGTGACCGGTGCGCCGCGCACCCCGGTCCGTTCGTGGTTCAACGCCGCCACCAGCCGGCCGAGCAGCAACGGTGCGGTCAGCACGCCCGGCCGGCGCACGACGCCGGTGCGCGGGTCGGTGGTGCTGATCATCAGCGACCGCCCGTTCGGGCCGAGGGCCGCGCTGATCGCGTCGGCGCGCCCGATCGCGTCGGGATCGTGCGCGTCGTCGCACCACAGCACGGTGTCGACCGCCGCGGCCCCCCGGTCCACCTCGGTGAGCAGCATCGGCACCGGATCGGCGCCGGCGCCGCGCAGCAGCCAGGACAGCGCCAGCGTCGACCGGGGTGTGGGGGCCAGGACGGCGATCCTGCGCCGGTGCAGCGGTGGCGCGGGTGTCGCCGGCTGCTGCGGTGCGGCCCGCAACGGCAGCCGGATGAGAAACTCCGCCCCCGCGCCGGGCTGGGAGTGCACGTCGATCGTCCCGCCCATGCAGGTGACCAGCCGCGCGGCCAGGGCCAGGCCGAGGCCGGCGCCCTCGTGCCGGCGCGACGCCGAGGAGTCCGCCTGCACGAACGGCGCGAAGATCCGGGCCCGGTCCGGGTCGGCGATGCCGGGCCCGGTGTCGGAGACGGTGATCAGGTACGCGTCGGCGCCGTCGCTCGCGGCGGTGACCACGACCTCGCCGGCCGCGGTGAACTTGACCGCGTTCCCGACCACCGCGGTCAGCACCTGGCGCAGCCGGTCGGGGTCACCCAGCACCGCGGTGGGCAGCTCCGGCGACGGGGCGGTCAGCAGCAGGATGGACTTGCGCCGGGCCTGCTGCTGCAACGGCTCCGCGACGGCCTCCAGCACGGTGCGCAGGTCCACCGGCTGCTCCCGGATCCGCAGCTCGCCGGTCTCGAGCCGGGCCAGGTCGAGCAGGTCGTCGGTCAGGGTCTTGAGGCCGTGCACGGAGCGGTACACGCTGTCGACGATCTCGCGGATGTCCTGCTGCATCGGCTGGGCCCGGAGCAGGTCCACGGTGGCGACCACGGTGGTGACCGGGGTCCGGATCTCGTGGCCGAGCAGGGCGAGGAACTGCGACTTGGCCTCGGTCGCGGTGTCCGGCCCGGCACCCCGGCACGGCTCGCCGAGGGTGCGCACGGTGATGAGCCGCCGGGGCGGACCGTAGTCACTGTCCAGGTGCGCGATGCGTACTGTGGCGGCGTCCGGCGTGCATCCGCAGCGCAGCTCCGTGGGCGCGGCGGTAGGGCTCATCCGCCGGACGGCGGCGACCAGCTGGTCATGGGCCGGGCAGGAGCCGGCGGTGCCGGCGAGCCGGGCACCCTCGGCCGGATAGCTGCCGCCGGTGCCGTCCGGGCCGGACCACCGCCGGTTGGCGAGCAGCACCTGGCCGTCCTGGTCGACGATCGCCGCCGGGCCGGAGATCGCCTCGATGAGCGTGTGCGCCGCAGATCCCATGCGCGAACCTTTCCGGTCAGCGGACCCGGGGGCAGGTCCGTGCCCAAGGTTCCGGGGACCCGGATGCGGCGCGGTCAGCGTTCGGATGCAGTTCGGTTGCCGGGCCGAGACCGGGCTCAGGCGCCGTGCCGGCGGTGGTACCCGCGCGGGGCCGCCGCGCCGCCCGCCCCGGACCGGCGGCGGTACGCCGCCCCCAGCACCAGCCCGGTGACCGCCACCGCGCCGACCGACCAGGGCAGGACGTCCACCGGGCCGCGGGCCGCGGCGCGCGGGGGGACCGCGGAGATCATCACCCGGGAGGTGCCGGCGGCGGAGCGACCGGCGACGACGATGCTCGCCCCGCTCTGGCCGGCGGTGATCAGGTCCTGCGGCACGACCACCCGGACCCGCCCGTTGTCGTCGCTGCGCGCCTGCCGCAGCGGGCCGGCGCCGAGCCGGACATCCACGACGTCCCGGGGCCGGTAGGAGAACCCGTCCACCCGCAGCTGCGTGCCGCCCTCGATCCAGGTGATCACCAGCTTGTCCGGGGTGGTGGCCGCCGCGCCCGCCGGCGCCGCCGTGCCGAGCAGCAGCACCGTGCCCAGCCCCAGGAGCGTCACGAGGGCGGTCAGCAGGCTGCGGAGGTGCGCGGTCGGGATCGGCATGTGTTGAGACTGCGGCATCAGCACCGGCGGCGGAACGGACCCGAGCCAACCTTGCCCGACACCTGAGCTGCCGTTGAGGGAGCGGCCCGGAGCCGGCTCAAGCCCACGGGCGCCGCGCCGATGAGGGGAGGGAGGGGCCGGGACGTACCCGGGCCCCGCGGGGTGGGACGGAGGCCGACCATGGCAGTGGATCTCACCCACGTGCCGGTGCTCGCCGAACCGGTCGCGGCGCCACCGGTACGGCAGGCGCCCCGGCACCGCCGCCGCCTCGACCTGCCGGCGCTCGCCGAACGGTTGTGGCGGCCGCCGCTGGCCCTGGCGGTCGCCGTGTTCGCGGCCTGCGGGCCCGCGCACGCGCTCGGGCACACCGACCTGGTCTTCGCGGCTGTCCTGGTCGCCCTGGTGCTGGCCGGGGCCGCGGTGCCGCTGGGGCTGGTGGCGTTGTGGCACCGCCCGGCCGGCGCGGAACCGGGTCGCCCTCAGCGCGGCGGCCGACCGGTCGAACAGCCAGGAGAGGGGTGACCGGGAGGAGACAGGGCGTGCGACTCACGGCCAGCCGTGCCGCGTGGCCGGCCGCCCGGCCGTACCTCGTTGTGCTCGCGCTCAACGCCGTCATCGTCAGCCAGTGGTTCCGGACCGGCACGTTCATCGCCGCCGGGGACATCGGCGCGTTCATCCGCCGCGGCTGGGCGCCCGAGGCCGCCTGGAGCTGGAACCATCAGATCACCGGGGCCGGCTCAGCCGGCTACACGATGGCCCGCGGCCTGGAGTTCGTCCTCATCTGGTGCTGCCGGGCGGTGGGGCTGACCGAGTACTCGGCGCAGTGGCTGTTCTACATCTGCATCTACGGCCTGGTCGGCTTCGGCGTCGCGTACCTGGCCGGGGCGTTCGTGCGCAGCGAGGTGGCGATCGTCGCGGCCGGCGCGTTCGGGCTGCTCAACGGGTTCTTCCTGACCCGGCTGCCGAACCCGCTCAACATCATCTCGGTGGGGGTGGTGGCGCTCATCACCGGGGTCGCCATCCGGGTGGCGCAGGGCCGGCGGGTGCCCGCGCCGATCGCCGGGTTCGCGCTGATGCCGACCTCGTTCCTCGCCTTCAACCCGCCGATGCTGGTCGTCGCGTACGCCTGGGCGATCGGCGGCACCCCGCTGCTGGCCGCGTTGCTGCTCGGCCGGGCCCCGGCCGTACGCCTGCTGAAGTGGTTCGTCCCGGCGGTGCCGTGGGCGCTCGGGCTGAACGCGTTCTGGCTGGTGCCGCTGGCGCAGAGCTTCATCGGCGGGGGCGGCGCCACCGCCAACGCCACCTTCACCGACCCGACGAACTGGTCGTGGTCGCAGGTGAACAACCTGCCGCAGAACATCGTGACGCTGGTCGCCAACTGGGCCTGGTTCCGCCCCCAGTACCTGCCGTTCGCCGCTGACCTGGACCAGCCCTGGTGGATCTGGATCCGGTACCTGCTGCCCGCGCTCGTCTTCCTGGCCCCGCTCGTGGCGCCGCGCCGGTTGCGCCGGGTCGCCCTGGGCCTCGTGCTCCTGATCATCCTGTTCGTGTTCCTGGCCAAGGGCCTGCGCCCGCCGCTGGCCCGGATCAACCTGTTCCTGTACCTGCACGCGCCCGGCTTCTGGCTGTTCCGCGAGCCGATGAGCAAACTCGGTCAGCTGCTGGTGGCGATGTTCGGCGTCATGCTGGCCGTCGGGGTCGAGGGGGTGCTGGCCAGGCTGCGGGCCCGGCCCCGGCTGCCGGGGTGGCGCCGGCCGCTGGTCTACGCCGGTGCCGCCGCCCCGCTGCTGCTGGTGCTGGCATACCCGTACCCGCTCTACACCGGCGGGGTGATGCCGGACGAGCGGCCCACCCAGCCGTCCACCCACGTCCGGGTGCCGCAGCAGTGGTGGGACCTGGCCACCCACATCGACGCCGACCCGCGGCCCGGCCGGGTGCTGGTCCTGCCCCTGGACGACTACTACCAGATGCCGACCACCTGGGGTTTCTTCGGTGTGGACAGCATCGCCAACCTGCTGATCCAGCATCCGGTGGTGCAGCCCAAGCCCGACGGCTACTTCGGCGACGTGGCCGGGTTCTCCGCCGACGTCCGGGCCGTCGAGACCGCGCTGCTCGCCGGTGACCTGACCCCGGTGCCGAAGCTGCTCGACGCGATCGGGGTCAGCCGGGTGGTGGTGCGGCACGACCTCGTCCGCGGGCTGCCGAACCGGTACTTCGCCGACGATCTGGTGCTGGCCGCGGCGATGGACCGGGTGCCCGGCGCCACCCTGGACCTGGACGGCATGCTGCAGGTGTGGAAGCTCGGTGACGGCGCCAGCCCCACCGTGCGCACCTACGACCGGGTGCTGGACGCGCCGGCCCGTCCGGACGCCGGGGCGGCGGTGCTCGGTACCGTCGGCACCCGGACCGCGATCGAGGCGCGCGCCGACACCGCGCCCATGGCCCTGAGCCCGCAGGTCGACGACACCGCGGCGGTCACCCCCGACGTGGTGCACTGGCCGGTGCCGGCCGTCGACGAGGGCTCACCCCGGACGACCGTCGACCTGACCGCCGGCCGGTACACGGTGGCGCAGCGGGCACGCGCGGCGGCGGTGCTCGTGCCCCGGCTCGACGCGGCGAACGGCCGTCTGGTGCTGCGCGATCCCACCGTGGTGACCGTGGACGGGGTGCCGGTGTCGCGCCGGCCCGAGCTGTCGGTGCCGATCCCGCCGGGCCGGCGGATCCTCGCGGTGCGCGCCGGCAGCCGGACTGTGTCGCTGGACGGGCCGGATGCCGCCCCGCGGGTGCAGGTCGGCGCCGCGACCCGGCTCAGCCTGCTGGCCGAGGCCCGGCAACCGGTCGCCGTGACCGGCTACTCCCCGGTCTACGACTGCAACAACTACGAGCCGCGGCCCTGGGCCGACCTGGGCCTGACCCGGGACGTCACGGACACCCCAGGGGGCCGGACCGTCCGGCTCGGCGCCGCGGACCACGCCGCCTGCACCCGGGTGGTGGTCCGCGCCGCCGCGAAGGACCAGCTGGTCCGGGTGCGGCTGCAGTACCGCCACGTCGCGGGCAGCCGCCCGCAGATCTGCCTGTGGCAGGCCGGGGCGTCGGGCTGCGAGCTGGCCGCCCGTCCGGTGCTCGACGACGAGTGGACCTCGTACGAGCGGGTCGTGACGATGGACGGCGCCGGGGCCGAACTCCAGATCATCCTGCACGCCGATGTCGGGCAGCGGTTGCGGCCGCGGACCGTGGCCGAGTATCGCGGCCTGCGGGTGGACGCGCTGGAGGCGGTGACCACCACGACCGTCTGGCCGCCGGCGGTGCCGGAGGTCTCGGTGGATCTGGACGCCGGCGAGCACGAGCTGCGGGTCGACGGCGGCCCGGCGGGTTCGGTGCTGGCGCCGTTCGAGCCCCTGGAGGACTGCTTCCGCTACGACGACCGTACGGCCGAGGAGTCGGGACTGGCCGCCGAGTCGCAGATCGGGGTCGACGGCGAGACGACCTACACCCTCAAGGCGGTGAGCCACCTCGCCTGCATCGGTTCCTCGGCGCACGACGTCGGCGCCGCTTCGCTGTACGAGCTGTCCCTGGAGGCGCGCAGCGTCGCCCTGCGCAACCCCAAGTTCTGCCTGTACCTGCGCGGCCCCGATTTGTGCCGGACCCTGCCGACCGTGGCTGCCTGGCAGGGCTGGACCCCGTACGAGGCGCTGATCCCGCCGGATCCCGCCGCGGTCGAGACCAAGCTCTTCCTGTACGGCCTCCGTGACCTCAAGGAGCAGCAGCAGTCCCAGGTCGAGTACCGAGGGGTGCGGCTGCGCCCGGTCGCCTCGCCGTCGGCCGTGGTGCTGGTGCGCCAGCGGCAGCCGGCGGCCGCGCCGTCGTCGGTGGACTGGGCCCGGCAGAACCCGGCGCACTTCTCCGGCACCGTCACGGCCGCTGCGCCGACCGTGCTGGCGCTGGCCGAGACCGCCGCGCCGGGCTGGGCGCTGACCGGTGCCGAGGGGGCGCGCAAGGTGCGGTTGCAGGGCTGGATGAACGGTTGGCTGCTGCCGTCGGGCGGGTCGTTCGAGGTCCGGTACGGCCCGGCGCGCGTCGCCCGGTACGCGCTGTACCTGCTGCCGGTCACGGTGATCGCCGCGGTGGGGTCCATGTATCTGATGCGGTTGCCGCCGGGCCGTCCGGGCGTCTGGACGGTCCGGCACCGCAGACCGGGCCGGGCGGCACGGATCTGGGCGCGGCGGCCGCGGATCCGCCGGCTGGTGCGCCGGTGGGCGGCGTGATGCCCACCCGGGACCGGCTCGCCGCGCTGGTCCTCACCCGGCGGGGGCCGCGGGGCGGGTGGCGGGTGGCCGTGGCGCCGCTGGTGGTGCTGGTCCTGGTGCTGGGCTGGTCGTTGAGCCGGTGCTCGTCCGGCCCGGACTCGGTACGGGTGGTCGCGGTCGGTGACATGGCCTGCGATCCCGCCGATCCGGACCTGACCCCGCCCGGCACGGCGCCGGGTGAGCGCTGCCGGCACCAGGCCGTCTCGGACCTCGCGGTCGCGCTGCGGCCGGCGTTCCTGGTCGGGCTCGGAGACTTCCAGTACGAGCTGCCCACCGGCGAGGCGTACCGGACCGTCTACGGACCCTCGTTCGGTCGCCTGCGTGACCGGACCGTGCCCGTCTACGGCAACCAGGAGTACCGGGTGCAGGACGCCAGCACGTTCACCGCCTACTTCGGCGACCGGATCCGCGACACCCGCGGGTACTGGTCGCAGGAGCTGGGCCGCTGGCATCTGGTGGTGCTGAACTCCAACTGCGGGGCGGTGGCCGGCGGGTGCGGCACAGGATCACCGCAGCAGGAGTGGCTGGCCCGCGACCTCGCCGCCCAGGGCGACCGGTGCGTGCTGGCGGCCTGGCACCATCCGCGCTGGTCGACCGGGCTGGCGGGGGACGATCCGCGGACGGAGGCGCTGTACCGCACCCTCTACGACCACGACGTCGAGCTGGTGCTCTCGGGGCACGAGGCACACTACGAACGGTTCGGTCCGCTGGACCCGGACGGGCGCCCCGACGCCGGCGGCGTGCGCCAGTTCGTGGTCGGCACCGGGGGACAGGCGCACTACCGCCCGGAGCCCGCCACGGGGGCGTCCGCCGCGGGTCCGGCCGGTGAGTTCGTCGACTACGACCACCACGGGGTGCTGGAACTGCAGCTGGATCCCGGCGGCTGGCAGTGGCGCTTCCACCCGCTGGCGGCCGGGCGGGCGGTGACCGACGAGGGGGAGGGCACCTGCCGGTGAGCCGGGTCAGCCGATGGTGGTCGCGTACGCCTCGGTGGTGACGGCCGCGGCCCGGTCCCAGCCCAGCCGCTCGCCGACCGAGCGCAGCCCGGCCTGGGCGTAGCGGTGCCAGGTGAACTCGTCGCTGAGCACGGTGATCAGCGCGTCGGCGAGCGCCGCCGGCCGGGCCGGTGGCACGGCGAGGCCGTTGACCCCGGGTTCCAGGACCGCGCGGACGCAGGCCACGTCGGTGGCGACGACCGGCAGCCCGACACTCATCGCCTCGGCGACCGCCATGGCCGGCGGGGAGGTGGTGTAGTCGAATTTGAACGGCCAGGTGCCCACCTGCGCGGCGGCCAGCTCGGCGAGCAGGTCGGGGACGGGCTCGGTGACGATCTCCACGCCCTCGGGTGCGCCGGCCCGGGCCAGGATGGCCGGCAGCTCCGGGCGGGGGATCAGCAGCAGCCGCAGCCGGGCCCCCGGGATCCTCGCCCGGACCAGCGGGAACGCGGCGAGCAGGGTGTCCAGCCCGCGGACGCTCTCGGCCCGCCCGGCGAACACGATGACGGGCCGGTCGGCGGCGAAGCGGGCCCGGCGCTCGTCGGCCGGCGCCCCGGAGGGCAGCCGGTGGACGGCGATGCCGGGCCGCCCGCCGAGCCGCCGCGCGACCCGTGGGTCCGGGGTCAGCACGGTCCGGACCCCGGCGTGCCGCAGGGCGGCGGCGGCCAGCGCCGCCGGCAGCATCGTGGTCAGCGCGACCCGGAACTGCAGGACGTTCGAGGCGCGCATCTCGGCCAGGGTCGCGCGGCGCCAGGTGCCCGGACCCGGCAGGGTCGGCCAGGCGTACGCGGTCAGCACCGTCCGGTACGGGCCCAGCACCGGCATCGCCGTCTGCACCGGCCCCAGCGCCCCGGCGTGCACGTGCACCACGTCGGGGCGGATCCGGGCCAGCACCCCGGCCAGTTCCGCGGTGCGCCCGACGGGGAACGTCGCGACGGCGCCACCGAGCTCGTGCACGCTCGCGAACGGCGTGGTGCCGTCATGGGCGTGCGCGGTCACCAGATGGTGTTCGCCCGCGACGCGCCCGGCCGTCTCGGCCACGGTGCGGCCCATCGCCTCGCGGGCCGAGTACTCCGCGATGAGGTGCACGATGCGCCGGTCGCCGGTCATGGCTGAACCTCCGTGGGCATGCCCTTCTGGCCCTCGCCTGCGAGGCCGTCGCCTGCGAGGCCGTGGTCGGCTCCGGCCGGGAGCCGCTCGGTGCAGGCGGTCATGCCGCTCGGCTGCCGGCGGTGGTTCGGCTGTCGCGGATGCCGAGCGCGAGCCCGGCGGCCTCGGTCAGCTTGAGGGTGGCGAGCCCGGCGGTCAGCACGGGGTGCCGCAGCAGCCGGGCGGGCCGGCGCAGCAAGGCGATCCGGACGAACTTGCCCCCGCTGGAATCCGCGTTCATGCGTACATACTGGTCGATCCAGCGGCCGTAGTACCGCTTCTTGGCGAAGGTCACCCGCAACCGGATGCGTCCCTCGTCGTGCCAGATCCACGCCGGCACCCGCCCGATGGTGGTCGCCAGGCGGGTGCGGTCGGCCAGATCCCAGTCCTCGGCCGCGGTCAGCTCCTCGTTCCAGCCGCCGACCCGGTTGATCACCTCCCGCCGGAACGCCCGCGGCGACTCCACCGCCGGGTCGCCGACGTACAGCATCTTCTCCATCTCCCGGCAGCGGGCCAGGAAGCCCTCCCCGAACGAGCGCTCCGGGATGACCAGGGCACCGGTGTCCGGCTCGGCGGCGAACCGCTCCTCGATACGGGTGGCGACCTGCGGCTCCAGCACCATGTCGGAGTCGATGAACACGACCACGTCGCCGATGCTGCGGTCGGTGCCGTGGTTGCGCTGCGCGCTGCGTTCCGGGCCCCACTGCAGCACCTGATGGGCGTGCCGGCCGGCGATCTCCACGGTGCCGTCGGTGGAACCGTTGTCGACCACCAGCACCTCCACGTCGGGGTGCGTCTGCGCGCGCAGCGAGGCCAGGCAGGCGTCGAGGGTGCGCGCCGAGTTCCTGGTCGGCACCACGAAACTGATCTTCATGCGTCTCTCCTGTCGTACCGGTGCCCACGCCGGGCGGCGCGGACGATGCCGCGGTCACACCGCGGCGGTCAGTCCCGCGCCGGTGGCCGGCCGGCGGACGCCGGCGGGCACCCGCGCGTGCTGCTGGATCGCCGACAGCAGCGTCTCCGCCACCTCGTCCCACGGCCGGGCGCCGCCGTACGGCACCGGGCCGCCGGGCTGCCGCTGCCAGCCGGGCAGCAACTCGCACAGCCAGCGCGCCAGCGCCTGCGGGTGCGGCGGCACCACGACACCGCCGGCCGCCCGGGTGGAGTCGCGCAGCCCCGGCACGTCGTAGGCGATGGTGGGGGTGCCCAGGGCGGCGGCCTCGGTGACCACCAGGCCCCAGCCCTCCCGCACGCTGGTGGCCACGTGCACGTGCGCGCGGGCCATCCGGTCGTGCTTGACCTGCTCGTCGACCCGGCCCAGGAACTCCACCCCGGCCGGGGCGTGCGCGCGCAGCCGGTCCAGCAGCGGACCGCCGCCGATCATCCAGAGCCGCAGCCCGGGGATCTCCCGGCGGCTCAGCTCGACGGCCCGCACCACGTCACCGGGTCGCTTGTAGCTCACCATCCGGCCGCAGAACACGACCGTGGGCTGTGCTTCCTTGCCCACCGCCGGCCGGGCCGCCGGTGGCTCGTAGCCCTCCGGCACCACCGTGACGTCGCCGGCGCCGAACCGGGCGAGCGCGTCGCGGGTCGAGTCCGAGACCGCCAGGACCGGCGCGCGGCCCAGCCGGCGCAGCCACCACGGCTCCAGCAGGTGCCGGCCCAGCTGGGCGGCGAGCGGCGGTACGTGGTGCGGCCAGATGTCCTCGCAGGTCTGGTGCACCAGCGCGACGGTGCGGGCGCCGTCGTCGACCCACTCGTGGGCCAGGAACGGCACCGTGTTCGTCTCGTCGACCACCACGTCGAAGCGGCCGCGTCCCCAGCGCTGCCACCAGCGCCGGGCCTCGCGGTAGACGGTGAAGCGGGTGCCCGCGCGGACGACCCGGTACCCGTCGACGATCTCGGTGGCAGGCCGGCCCGCGACGGCGGCGGCGAACAGCGTCACCTGGTGACCCGCCGCGGCCCAGCGCCGCAGCACCTGCTCGGTGTAGACCTCGGCGCCGCCGGCGGCCGGATGCCGCAGGTCACGCCAGTTCAGGACGAGGATGCGCATGGACGGCCTCCGGGTTCAGGCCGCGGTCGCGGCGCTACGGGCTTCTTCGGCGCCGGCCGGGCCGAGTTGAGCAGTCGGGCGCGCCCAGACGCGGGCCTCCAGCACCAGCATCAGCAGCAGCGTCGGCACCAGGGCGGCGGCCGAGCAGAGCGCGATCTGCGCGGCCGAGTCGTGCCAGGTCTCGATCAGGGCCACCTCGAGCGCGGCGCCGAGCCACGGGATCACCAGCGTGCGGGCCCGCCGGGCCAGGGCGGCGTAGGTCAGGACGGTCACCAGCGACGTCAGGGCGGCCACCCCGGCCAGGGCGCGGACCAGGCCGTCGGCGTCGGTGTACCCGTCGCCGTAGAGCAACCGCAGCACCAGCGACGGCACCGCGACGATCACCGCGGCGCCGAGCAGGGCCGGTCCGGCGACGGCCAGCCCGCCGGTGGCCAGCACCCGGCCCCGGCCGGGCCGGAGCCAGCCCGCCAGCAGCCGCGGGAAGACCGCCGCCATGATCCCGGCGGGCAGGGCGAGCACGGTCTTGGCCACCGTCGCGGCCGCGATGTAGGCGCCCGAACTGCCGTCGCGCAGGTGGTGGCGGGCCAGCAGCAGGTCGACGGTGGAGAACAGGAACAGCCCGGTGACCGCGAACCCGGCGTGGGCGACCGCGCCCAGCCGCAACGCGCCGGGCGTACCGGCACCGTCCGGGTGGCGCAGCGGCCCGGCGGCCACCAGCAGCGCCGCGAGTTCGGCGAGCACGGTGGCGGCCAGGGCGCCGGACACGCCGAACGGCACGACCAGGGCGAGGCCCAGGGCCAGCCGGACCGCGGTCGCGACGAGATAGGTCACCGCCACCGCGCCGACCCGCCGCGCCCCGAGCAGCAGCCCGCGGGCCGCCGCGACCACGGCGGCGATCATCAGGTACGGGGCCAGCTGCGCCGCCTCGGCCGGCCCGGCCAGGTGGAAGTAGTCGCGCAGCAGAGGTGCGCAGGCCAGCACGGCGAGTGCCGGTCCGAGGGACCAGAGGGCGACCAGGCGCAGCGTCCGGCGCGCGGAGGCGCGGCTCAGGCCGTGCTCGGCCACCAGCGCCGACGCCGCGGTCTGGACGGCGCCCAGCGGCACCCCGAGCATCATCATCGCCGCGAGCACGGTGCCCAGCGCCCCGTACGCGTCGGCGTCGAGCAGCCGGCCGACCGCCGCGTGGAAGGCGAGGTTGCCCGCGCTCTGCACGGCCACCGCGACGGCGATGGGCAGCGCGCCGCGGGCCAGCAGGCCGGGCAGGCGGCCGGGATCGAGTTTCACCCCGTCCCTATCGACGGCGCCGGCGGCGAGCTGTCCGTTTTTCCGCCGGGAACCGCCTGCGGGCCTCCTACGATCAGTCCATAATCCGAGGGAAATGACTGATAAACGGCATTCGCCCACGAAACCCTCCGCGTCACCGCCGGTGACGCCACCCGGGCGGCGGCTGGTGCTGGACGTGGTGACCGCGGCGCTCGACGCCACCGGCGCGGCCTGGGCCTGGCAGGGCGAAGCCGGTGCGCCCGACCGCTGGGCCGCGGACACCGGAGCCAAGGACCTCGACGTCTGGTACGCCGACCCGCTGACCGTCGCCGGCCCGGTGGCCGCCCTGAGCAGCACCTTCGACTGTGCCCGGGTCGCCGAGGCCGCCGACCCGCGCCGGTTGCGCCACATCAGCCTCGCCGTCCGGACGGCCACCGGGCTCGCCGTCGTCGACGTGACCTACGGCGACCTGCTGGTCGGCCCGGTGCTGCTGATGCCCGCCGGGCAGATCACGGTCGAGCCGGGCACCCACCGCCTCACCGGCGCCGCCGCGATGGCCGACCTGCTGGTCCGCCCGGTCCTGCGCGGGCGCCTGCCGGGCGGGCCGCGGCTCGCCGCCGCCCGCGACGCCTGGGCCGCGGCCGAGCCGGACCACCGGGCCGGACTGGCCCAGCGGCTCACCGCGCAGCTGGGCGCGGGGGTCGCGGGGGAGCTGATCGGCGTCGCCGGCGGCGCGGCACCCGACGCCGGGCTGCCCGGGCGGGCACGCCGGCGCCTGGCGGTCCGCAGCCTCGCGCCCGGTGCGGCCGCCGCGACCTGGGCCCAGCGCCGCACAGTGCTGCCGGCCGGCGCGGCGGCGGGCCCGCTGGGCCTGCGCACCCGGGGCGTCGTCGTGGCGCTGGTCGGTACCGACGGCGCGGGCAAGTCCACGGTCGCCGACGGTCTGCGCGACCGCCTGCACAGCTACGGCATCACCACCAGCCAGGCGTACTTCGGCATGGCACGGGGCAACCTTCCCGGCGTCGCCCTGGCCCGCCGCCTGTTCGGAGTCGGCTCCGTCGCCCCGGCCCCGGCCCCGGCGGCGGCCCCAGCCCCGGCCCCGGCCCCAGCGGCTGCGGCGCCTCCCGCCGACCACCCCGGGTTGCGGCGGGCCGCGGCCTGGTTCTACGCCGCGGAATACCTCTGGCGCTACCTGCACACCGTGGCGCCGGCGCTGGCCCGGCGCCAGGTGGTCATCGCCGACCGCTGGGTGTACGACCTGCGCGAGTCGCCGTGGCCCGGCTCGCCGGCCGCCCGTGCCGTCGAGTTCCTGGTGCCGGCACCCGACCTCCTGGTGCTGCCCGACGCTCCGCCCGACCTGATCCACGCCCGCAAGCCGGAGCGAGGTCTCGCCGACCAGGCCGCGCAGCAGCACCGGTTCCACCGGCTGCTGGCCGAGCACCCGGCGCGGGTCGACGAGCTGGTCGTCGACACCTCCGGCGCGGCACCCGACCCGCTCGCCCGGCTCGTCGTGGCGGTGGTGCAGGCGGCGCACGGCCCCCGGCGCCGCCGCCGGTGACGCATCCCGCGAGCCCGGCGGAAGTCCCGAGCCGCGGGCCGAGGCACCGGCGGCTGCCCGGCTTCGGCGGGCGGCAGGCGCGGCTGACCGCTGAATCCGCGCTGCTCGGCCTCGTGGCCGGGGTGGCTGTGGTCGCGCCGTGGACGCGCGACGGCTATCTGCTGCTGCTCGACTGGGTGTCCGGGCCGCAGCAGGCCATCAACCCCGGGCTGTACGGCCTCGACTCCGCGGCGCTGGACGCGCTGCCGTACCGGCTGGTCACCCAGCTGCTGCGCGAGGCCGTCGGGCCCGGCGCGACGAGCTGGCTGATGATCCTGCTCTACTTCCCGCTCGCGGCCGGCGGAGCGTCCGCGCTGGTCCGCGGCGGCCGGCTGCGGCGGTATCCGACGGCCCTGTTCGCCTGCTGCAACCCGTTCGTCGTCGAGCGCATCCAGGCGGGGCACGTGCCGTTCCTGGTGTCGGTCGCCCTGCTGTGCTGGCTGCTCGCGTCGGCCCTGCACGCCCGCCGGCGCGGCCACTGGTTCGCCGCCCGGCCGGCCGGCTGGTTCGCGCTGGCCATGGCGGTCGGGCCGCACGCCGCCTGGCTGGGCGGTGCGGGCCTGCTCGCCGTCGCGCTCCTGCCCCGGCCCCGGCGCGCCGACCTGATCCGGATGGTCGTTGTCATCGGCGCCGCCGGCGGTGTCTACGCCTACGCCCTGGCGGTCCTGGCCAGCGCGATCCTGACCGTCCGGGTCGGCGCCACGGACCTGCAGGTGTACGCGCCGCACGCCGGCCCCGGTGGCCTGCTCGCGACGCTGGTGTCGCTGCGCGGCTTCTGGCGCGGCGCCGCCGACAGCAGCCCGCAGCTCGGCCTGGGTCTCGTGCCGGCCACGCTGATGGTGCTGGCCGCGGCCGGCGGTCTGGTGCGGCTGTGCCGGCAGGATCGCGCGAGCGGGGTGGCCCTGTCTGTGCTCGCGGCGGCCGGGGTGCTGCTGGGCGCCGGCATCCACGGCCCGTTGGCCTCGGTCTACCAGGCCGCTTTCGACGTCGTCCCGCTCTTCGCGGCCATGCGCGAGCAGCAGAAGTGGCTGGCGCTGACGATGATCGCGTACGCGGCGGGGGTCGGGACGGCGGTGGAGGGACTGGCCCTCGCCTGCCGCCGGGCGCGGCTGCCGGTGCAGCGGCTGACCGCCGCCGGGGCGCTGCTGGCAGTCGCCACGGTCTACGCCGTGGTCGCCCCGTCGCTGTTCTGGGGCCTGGGCGGCAGCGTGCGGATCAGCAGTTACCCGGCGTCCTGGTACGCCGCCGACCGCCTCATGGGCGCCGGCGACGAGGCGGTGCTCTTCCTGCCCTGGCACGGGTACCAGCCGTTCGCGTTCACCGGCTCCCGGACCGTCGCCACGCCCGCCGCGGCGTTCTTCCGCCGCCCGGTGCTCAGCAGCGACGCGGTGGAGCTCGGGCCGGTCCGGACGAACTCGGTGTCCCGGCGGATGGCCTACGTGCAGCGGCTGGTGGCGGCCGGTGACGCCGGCGGTCTCGGCCGGCTGGTCGCGCCGCTCGGCGTGCGGTACGTGGCGCTGGCCCGCGATCGGGAGACCGAGGCGTACGCGTGGCTGGACCGGCAGGGTGACCTGACGCCGGTGCTGCGTGCCCCGGAGTTCACCCTCTACCGGGTCGAGCCGGTCGGCACGGGCCGGGTGGTCGGGTCCAGGCGCGGCGACTACGAGGAGGCCTCCGCCTGGGCGGGGCGGGGGGTCCTGGGCTCCGAGGCGGTGCTGGTGGACGGCGCGGACCGGGGTCCGGTGCCCTCCTCGGCGTCCGGGGGGATCCGCCGGACCAGCTCGACGAGCTGGCAGGTGGGGCGCGGGACGCCGGGCTGGGTGGTGATCCCGGAGGAGTGGTCGCCGGGCTGGGCCGCCGCCGGCCTGCCGGTGCGGCGCACGGCGGCCGGGACGCTGGCCGTGCAGGTCGGTGCCGGAGCGGTGACGGTGCGGTACACGCCCTGGCGATGGTTGCGGTTGGGGCTGATCGTGTCGCTGCTGTCGCTGGTGGTGCTGATCGTGGCCGGCCTGGTGGAGCATCGGCGGGACCTGCGCTCGTGGTGGGCTGCCCCCGGAGCGGGTGCCGGCTCCGGCACGTCGCCGGGCGGGCGGTCCGTGCGGGTCAGGCGGCCTCGCCGAACGCGCGGAGCGTGCTGAGCGCCTGCGGGCGGGCGATGACCGTCACCGGGGCGACGGCCGGACGGTACTGACCGGTCAGGTTGCGGCCGAAGATGACGAACGTGTCGCGGATGGTGCGCACGATGGCCTTGCTGGTCACCGTCGAACCGGCGACCCGCTCGCTGAGCCGGACCGGGGCGCCGACGAAGCCCTGGATGCCGGCGGCCTTGGCGGCGACGAAGAACTCCAGGTCGAAGGCGAAGCGCCGCTCGCGCAGCCGGGGCAGCAGGTCGGCGAGGACGTCGCGGCGCAGCACCTTGCAGCCGGTCTGGGTGTCGCGCATGCCGAGCAGGAACAGCAGCGTCACCAGCGTGGAGTAGAACGTCGACACCAGCTTGCGGAACGGCGAGGAGGCGCTCACCGATCCGGCGTGCCGCTTGTCCGCGTACACGCCGGCGTGCCCGCCGTCACGCGCCATCAGCAGGTACTCGACCAGGTGCTCGGGGTCGATGTCGCCGTCGGCGTCGACGAAGCCGACCCAGGAACCGCGGGCCGCGGCGAAGCCGAGGTGCAGCGCCGCGCCCTTGCCCTGGTTGATCCGGCTGTCCACGACCCGGACCCCGGCGATGCCCTCGAGGGTGAGCTCCGAGCCGTCGGTGGAGCCGTCCGAGACCGCGATGACCTCGAACGCGACGCCCGCGGCGGTGAGGCTGCGCACCAGGCGCTCGACAGTGGGTCGCAGCGCCGCACCCGGGTTGTAGAAGGGGACCACGACGCTCAGCTCGACACCGGCGTCGGCCGGCGACCACAGGCGCGTGGCGTCGTACAGCTTGGCCGGCAGCGGAGCGGCGGCGGGGGCGGTGGCGAGCGTCGTGATGGTCATGCCGCTTAGTTCGGCGGCGAACCTCAACGCAGCCTCTGGCCTGTTTAAAGGCTTCCGCAAGGCTGCGCGGAGCCCGCAGCCGCGCCTTCGCACCGGTTCTGCAACCTGGGCGTGACACCCTGCATGCCATGAGGGTCTTCCGTCTGCGCGGGTCGGCGCCGTTGCTGCTGACCGCCGCCGTGCTCGGCGCGGTCGTCTCCGCGGGCCCGGCCCTGGCGGACGGGCCCGGGTACGGGGGCACCGCCGACGCCCTGACCGTGCAGTGGCAGCCGCCGGAGGGCGCGGGCGCCGAAGGGGTGGCCGTCTACGCGCTCGGCTTCCGCAGCGGCTCGCCGGTCACCCTGCGGGTGGGCTCGGCGGTGGCCAGGACGGTGGCGGCCGACCTGTCCGGTGCCCTGCGGGTCCTCGTCGTGGACGGCAGGGCCGCCCCGTCCGCGTCGGCCACCGGTGACGCCACCGTGCTGCCGGTGGAGCAGGTCGCGAGCGGGCGGTTCGCCGCGGGGACGACCGTCTCGGCCAGCGGCGAGACCCCCGGCGGGGTGATCCGCAACCTGGTCGGTGCGATTCCGCCACCCGAGGCCGGCGCGGGCGTGCAGGACGTGGCGCGCTGGGCCGTCCTCGCGGCGTTGCTGACCGGGGGCGCCGGCTGGATCCGCCGCCGTGGCGTCGGTGCGGCCACGCTCAAGCGCTACGGGCATCCGGCGCGGCACCGGGCCTGAGCCCGGCCCGCGGCGTTACTGCCTGAGCGGCGCACGGAAAGGCCCGCACCTCGGTACGGAGGGCGGGCCGGCGGGCTGGACGGCTCAGGGCTCGAAGCGGTAGCCCACACCGCGCAGCGTGCGGATGTAGCGAGGGGTCGAGGCCGACTCGCCCAGCTTCTTGCGCAGGTTGCCGACGTGCACGTCGATGATGTGGTCGTCGCCGTACCAGTTGTCGCCCCACACGTCCTCGAGCAGCTGGTTCCGGGTGAACGTGCGGCGGGGGGCCGACGACAGCAGGTCCAGCAGACCGAACTCGATCTTGGTCAGGTCGAGGACCCGCCCGTCGACCGTCACCTCGCGCACGTCCGGGTCGATGCGCAGCGGGCCGTACTCGCGGATCGCCGCGCTCGGTGCCGCCGCGGCCGCCCGGGGACGGCGCCGCATCGCCTGGATGCGGGCCGCGAGCTCGCGCGGCGAGAAGGGCTTGGTCACGTAGTCGTCGGCACCCACGGACAGGCCGACGATCTTGTCCACCTCGTCGGTGCGGCCGGTGACCATGACGATGTAGGCGTCGGTGAACTGCCGGATCCGCCGGCACACCTCGATGCCGTCCACGCCCGGCAGGCCGAGGTCGAGGATGGCGATGTCGGGGTTCTCGCGCTGGGCGATCTCGACCGCCGCGATGCCGTCGGTGGCGACCAGCACGTCGAAGCCCTCCTTCTCCAGCAGATGCCGGCAGAGCAGCATGAACTCGGGGGAGTCCTCGACAACGAGTGCGCGTGGCCTGGACAACTCGCACCTCCGTTTCTCTGCGGGGCGATGGGCCGCGGTGATGGTGCTGACCTCGGACCATTCGGTCGGACCGTGCGCCACTGAAGGGTTCGCGACGGCCCGGTGCGTCATCCGCGCCGCGGCAGCGGGCCGGGCCGGGCCATGAAGTAGCCCTGACCGAGCCGGACACCCAGTGACTGCAGCTTCTCGTGCTCGGCGGTCGTCTCGATGCCCTCGGCGATCAGCAGGGCGCCGATGTCCTGGGCGAAACCGACCAGCGACCGGGCCAGCGCCATCCGTACCGGGTCGGTGTCGATGCCCCGGGTCAGGGTGATGTCGAGCTTGATGATGTCCGGCCGCAGCTGCAGGATGTGGCTCAGGCTGGCGAAGCCCGCACCCGCGTCGTCGACCGCGATCAGGATGCCGGCGCTCCGCAGCTGCTCGGTCACCTTGATCAGGGTCGGGTAGTCGTGCACCTGGGTGTGCTCGGTCAGCTCGACCGCGATGCTCCGGCCGGCGTGCTGCAGCAACGTCGCGACGACCGCGGGTGTCAGCAACGCCTCCACCGACAGATTGGCGCTCATCCAGGCACCGGCCGGCATCTCGTCCAGGTATTCGAACGCCCGTTCCAGCGCCACCAGTTCCAGGTCGACGCCGACACCGCCGGCCATCGCGGCGGCGAACGCCTCCGTGGGACTGGGGAAGTGCAACTTGTCGAAGCGCGCCAGCGCTTCGTACGCCTTGATCGTCCCGTCCTCGAGGTGCACGACCGGCTGAAAGGCCGGCTGGATCGCCTGGGACTCGATGATCTCGCGGAGGTTACGCATCGTCGGCAGTGCGGGCATCGTCAGCGTCATGCTCCTTCATTCGGCCGGGACCCTCAAGGCAGCCTCTGACCCGGGTCAAAACCGGAGCAAGCCCGGAGAGAGCGGAACCGGCCCTCCGACAGACCTGACCCCGGCACGCGTCGGACGCGGCCGGGGTCGTTTGTTCGTCAGGTGAAGTTGTGGGCGGTGCCGGCCGGCGGCGGCTCAGATGTGCGCGTCCTCGCGCTGGCGCTCGCGGGCTCGGTGCAGGCCCTCGACCAGCTCGTACGGGTCGACCTCGGTGTCGGCGTCGATGTCGACGAAGCCGATGAAGGCGCCGGCCGCGGTGGCGAAGCCGTACTCCAGTGCCGCGCCCCGGTCACGGATGTCGGGGTCGCTGCTGACCCAGGTGCCGTGCAGTCCGGCCAGGGTGTGCTCCGAGCCGTCCGTGCTGTCGGTGGCGACGGCGATGACCTGGAAGGTGATGTTCTGGGCGTACAGGATCTCGGTGATCCGCTCCACGGTGTTCCGCAGGACGCTGCCGGGGTTCCGGAACGGGACGACGACGGAGAACTCGACGGTGGGGCGCACGGTGCCGGCGGCGAAGACGACGGGCGGGCTGGCGATCATGTCTGCAACAGTCATGCCGCTACCTTCGGCCCGCACCGTCAACTCAGTTTCAGGCTGACCTCAAGACCGGCGCAAGGCTGCGACGGTGATCTCACCGTGTTCCCCGCACCGAAGTGAGTCATGGTTTTCACCGTCGTAACACGTCCTACCCCGGCAGGTAATGGCAGGTGGAGAGCCTGCTGCCATGGCCGACTCGACCGGGCCGGTGACGCCCGTGGGCGTCGGCGGTCCCCCCGCACCCGCCACGCCGCTGGCCGGCTTCACCATCGCGGTGACCGCCGAGCGCCGTCGCGACGAGCTGTCCGCCCTGCTCCAGCGGCGTGGCGCGAAGGTGATCGTCGCCCCGACCATCACCATCGTGCCGCTCGGCGACGACCAGGCGCTGCACGCCGCCACCGAGGCCTGCGTCGGTCTCGCCCCGGACATCGTCATCGCCACCACCGGGATCGGCTTCCGGGGCTGGTTGGAGGCCGCCGAGGGCTGGGGCATGGGCGACACCCTGCGCGCCGCGCTCAACCGGGCCCGGCTCATCGCCCGCGGCGCCAAGCCGTGCGGGGCGATCCGGGCCGCCGACCTGCGCGAGGACTGGTCGGCGGTGACCGAGTCGTCGGAGGAGATCCTCGAGCGGCTGCTGGCGCAGGGCATCGCCGGGCGCCGGATCGCCGTGCAGCTGCACGGCGGCCCGCAGGCCGCGTTCACCGACGCGCTGCGCTCGGCCGGCGCCGCGGTCGTGGAGATCCCGGTCTACCGCTGGACCCTGCCGCCGGACGTCGCCCCGGTGCGGCGGCTGGTCGGTCAGCTCGCCGCCGGCCAGGTCGACGCCGTGACGTTCACCAGCGCGCCCGCGGTGCAGGCGCTGCTGGAGATCGCCGGGGACAGCGCCGCGGAGGTGCTCGACCGGTTCCGGAGCACCACGATGGCCGCCTGCGTCGGCCCGGTCACCGCCGCCCCGCTGGTCGAGCTGGAGGTGCCCGTGGTGACCCCGCCGCGCTCCCGGCTGGGCGCCCTGGTCAAGGCCGTCACCGACGAGCTGCCGCGGCGCGCCGCCCGGTTCGGCGTCGCCGGCACCACGCTGGAGATCCGCGGCCACGCCGTGCTCATCGACGGCCGGGTGCAGGCGCTCGCCCCGGCCGCGATGGCCATCCTCAGCACGCTGGCGGCCCGGCCCGGCGCCGTGGTGTCGAAGGACCGGCTCGCCGCCGCGCTGCCGCGTGGCACCGACGGGCACGCCGTCGACGTCGCCATCGCCCGGCTGCGGACCGCGCTGGGGCCGGCCGGGCACATCGAGACCGTGATCAAACGCGGCTACCGGCTGCGCGTCGACGAGTCGTCCCCGTGACCGGGCCCGCCGCGGGCCGCCCGCCGGTGCTGCTGGCGGTCGCGCACGGCACCCGCTCGGCCGCCGGCCAGGCGCAGATCCGCGACCTGGTGGACCGGGTCGCCTGCCGCCGTCCCGACCTGGACGTCCGGCTGGCCTATGTGGACGTGCAGCAGCCGCGCGTCGGCGAGGCGATCCGCGGGCTGGACGCGGTGGTCGTGCCGCTGCTGCTGTCGGCCGGTTATCACGTCCGGGTGGACATCGCCGAGGCGGTCGCCGCGAACAACGCCGTCGCCGCCGCCCCACTGGGCCCCGACCCGGTGCTGACCGAGAGCCTCCGGCGCCGGATCCAGGGGGCGGACGCCGTGGTGCTGGCCGCCGCGGGCTCGTCCGACCCGGCCTGGCGGGCGGACATCGCCGCGGTCGCCGCCCGGCTCGACGCGCACGTGGCCTACGCCACCGGCGCCGAGCTGCGGGTGCCCGACGTGGTGGCACGGCTGCGCGAGCAGGGCGCCCGGCGGATCACCATCGCGGCGTATCTGCTGGCCGAGGGGCTGTTCTACCGGTCTTTGCACGCGGCCGGCGCGGACGAGGTGACCCCGCCGCTGTGCGCGGACCCGGCCGTGGTCGACCTGGTGCTGACCCGCTATCACGACCTCACAATGGCCCCGAGCGGCTTGTAGGGTTTTTAGAACGCCGACGCAACCGTGGCGGTCCGGTGAGGAAACGGTTACCGGCAAGCATCATCGGTGTGACGGTGACCGAGACGCATTGCCCGTACTGCGCGCTGCAGTGCGGCATCGCGCTGACGCCCGAGATCCCGCGGGTCCGGCTCGAACCCACCGAGTTCCCGGTCAACCGGGGCGGCCTGTGCGCCAAGGGCTGGACCGCGGCCGAGCTGCTCGACCACAAGGACCGGCTGCTCACCCCGCTGGTCCGCAAGGATCCCGCGGACCGCGGCAGCCCGCTGCGCGAGGCCACCTGGGACGAGGCGTACGAGCGGATCGTCGCGGCCGTGGTGCGCAGCCAGCAGGAGTACGGCCCGGACAGCGTCGGCGCGTTCGGCGGTGGCGGGCTGACCAACGAGAAGGCGTACACGCTGGGCAAGTTCGTCCGGGTGGCGCTGCGGTCGGCGTCGATCGACTACAACGGACGGTTCTGCATGTCCTCGGCCGCCACCGCCGCCAACCGGGCGCTGGGCATCGACCGGGGCCTGCCGTTCCCGCTGGAGGACGTGGCGCAGGCCCGTACGGTGCTGCTGGTCGGCGCCAACCCGGCCGACGCGATGCCGCCGTCGATGCAGTATCTGGACGCCGGCCGCGCCGAGGGGGGCCGGCACATCGTCGTCGACCCGCGCCGCACGGCGACCGCCGCGGGCGCGTACCGGCATCTGCAACCCCTGCCCGGCACGGACCTGGCGCTGGCCAACGGCCTGCTGCACATCGCGATCCGGGAGGGCCTGGTCGACGAGGAGTACATCCGGGACCGGACCACCGGCTTCGACGGGGTCCGCGCCGCGGTCGCCTCCTACTGGCCCGAGCGGGTCGAGCGGATGACCGGCGTCAGCGAGGCGCACCTGCGCGAGACCGTCCGGCTGCTGGCCACCGAACAGCCCTCGATGATCCTCACCGCCCGCGGCGCCGAGCAGCACAGCAACGGCACCGACACCGCGCAGGCGTACCTGAACCTCGCTCTCGCTCTGGGTCTGGTCGGCCGGCCGTACTCCGGTTACGGCACCATCACCGGGCAGGGCAACGGCCAAGGTGGACGCGAGCACGGGCAGAAGGCCGACCAGCTGCCCGGCTACCGGCGCCTCGACGATCCCGCCGCCCGCGCGCACGTGGCCGGCGTCTGGGGGATCGACCCCGACGAGCTGCCCCAGCCGGGCAGGTCCGCGTACGAGATGCTCGACCGCCTCGGCACCGACGGCGGGGTCCGGGTGCTGCTCGTGCTGGCCAGCAACATGGCCGTCTCCGCGCCGCACGCCGGGCACGTCATCGACCGGCTGCGCGCGCTGGACCTGCTGGTCGTCTCCGACATCTTCCTCTCCGAGACCGCGCAGCTCGCCGACGTGGTGCTGCCGACGGCGCAGTTCGCCGAGGAGGAGGGCACGATGACCAACCTGGAGGGCCGGGTCATCCGCCGCCGGATGGCGCTCCCGCCGCCCCCGGACGTCCGCACCGACCTGGAGTTCCTCGCCGGGCTGGCGGACCGGCTGGGGCGCGGGCGGTTCTTCAGCACCGACCCGCGGGCGGTCTTCGACGAGCTGCGCCGGGCCAGCGCCGGCGGGATCGCCGACTACGCCGGCATCACCTACGAGCGGATCGAGGCCGAGCAGGGCGTCTTCTGGCCGTGCCCGGCCGAGGACCACCCGGGTACGCTGCGGCTGTTCGCCGAGACGTTCCCCACCGCCGACGGCCGGGCCAAGTTCATCCGGGTCGAGCACCGGGACCCGCACGAGATGCCGGACCGCGAGTACCCGTACGTGCTGACCACCGGCCGCAACATGCAGCAGTACCAGAGCGGCAACCAGACCCGCCGGGTCCCCGCGCTGACCGTCGCGCTGCCCGAGCCCCGGGTCGAGCTGCACCCCGACCTGGCCCGCCGGCTCGGCATCGCCGACAGCGACATGGTCGAGCTGCGCAGCCGCCGCGGCCGGGCGGTGTTCCGGGCCCGGCTCAACCCCGGCATCCGGCCGGACACCGTCTTCGCGCCCTTCCACTGGGGCGGTGCGCAGGCCGTCAACCTGCTCACCGACCCCGCCCTGGACCGCCATTCCAAGATGCCCGCTTTCAAGGCGTGCGCTGTCGCCGTCTCCGCTGTCACCGAGCACGAGAGGAGCACCTAGGTGCACTCCACACCCCGTTTCCTGCAAGGCGTCCTGGCCTTCGAGGGCAAGGGCCTGGACCAGCCGGCCCCGGTCGGCGTGGCGTCCGGCTACGTCGTGCCGCCCGGAGTCGTCGCGCAGGCCGTGTACTTCCGCGGCGGCAACTCCAGCGACGAGCTGATCTGCGTCGTGCTGATGCGCGACGGCAAGCCGATGCGGTACTTCCCGATCGGCGCCAAGGGTGACGTCCACATCCCGCTGCGGGTGGTCGAGGACCTCGATTCCGGTACGGCCGTGGAGCTGTGGCTGGCCGCGCCCGCCGGCGTCACCGGCACCGTGATCATCGATCTCGGGCTGGTGGAGGTCTGATGAGTTCGCGCCTGGTCGTCATCGGCAACGGCATGGCCGGCGCCCGGACGGTGGAGGAGATCCTCAGCCGGGGCGGCGACTTCGACATCACCATGTTCGGCGACGAGCCGTACGGCAACTACAACCGGATCATGCTGTCCAACCTGCTGGCCGGCGTCGAGGACGAGTCCGGCATCTTCCTCAACGACCTGGGCTGGTACGCCGACAACGGCATCACCCTGCACACCGGACGCCGGATCAGCCGGATCGACCGGTTCGCCAAGCAGGTGTACGCCGAGGACGGCACGGCCACTCCGTACGACAAGCTGATCATCGCCACCGGCAGCCGGGCGTTCGTCCCGCCGATCCCCGGCATCCACCGCCCCGGCCGCGGCTACCACCAGGGCGTCTTCGCGTTCCGCACGCTGGACGACACCCGCAGCATGATCCGCTACGCCCGCGAGCACGAGCGCGCGGTGGTGATCGGCGGCGGCCTGCTCGGCCTGGAGGCGGCCCGCGGCCTGCAGAACCACGTCTCGCACGTGACGCTGCTGCACGCCATGGGCCATCTGATGAACACCCAGCTGGACGCGCAGGCCGGGGCGATCCTGCAGCGCAGCGTGGAGCAGCTCGGCATCGAGGTGGTCTGCGACGCGATGACCACCGAGATCCTCGGTAAGCACGCGGTCACCGGGGTCAAGCTGGCCGACGGCCGGGTGATCGAGTGCGACGTGGTCGTGGTGGCCGCCGGCATCCGGGCCAACGTCGAGGTGGCCACCGCCAGCGGCCTGACCGTCGAGCGCGGCATCGTGGTGGACGACCAGATGCGCGCCGTGGACGAGCCGGACATCTACGTGGTGGGTGAGTGCGCCCAGCACCGCGGCGAGACGTACGGCCTGGTCGCCCCGCTCTGGGACCAGGCCAAGGTGCTCGCCGACCACCTCACCGGGCGGGACACCCAGGCCGCGTACCACGGCTCCCGGCTCGCCACCAAGCTCAAGGTGGCCGGGGTCGACGTCGCCTCGATGGGCCTCAAGGAGCCGGAACGCGACGACGACGAGACGCTGGTCTTCAGCGAGCCCCGCAAGGGCATCTACAAGAGCATCATCATCCGCGACGGCCGGCTGGTCGGCGCGACCCTGGTCGGCGACGTCCGCAAGGTCGCCTTCCTGATGCAGGCCTTCGACCGTGGGCTGGCGCTGCCCGAGGACCGGGTCGAGCTGATGTTCGACCTGGGCGGCCCGCCCGCCGAGGTGAGCGCGGCCGAGCTGGCCGACGACGCGCAGGTCTGCAACTGCAACGGCGTGACCAAGGGGACCATCGCCGAGACCGTGCACGGCGGCTGCAGGACGGTCAGCGGCGTGATGGACCGGACCCGGGCCGGCAAGGGCTGCGGCACCTGCAAGAGTCTGGTCGCGCAGATCGTCGAGTGGGCCGCCGGCGGCGCCGTCGAGGAGGACCCCAAGGCCAGCTGGTACGTCCCCGGCGTGCCGATGCCCAAGCCCGAGCTGATGGCCGCCATCCGCACCCACGACCTGCGGTCGGTGTCGTCGGTCTTCGCCAAGCTGGTGCCCGGCGGCGAGGAGGACGCCAAGAGCAAGATGGGGCTGGCGTCGCTGCTCAAGATGATGTGGGGCGCCGACTACGTCGACGAGCGGGACGCCCGCTTCATCAACGACCGGGTGCACGCCAACATCCAGCGCGACGGCACGTTCTCGGTGGTGCCGCAGATGAAGGGTGGCGTCACCACGCCGGCGCAGCTCAAGCGGATCGCCGAGGTGGCCGAGAAGCACGCCGTACCGATGGTGAAGCTGACCGGCGGGCAGCGGATCGACCTGCTCGGGGTGCCGAAGGAGACGCTGCCGAAGATCTGGGCCGACCTGGACATGCCGTCCGGCTACGCCTACGGCAAGAGCTTCCGCACCGTGAAGACCTGCGTCGGCTCGGACTTCTGCCGCTTCGGCGTCGGCGACTCCACCGCGCTGGGCATCGCGATCGAGGAACGCTTCCAGGGCATCGAGGGCCCCGGCAAGATGAAGCTCGCGGTCACCGGGTGCCCGCGCAACTGCGCCGAGGCGTACGTGAAGGACCTGGGCGTGGTGGCCATCGACGGCGGCCGCTGGGAGCTCTACGTCGGCGGCGCGGCCGGCGCCCACGTCCGCAAGGGCGACCTGCTGGCCACAGTGGACTCGCCGGCGGAGGTCATCACCCTCACCGGCCGGTTCCTGCAGTACTACCGGCAGAGCGCGAACTGGCTGGAGCGCACCTACGCTTGGGTGCCGCGGGTCGGCATCGAGCACATCCGCGCGGTGGTCGTCGACGACGCCGAGGGCATCGCGGCCGACCTGGACGCCGCCATGGCGGCGTCGGTGGCGGCCTACCGCGACCCGTGGAAGGAACGCGCCGAACCTGCGACACCCGGGCAGTTCCGCACGTCGCTGCCGCTGGTCGTGCTCCCTCAGGTGCCGGTCCGATGACCGTGCTGGGGCCCGTCGCCGACATCCCGCTGGGCGAGGGCCGCACCTACGACGTGGACGGCGAGATGATCGCCGTGTTCCGGCTGCGCGACGGCTCGGTGCGGGCGCTGTCCGCGGTCTGCCCGCACCGCGGCGGGCCGCTGGCGGACGGGCAGATCGACAACAAGGTGCTGGTCTGCCCGATGCACCTCATGGCCTTCGACATCACCACCGGTTGCTCGCTGTCCGGGCTGAGCGACCTCACCGTCTACCCCGTCACCGTCGACGCCGACGGTCACCTCGTCATCTCCTCGCTGACTGCCTCGGAGGTCCCGTCATGACCGCTACCACCCTTGAGCGTCCCTCGGCGCGGACCGTCCGCGGTCATTGGATCGACGACTGGCGCCCGGAGGACCGGGAGTTCTGGGACACCACCGGCGCCCCGATCGCCCGCCGCAACCTGATCTTCTCGATCTTCTCCGAGCACATCGGCTTCTCGGTGTGGACACTGTGGTCGGTGCTGGTGCTGTTCCTCGGCCCCGCGTACAACATCGACCCGGCCGGCAAGTTCCTGCTCACCGCGGTGCCGGCGCTGGTCGGTTCGGTGCTGCGGATCCCGTACACGTTCGCGGTGGCCCGGTTCGGCGGTCGCAACTGGACGATCATCAGCGCGTCGCTGCTGCTGATCCCGGCCGTGCTGGCCGCGTTCCTGATCCAGCCGGGCGTCTCCTACACCACGCTGATCCTGCTGGCCGCGGTGGCGGGCGTCGGCGGCGGCAACTTCGCCTCGTCGATGGCGAACATCAACGCCTTCTACCCGGACCGGCTCAAGGGCTGGGCGCTCGGCATCAACGCCGGCGGCGGCAACCTGGGCGTGGCGGCGCTGCAACTGGTCGGCCTGTTCGTGCTCGCGGTCTTCGGCGCCGGGCACCCGGGCATCGTGGCCGGCATCTACATCCCGCTGATCGTGCTCGCCACCCTCGGCTCGGCGCTCTACATGGACAACCTGACGCAGGCCCGCAACGAGAAGCGCGGCATGCGCGACGCCGCCCGCGAGGGCCACACCTGGATCATGGCGCTGCTCTACATCGGCACGTTCGGCTCGTTCATCGGCTTCGGTTTCGCCTTCGGCCAGGTGCTCCAGGTGCAGTTCGCCGAGGACTTCAGCACCCCGGTCAAGGCCGCCTACCTGACCTTCCTGGGCCCGCTGCTGGGCTCGCTGATCCGCCCGGTCGGCGGGGCGCTGGCGGACCGGCTCGGCGGCGCCCGGGTCACCTTCTGGAACTTCGTGGCGATGGCGGCCGGCGCGAGCATCGTGCTGCTGGCCTCGCAGCTGCGCTCGCTGCCGCTGTACCTGGTGGGCTTCATCGCGCTGTTCATCTTCAGCGGCATCGGCAACGGCTCGACGTACAAGATGATCCCGCGCATCTTCGCCCTGAAGAACCCGGGCGACGCCCACGAGGCCCGCCGGCTGTCCGGCGCGGTGATCGGCATCGCGGGCGCGATCGGCGCGTTCGGCGGGGTGCTGGTGAACCTGGCGTTCCGGCAGTCGTTCCTGGCCTACCAGACGGCGGACGCGGCTTACATCGCCTTCATCGCGTTCTATGCACTGTGTGTGTTCGTGACGTGGGCGGTCTACCTGCGCTCGTCGGGGCGCAAGCTGGCCGGCGTCTGACCCGCCCCGGCCGCCCGGACCATACGGTCCGGGCGGCCGGGCGCGGACACCGTGCCGCCGCAGCCGAGCACTTACGCCCGCGACGAGTACGCCGTGCCGGGTGGCGGCTGTGCCGGGTGGCGCCGGCGACGAGTCGGCCGCGCCGGGTGGCGGCCGTGTTGGGTGGCGGTCGCGACGAGTCGGCTGTGTCGGGTGGCGGCTGTGTTGGGTGGCGGTCGCGACGAGTCGGCTGTGTCGGGTGGCGGCTGTGTTGGGTGGCGGTCGCGACGAGTCGGCTGTGTCGGGTGGCGGCCGTGTCGGGTGGCGACCGGTGGCGATGTTGCCGTGGCCGTCGCGGTGTCGCAATGGCGTCCCGATGGCCGCATCGCGGTGTCACCGGGTTGTCCGGCCGGGACCCGCAGGCTCAACGGTCGGCACCGTGTCCCCGCCGACCGCTGAGTGGATCTTGGACGCGGTTGATCGCCACAGGTCCGCCGGGTGGCGTTCCTCGCGAGTTGCCGTGACGACCGTCGTCGGTGGACAGGTCTCGGGTCTCGGTCGGTGGCGCACCTGCGGCTGAGGCGCGGACGATCGCCCGGCCGCGAACCGGCCATTTCCCGGTGCCGAACAACCCCTCACCGCCCCTTGCCGCCCTCCCGGCGCGATGGCCACAGATCTGTAGCGCACTGGTGCGGAGCTGAGTCTTTTGCATGGCTGTTGTGATGATCGATCGCCATCTCCCGGACGGGCGACACGCTTCTGCCGCGCCGAAACGGCCGCGCCAAGCATTGCCGGAGGCCTGCCCGCCGCCGAACCCGCAGCACTGGCCCACATATTGAGCAGGATTCTCACATCGCAGGAATCCTAACGGAACAAAGAGCGTAAAAGTCACGAAGCGGGCAGCGAATTGTCGATCTTGTGGACTTAAGGTTCGGAGCTGACCAGAAGTCGACATGATCCACCAACGACCAGCCACGAATCGCCCGTATCGTCTCTTATCGGAGCCCAAGGGTTCTGCAGAGAAAGGGTATTTCGGACTTTCGTTGCAGGCTGCTCGCTGAGTTCGTCACCTAGAGCCTGGCTGCCGCCGTCACCGCTGAGACGGTCGGGCGGAAGACTCCTGGTAGGGCCCGGGTGCTCCAAGACCTGTCAGCCGCGCACCCTTTCGACCGCCATCGTGGTGCGCCGCGTGAGGAAGCCGCTACGTGCCGCGCGGGCAAGCCGCTACGTGCCGCGGATGCCGCGCGGGCAAGCCGCAACGTGCCGCGGATGCCGCCCGTGCCGCGTGAGGTAGCCGCCACGTGCTGCGGATGCCGCGCGGGCAGCCGCTACGTGCCGTGGATGCCGCGCGGGCAGCCGCTACGTGCCGTGGATGCCGCGCGGGCAGCCGCTACGTGCCGTGGATGCCGCGCGGGCAAGCCGCAACGTGCCGCGGATGCCGCGCGGGCAAGCAGCTCCGTGCTGCGGATGCCCGCCCGTGCCGCGGATGCCGCGCGGGGATGCCGCACGTGCTGCGTGCGGATGGCGCTCCTGTCGCGCGCGGGATGCCGTGACCGGGATCTGGCCGCGGCCGTTGTTTACCGCGGTTCCGCCTCGGCCAGGGTCAGGGCGACCGCCGGTGCCAGCATCGGCGTCAACGGCAGCCGGGCGGTCAGAGTCGCCTGCAGGCTGTGGTAGAGGTCCGGTTTGCCCGGCCACACCGTCTCCGTCGGCACGTTCTCCGCGTCCAGCTGGTGGAACCACGATCCCTGCTCGTGGTCGATCAGGTACGCCGCCGCGTAGTCCCACCACGTGCGGTACCACGTTGCGTCCTGCTCGGTGCCGAAGCGGCGGTACATCGCCGCCGCCGCGCTGATCGCTTCCGTGGTCACCCAGTGCATGCGGTCGTGGACCACCGGGGTGCCGGACCAGTCGGTGGTGTAGACGAAGCCGGGGCGGCCGTCGACCGCCCAGCCGTCGGTCACCGCGCGGTCGAACAGCGCGCGGGCGGCCCCGGCCAGCCAGGACTCCGCCGGGCGGGCGGCCTCGGCGTGCAGGAACAGCCGTGACCATTCCAGGCCGTGGCCGACCGTCGCGCCGTACGGCTTGAACGGGTGGTCCGGCTGGTCGCGGTGGAACTCCGGCAGGGGGCGCCACCGCTGGTCGTAGTGTTCCGGGATGCGCCAGTCGTGCGCTTCGGCGGTGTCGGCCACGAACCGGCAGACCCGCAGCGCCCGGTCCAGCCACGCGTCGTTCCCGGTCACCCCGGCGGCGGTCAGCATCGCCTCGACCGCGTGCATGTTGCCGTTGATGCCGCGGTAGCCGTCCAGGATCGTGAAGTCGGCGTTCCAGGTGTCGGGGCAGCGGCCGGCCGGCTCGTCCCAGAAGCGCTCCTCGAAGACCGCCTCGGCCGCGCTGAGCAGCTCGGCCCCGCCGGCCAGCCCGGCGCTGGTCGCGGATGCGCCGGCGAGCAGCACGAACGCGTGGTCGTAGCAGGATTTGACCGTACGGTCGGCGGTCGAGGGGAACCAGCCGCCGTGCCGCGGGTCGTGCAGCCGGCCGGTGAGCCCGCGCAGCGCCTGCTCGGCGATCGGCGCGGCGCCGGGCACGCCGAGCAGGGTGCCGACCGCGTACACGTGGGTCATCCGGGCGCTGAGCAGGGTGGAGGCCGGACGGTCCGGGTCCGGCAGGCCGGTGGCGCCGAGCCAGCGGGCGCCGCCGGCGGGGTCGGCGGTCCGGCGCCCGAACGCCAGCAGGTCCCGGGTGTGCTGGTCGAGCCAGCGGTGATGGGCGGGGTTCGTCGGCCAGGGGGACATCTGGATCACTGTAGGGCGGCCGGCGGGATCGTGGCGGCGGATCCCGCCGCGGCGCCGGGCGGGTCGACGCTCAGCGCCATCAGGGCGATGTCGTCGTCGAGCTCGGCGAAGCCGGACAGCAGCCTGGTGAGGGCCGTGACGGCGCCCGGCGCGTCGGTCGGGCCCAGCCCGCGGGCGTACGCCTCCAGCGCGTCACCGCCGTAGCGGTCCTCGCCGGTCCGCGCGTCGGTGAGCCCGTCGCTGTACAGCACCAGGGTGTCGCCCGGTCCCAGCCGCAGGGTGCGGCTGACCAGCGGCGGGTCGGCGATGATCCCGATCAGGGTGCCGCCGGTGGTGTCCTGGTAGGCGACGGTGCCGTCGGCGCCCAGCAGCAGCGGCGGGGGATGCCCGCCGCCGGCGATGGTGGCCTTCCAGCCGTCCCCGTCCGGGGTCAGCAGGCCGAAGACGACCGTGCAGTGCCGGTGCGCCTGGCTGCGGTACTCCTGGTACAGCACCGAGTTGAGGTTGCCGAGCACCGCCGCCGGGGTGGGGTCGTAGACGGCGGCGGCGCGCAGCGTGTAGCGGGCGGCGGCGGTGACGGCGGCCGCCTCCACGCCCTTGCCGCAGACGTCGCCCAGGAAGAAGCCCCAGCGGCCCTCGCTGAGCGGGAACAGGTCGTAGAAGTCGCCGCCCACCTCGTCGGCCGAGGCCATCCGGTAGTGCCCGGCGGTCCGCATGCCGGCCGGCGTGGGCAGGCTCGCCGGCAGCAGGCTGCGTTGCAGCCCCGCCACGAGCCCGCGCAGGCGCTCCCGGTCGCCGTCGGCGCCCTGCCGGGCCCGGAGCAGTTCCTGTTCGTACTCGCGGCGCTCCCGGGCGTCGAAGACCGTGATGCGGGTCACCAGCGGCTCGCCGTCGGCGCCGGCCTTGACCGTGGCGGTGACCAGCACCGGCAGCCGGGTGCCGTCGGCGGCCCGCAGCTCCAGGGCGATGCCGTTGATCTCGCCGCGCAGCCGCAGCAGCGGCGCCAGGTGGGTCTCGTGGAAGACCTGGCCGCCGACGGTGAGCAGGTCGCGGAAGCGGCGGTGGCCGACGACCTGCGCGCGGGTGAACCCGAGCCAGCCCAGCAGGGTGCGGTTGATCTTCACGATGGTGCCGTCCGGCAGCGTCGCGAGGTTGCCGCAGGGCGCGTTGTCGTAGAGCTCGTCGGTGTCGTCGCCCGCGAGGCCGGCATGCTCCGGAGAGTCCCCGGCGCAGCGGGACGAGACCGCGTCCATCAGCGCATTGTTCCATCACACCGGGCCCGCGGCGAACGGAGCGGCGCCCGGCGCCGGTCACCGCCGGTGCCGGCGCACCCCGCCGCGCCGCTGACCCCGGCGCCGGCGGCTGCCGAGGACCAGCAGCGGCACCCCGCCGAAGCCGACGACCACGATGGCGGCCAGCGCCGTACGGACCGCCGGGTCGGCGGCTAGGCCCGGCCGGTCGCCGCCGACCAGGGCGCGGTCGTCGCCGGCCGGCGCGCTCGGCGGCGCGGCCGAGGGCTTCCGGGCGGGCGGCTTCGGCGCCTTGGTGGCCGGGGCCGGCTTGCCGACGATGCCGGTGATCCAGCCGGCGATGGTGTCGATCCGCCCGGCCTGGTCCACTCGCGAGTGCGGGCAGGACGGGCCGTGGCTGACCACCGACACCAGCACGGCCGCGTCGTCGCCGCGCTGGGTGAAGTAGGGCCCACCGGAGTCCTGCGAGCACGGGCTGGTGGTCCGCCGGGGGGCGTAACCGGTCATGCCCACGTACCCGCGGGACAGTGAGGCGACCTTGAACTGGCCGGTCTGCAGGCGGGTGACCAGGCTCGACGGGTCGTCGTCGACGGTACGGCCGTAGCCGGCCAGCCGGACGACCGTGCCGACCCGCGGCGCCCTGCGGTTCAGCCGGGCCGGCACGATGTCGGTGATCGGCTCGGCGAGCTTGGCCAGCGCCACGTCGGTGCTGGGGGACTGGCGGACCGCGATCACCTTGACCTTGTGCCCGGCCGTCCCGGTGAGGTCGGTGCGGCCGGCGGTGGCGGTGGTCAGCCGGGCCACCGTCCGCGACACGTGGGTGCCCCGGGTGTTCTTGAAGCAGTGCCCTGCCGTGATCACCCAGCGGGGCGCGATCAGCGCACCCGTGCACGAGCTGTTCCGCCGCCCGCCGCCCGCCTCGGGGATGCCGGTCATGGTGAGCTTCACCGCGAAGCCGTACCGGCCCTGGGCGGCGTCCTGACCGTTCGCGATCACGGGCGGCCGGGCGGACGCCCTGGCCGGCGTGGGCGGCGACCCGGTGGCGAGCACCGACAGGACGAACAGCAGCAGCATCGTGGCGGAGCGTGGTCGCAAAAGCACAGTCCTCCCGGGGTGTACGGCTCATGCAACAAGACGAGCGAATCGCATCCTAAGTTGCACGCGCCAATACCTCTTGCGCTCCGGAACGGTCTGCTGACGGTGTGCTAAAGGGCGGGGGAATGGGCGCTGAGGAACAGCCGGCTCAGGTCGGCGAACGCGTCGGCGCGCTCGATCTGCGGCATGTGCCCGGTGTCCGCGAACAGATGGGTCCTGGCGTGCGGAAAGGCCGCCCGCGCCGCGGCCAGGTGCGCGGCCGGCAGGATCAGGTCGCGCTCGCCCCAGACGATCAGCGCCGGCCGGGGATGGGCCGCGACCTGCCCCAGCAGGGTCTCCCGCCAGGGCGCCCGGATGCCGCGAAGTGTGCCCAATTCGCGCGCCGTCTGGAGGAACACCCGGGCATTCTCCGGCCGGGCGGCGACCCGGACCGCGAACTCCACCCGTTCCGGGGTGACATGCGCGCGGTCGTGGAACAGGCTGCGCTCGATCCGGTACGCCGACCGGGCGTCGATCCGCCGCAGCAGCGGTTTCCCGAGCCCGGGAACGGCGAGAATGCGCAACGCCAGCGCCACTTCCTTGCCGAATCCGGCGCTGTTCACCAGCGTCAGCGTGGCCACCCGCGCGGGTGCGCCGGCGAGCAGCCGCATCGCCACCGCGCCGCCGAGCGAGTTGCCCATGACGTGCAGCGGCCGCCGCTCGCCGAGCGCGTCCACGGTCGCCGCCACCCCGTCGGCCAGCCCGGCCAGCGTGACCCGGCCCGGCATCGGCTCGGACAGCCCGAAGCCGGGCAGGTCGACGCTGATCACCCGGTGCTCGCCGGCCAGCCGGTCGTGCTGCGGGTCCCAGTCCTCCAGGCTGCGGCCGATGCCGTGCAGCAGGAGCAGCGGCGGGTGCGCCGGGTCGCCGCTCTCCCGGACCCGGATACGCGCGCCCCGCACGGTCAGCTCCCGGATCATCGGGTCACCGCCGTCCGGGCCCGCCGGCCGGCCGCCGCGGTCAGCCGCCCGATCACCCGCATGTGGCTGACCGGCAGCAACCGGGCCAGCAGGTCCGGCAGCTTCGCGCTGGCGGCGATGAGCACCCGCCCGCGCCGCCGCTCGACGCCGTCGAGGATCTCCCGGGCCGCCCGCTCCGGCGGGTAGGTGAGCAGCGCGGCGAAGACCCGCTGCTGCGGCTCGACCTCGGCGGCCGGCACGCCCGCGCCGACCTCCGCGCTCTCCGCGATCCGGGTACGGATCCCGCCCGGGTGCACCGTCGTGACGCCCACCCCGGACTCGAGCAGCTCACCCCGCAGCGCCTCGCTGAACCCGCGCAGGGCGAACTTGCTGGCGCTGTAGGCGGACTGCCCCGGCGGCGCGATCAGGCCGTACAGGCTGGAGACGTTGACCAGGTGGCTGCCCGGCGCCGCGGTCAGCGCGGGCAGCAGGTGGTGGGTCAGCAGCAGCGGGGCGGTGAAGTTGACCGCCATCACCCGTTCGAACTGGGCGAGGCTCAGCTGGTCGAAGCGGCCGCCGAGGGCCGTGCCGGCGTTGTTGACCAGCAGGCCCAGCTCGGGGTGCCGTTCCCGGAGGCCGGCCGCGAGGTCGAGCACGGCGGCGCGGTCGGCCAGGTCGGCGACCAGCGTCTCGACCGCGAGCCCGGGGTGCCCGGCCCGGATCCGCTCGGCGACCGCGTCGAGCCGCAGCGCGTCCCGGTCGAGGAGCACCAGGCCGCTGCCGCGCGCGGCGAGGCCGTACGCCAGCTGCTCGCCGATGCCGCTGGCGGCGCCGGTCAGCACGGCCGTCCGGCCCCGGAACCGGTACGGGGACAGCCGGGTCATCGGATCTCCTCGAGGACGGGTGCGGTGCGGCGGGTGAACGTCATGTCCCGGCGTACGTCGGCACGCGGGGTGGTGAGCGCGTCGAGCAGGTAGTTCTGCCGGACGGTCCACGGGTCCTTGTCGCCCTGCTGCGGGAAACGGTCCAGGGCCCGCTGCACGTAGCCGGAGGTGAGGTCGAGCAGCGGGCGCCGGTTGCCGGGCGTCTCGCGCGGCGTGGCGCTGGCGTAGCCGTGCCGGTCCAGGTGGGCCAGCAGCCGGCAGACGTAACGGTGGGACAGGTCGGCGCGCAGCGTCCACGACGCGTTGGTGTAGCCGATGCAGTAGGCGAAGTTCGGCACCCCGCTGAGCATCACGCCGCGGTAGGCGACGCTGCGGCCCGGCTCGACGGCCCGGCCGTCCACGGTGAGCGTGACCCCGCCGATCGCCAGCAGCGACAGGCCGGTCGCGGAGACGACGATGTCCGCGGGCAGCGTGCGCCCCGAGCGCAGCCGGATGCCCTCGGGCACGAACCGGTCGATGTGGTCGGTCACCACGTCGGCCCGGCCCGCCTTGATCGCCTCGAACAGGTCGCCGTCCGGGATGATGCACAGCCGCTGGTCCCACGGCTGGTAGGTGGGCGTGAAGTGCTCGTCGACGTATGCCGGGTCCGCCAGGTGCTGGACGGCGAAGCGGCGCAGCACCGCCTTGACCCGTTCCGGGCGGCGCCGGGCCAGCTGATAGAAGCCCTGCGAGAGCAGGATGTTCTTGGCCCGGGCCAGCTTGTGCGCGGCCCGGGCGGGCAGCCGCCGGCGCAGCAGGTCGGCGACCGCGTCCCGGCCGGGCAGCGGAGTGATGTACGAGGGCGAGCGCTGCAGCATGGTCACGTGCGCGGCCGTCCCGGCCATCGCGGGCACCAGGGTCACGGCGGTGGCGCCGCTGCCGATGACCACCACCCGACGGCCCGCGTGGTCCAGGCCGGCGGGCCAGGACTGCGGGTGCACCAGCCGTCCGGTGAAGTCGGCGAGCCCCGGGAAGTCCGGCTCGTGGCCCTTGGCGTAGTCGTAGTAGCCCGCGCAGGCGTACAGGAAGCCGCAGGTCAGGGTCTGCCCGCCGGCCAGCCGGACGGTCCAGCGGTCGCCGGCCCAGTCGGCCGCGACCACCCGGGCGGAGAACCGGATGTGCGGCGTGATGCCGCCGGCGTCCGCGGTGTCCTGGATGTACGCGCGGATGTCCGCGCCCGAGGCCAGCGACCGGTCGCCCTGCCAGGGCCGGAACGGGTAGCTGAGGGTGAACATGTCGGAGTCCGAGCGCACGCCGGGGTAGCGGAACAGGTCCCAGGTGCCGCCGATCGCGGCGCGCGCCTCCAGGATGGCGTAGCTGCTGCCCGGCCGGTGCTGCCGCAGCCGCCACGCCGCGCCGATCCCGGACAGGCCCGCGCCGATGATGAGCACGTCGAAGTGTTCGGCCATGCCGTCAGTCTTGGTCACCCGGGCCGCGCCGGACTTGTCCCGGCGCGACACTCATTTACCTCTGTGCGACACGCGGCTATCCTGCGGCATGGATTCGATGGTCCGGGCCGCCTCGCTGCGGGGGCTGCTGCCGCTGGTCGACACCCTCGGCGGGGACGGCGCGGCGCTGCTCGCCCGGTTCCGGGTGCCGGTCCCGGCGCTGGAGTCCGACGACGCGGTGATCCCGTCGGCGGCGGCCGCGCAGATCCTGGAGACGGCCGCGGCCGAGCTGGACTGCCCCGACCTGGGGCTGCGGCTGGCCGGGCAGCAGAACGCCACCGTGCTCGGCCCGCTGGCGCTGGCCATCGAGAACTCGCCGACGTTCGGCGACGCGCTGGAGACGGCCAACCGGTTCCTGTTCGTGCACAGCCCCGCGCTGACCGTCTCGCAGATCCCCGACCCGTCCGGCCGGCCGGGCGTGGTCGGCCTGCTGTACCGCGGCACCGAGGTGGAGCCGCTGCCGCCGCAGGTCGTCGACCTCGGGCTCGGCCTGTTCCACCGGATCATCGTGCTGCTGCACGGCGGCCCGTACGGGCTGCGCTCGGTGCACCTGCCGCACGCCGCGGTGGCCCCGGCCGCCGGCTACACCGGGTTCTTCGGCGCGGAGGTGCGCTTCGACCGGCCGGAGGCGGTGCTGCGGGTGCCCGGCGGGCTGGCCGCGATGCCGGTGCCCGGCGGCAACCAGGTGCTGCGCGACATCGCGGTGGACTACATCACCAGCCACTTCCCGGCGCCCGGCCGCAGCGTCGCCGACCGGGTGCGGCTGCTGCTGACCCAGGCGCTGGGCACCTCGCCGGTGGAGGTGGGCGCGATCGCCCGGCTGCTGCGGATGCACCCGCGGACGCTGCAGCGCCGGCTGGCGGCCGAGCAGACCACCTTCGAGGCCCTGCTGGACGAGGTGCGGCGGGCCACCGCGGCCCGGTTGATCACCCGGACCGACCTGCCGTTCGCCCAGGTCACCGCGATGGTCGGGCTGGCCGAGCAGTCGGCGCTGAGCCGCGCGGCGCGGCGCTGGTTCGGCGCCAGCCCACGCTCCCTGCGCGCGGCGGCGGACACCAGGCCCCGGTAACCGCGCGGCCCGGCCCGGCCCGGCCCGCCGGGGCGGTGGGCCGGCGTAGGGGGTCAGCTCGCCGGGGCGGGGTGCCAGGGTGGGCGGCCGGTGCCGGTGAGGCGGACGCCGCCCCAGGGGTCCGGCTCGCCCAGCCGGGCCCGGACCGCCACCGCGCCGATCCGCACGGTCGCCTCCCGCAGCCCGGCCCGCAGCTGGGCGGTCAGCACCTCGTCCGGCGCCGCCCGCCCGGCCCACCGGTACCGGCCCTCGATCGGCTCGAACCGGGCCGACAGCCGCACCGCGACCGTGACGCTGAGCTCGCCCGTCTCGATCGTCGCGGCGCCGCGGTAGTCCTCGTCGCGGTCCGCCGGGTCGCCGCTCATCGGCCGGTCACCGCCAGCCCGCCCGGGGTGTCGGCGGCGGTGCGGATGCCCGCGATCCCGCCCCAGAGGAACGTGGTCAGGTAGTCGGCCAGGGCGCTCCGGCTGATCGGCTGCCGCTGGCGCAGCCACCAGTCGCCGACCGTCTGGACGTAACCGACGATCCCGTACGCCCACGGCAGCGCGGGCCCGGCGTCCAGCCCCAGCGCCCGCAGCCGGTCGCCGAGGATCCGGGCCAGCCCGCTGGCCACGGTGTCCATCGCGTCGGCGACCACGTCGGTGTCGCGGGCGATGCCGCGCTGGTGCACCACGAAGCGGTACACGTGCGGGTCGGCCTCGATGAAGGTCAGGTAGGCGTCGATCGCCGCGGCGACCACGTCGCGTTCCTCGCGCACGGCGGCGACCGCGGGCGCGATGGCCTCGACCACCGTGGCCGCCGCCTGCCGGCCCACCGCCAGCCACAGCCCGGACTTGTCGGTGAAGTAGCGGTAGAGCACGGGCTTGCTGACCCCGGCGTGCGCGGCGACGGCGTCGATGCCGGGCTCCGGGCCGAGCTCCCGGATCGCCTCGATCACCGCCTCGACGAGCTCGGCGCGGCGCCGCTCGCGGTGGTCGGCCCAGCGGCGGCTGCGCCCGTCGGGACGGTTGACGCCCTCATCGACAGCATTCATAGTACGAGAAGTAGCTGTTACTTCCGGTAACGTCAACCCCCTGGAGGTCTCCATGGTCGTCTCCGACCGCGACCGGACCGCGACCCGGCTGCTGCGCTCGTCCGCCGAGCACTCGTACGACCCGGACGTGGAGATCGACTGGGCGGCGCCGCCGGCGGACGACCTGTTCTACACCCCGGAGCACCGGTCCAGCCTCTACGGCACGGCGCTCTGGGACGGCCTCACCCGGGCCCAGCGGATCACCCTGACCCGGCACGAGGTAGCCAGCATCGCCGGCCTCGGGGTGTGGTTCGAGACGATCCTGATGCAGCTGCTGCTGCGCGAGTACTACCGCGCCGACCCGACCACCGCCCACTCCCAGTACGCGCTCACCGAGGTCGCCGACGAGTGCCGGCACTCGGTGATGTTCGGCCGGATGATCGCCAAGCTGGGCTGCCCGGTCTACCGGGTCGGCCGGCTCGACGACGCGCTCGGCAAGTTCATCGCGGCCACCGCCACCGGGCCCCGGATGTACGCGGCCATCCTGATCGCCGAGGAGATCCTGGACGCCCTGCAGCGCGAGGCCGCCGCCGACGAGACGGTGCAGCCGCTGGTCCGGATGGTGTCCCGGATCCACGTCATCGAGGAGGCCCGGCACGTCCGGTACGCCCGCGAGGAGCTGGCCCGCCAGGTGCGCGCGGCCGGCCCTCGGCGGCTGGCCCACGACCGGCTGATCATCGCGCGGGCCGCGTACCTGACCGGCCGGCGGATCATCGCGCCGGAGGTCTACCGGTCGGTCGGCATCGCGCCGGAGGTGGGCCGGCGGGCCGCCCGGGACAACCCGCACCACCGCGAGACCATGCGCTGGGCCGGCGAGAAGATCGTCGCGTACCTGCGGGAGCTGGACCTGATCGGCGGGCCCGGCATGGCCCTGTGGCGGCGTTCCGGCCTGCTCTGACGGGTGGCACGATGGCCGGTGTCCGCAGCCGCCCACCAGGGGAGAGCCATCGTGCCGTTCGCCGACGAGCTTCTCGGTGACCATGCCGTCGAGGCCCTGCTCGCCGCCGTGGCCGCGGCCGCGCCGGGCCGGCCACTGCCGGCGCTGCGTTCCGCCGCCGGGCAGCTGGCCGACCGGTCGCTGCGGGAACGCAGCGACCTGCTGCGCGACGCGCTGCTGACCGACCTGCCCGGCGGCTACCCGGAGCTGGCCGCGACGGTCCGGGCCGCCGCGGCCGGGCCGCTGCCCTTCCAGGGGTGGCTGATCTGGCCGGTCACCGGCGCGGTCGCGGCCCGCGCGGTCGCCGACGGCGGGGGTACGGCGTTCGCCGACGCGATGGCCCTGCTGGCCGCCCTCACCGGCCGGCTGACCTCGGAGTTCTCCCTCCGGGTGCTGCTGGGCCACGACCTGGACCGGGCGCTGGAGATCGTCGCGGACTGGCCGGGCTCGCCGGACGAGCACGTGCGCCGGCTCGCCTCCGAGGGCACCCGGCTGTTCCTGCCCTGGGCGCGGCGGGTGCCGGCGCTGCTGGCCCACCCCGAGCGCACCCTGCCGATCGTCACCGCGCTCTACCGCGACGACAGCGAGTACGTCCGGCGCTCGGTCGCCAACCACCTCAACGACCTGAGCCGGGTGCGGCCCGACCTGGTGGTGGCGACCGCGGCGGCCTGGCTCGCCGCACCCGACCGGCACACGCCCCGGCTGGTCCGGCACGGGTTGCGCACGCTCATCAAGCAGGGCCACCCCGGCGCGCTGGCGCTGCTCGGCTTCGCCCCGGCCACGGTCGAGATCATCGGGCCGGTCCCCGCCCGCGCCGAGGTGCCGTACGGCGGTGAGCTGGCCTTCACGGCGACCGTGGTGAACACCGGCGACGCCGCGGCGACGCTGGCGATCGACTACGTGGTGCACCACCGCAAGGCCAACGGCACCCGGACCGGCAAGACCTTCAAGCTGACCACGGTCACCCTCGCGCCGGGGCAGCGGTTCGCCGTCGAGCGCCGGCACTCGTTCCAGGAGATCACCACGCGCCGGTACCACCCGGGCGCGCACGCCGTCGAGCTCCAGGTCAACGGCGTGCGCTCGGGGCCGGCCGAGTTCGTGCTGGGCCCGCCCGGGCAGTGACTCAGCGGGCCGGCGCCGCCTCGGAGGCGGTGCGCAGGGCCTGCAGGAACACCTCGGCCGGCTGGGCGCCGGAGACGCCGTAGGCCTGGTTCAGCACGAAGAACGGCACGCCGGTGGCCCCGTACGCGCGGGCTTGGCGGATGTCGGCCTCGACGTCGGCGGTGTGGTCGTCGCCGGCCAGCACCCGCTCGGCCGCCGCGGCCGGCACGCCGATCTCCGCGCCCAGCCGGACCAGCGTGGGGGTGTCCAGCGTCGCGCCCTCGATCAGGCAGGCCCGCATCAGCCGCTCGTGCGCCGCCGCGCCCAGGCCGTGCGTCTTGGCGAGGTGGATGAGCCGGTGCGCGTCGAAGGTGTTCATGCTCACCGCATGATCGAAGTCATAGTGCAGCCCTTCGGCCTCGGCCAGCTGCGCCACCTGCGCGGTCATGGCCTTGACCTGCTGTTTCGACCCGCCGAACTTCTTCGCCAGGGCGTCGTAGACCGGCTCGGCCGTGCCCCGGGGGATCGAGGGGTCGAGCTGGAAGCTGCGCCACACGATCTCGACGTCGCCGGCGTGCTCGAACGTGCCGAGCGCGGTCTCCAGGCGCCGCTTGCCGATGTAGCACCACGGGCACACGATGTCGGACCAGATCTCCACCAGCACGCCGGCCACCTCAGCCACACGTCCCGTCGGTGCAGGTCGCGGCGTCCCGGTCGCCCAGCACGATCAGCGGCGGCGGGATGCCCGGCGGGGGCGGCGGGGGCGGGGCGGGTGCGGTCTTCTCGTCGGTCACCGACCCATCATGCGTCGGAAATCGGAGATCGTTAAGGACGCACCTCACGGTAAGCATGCGCGGCATACGCGGCATTCGCCCGATAGGTCGGCCGGTCCCCTCGATCAGCTCCGGGTGGACTAGCGTCGACCTTTCGTGCCGAGCCGTCAGGGGGAGTCGTGGCCAAGGCCGGGGGAGTGTTCTGCGTCGAGGGTCAGTGGGAAGACGATCTCAACAGCCGGGGCTCGGTGCTGCCGACGCTGGAACTGCTCGAACGGCTCGGCAGCATCCGCTACATCCACCGCGACACGGCCACCGCCGACGAGCTGCACTACTACCTGGACACCTGGCTCTCCCGCCGGTACGCCGACTACAAGGTCGGCTTCTTCGCGCTGCACGGCCAGCCCACCCAGCTCAGCCTGACCAGCAAGCAGACCGTCGAGCTGGACGAGATCGCGGCGTGGATGTCCGGCCGGTGCGCGGGCCGGGTGCTCTACTTCGGCAGCTGCTCGGTGCTGCGGGCCTCCGACCGGGTGCTGCAGGACTTCCTGCACGAGACCAAGGCGGCGATGCTCTGCGGCTTCACCAAGTCGATCGACTGGGTGGAGTCGGCGGCCTTCGAGACGGTGGTCCTGAACACCCTGGTCAACGGCGGCAAGATCGACAGCACCGAGCGGCTGATGCGCTCGTCGCGCTGGACGGCGCTCTCGGACCACCTCGGCTTCCGGGCGGTCTACGCCAACGGCCGCGGCTGACCGGGCGGAGAGGCGGCATCGTGGCGCCGGGAAGTGTGACGCGCGAGCACCTGGCGCGGGCGGCCGGCGCCGCGCTCGACCTGTTCGCCGCCGCGGTCCGCCCCCGCGCCGAGTACTCGGTCATCCACGGCGAGCTGGGCCTGGACCACGTGCTGGTGGACCGCGACGGCCACCCCGTCCTGATCGACATCGAGGACCTGATGTACTTCGACGTCGAGTGGGAGCACGTGTTCCTGCGCATCCGGCTGCACGACGACGACCGGCGGCTGGCGGTGGCCGGGCTCGACGCGGACCGGCTCGCGCTCTACCTGCTCGCCCAGCGGCTCTCGCTCACCGCCGGCCCGCTGCGCCTGCTCGACGGCGACTACCCCCGCCGCGAGTTCATGCGGGGGATCGCCGAGCACAACCTCCGGCAGGCGCTGGCGCCGGCCGGCGCCGGCTGACCGGCAGGCCGCGATCCGCGAATTGGCCGGAGCCGCCGGGCCCGCGGCGCTCTACCGTACGGCCATGGAGCACAGCGGGAACGTGGGTTTTCTCGGCCTGGGCATCATGGGTGAGCCCATGGCCCGCAACCTCGCCGCGGCGGGCCTGCCGGTCGTCGCGTGGTCGCGTACCCCGCGGGAGGTCCCCGGGGTGTGGCTCGCGGCCCGGCCGGCGGACGTCTTCGCCGAGGCCCGGGTCGTGCTGCTCATGCTGGCCGGCGGCGACGCGATCGACGCGGTCCTGGGCCGCGGCACCGCCGGGTTCGCCGAGCTGGTGCACGGGCACACGATCGTCCACATGGGCACCACCTCGCCGGAGTACTCCACCGGCCTGCAGGCCGCCGTCCGGGCCGCCGGCGGCTCCTATGTGGAGGCGCCGGTGTCCGGGTCGCGGATCCCGGCGGAGCGCGCCGAGCTGGTCGCGATGCTGGCCGGCGACGCGCCGGCGGTGGCGCGGGTCCGCCCGCTGCTCGCCCCGATGTGCCGGGAGGTCGTGGAGTGCGGCCCGGTGCCGCAGGCGCTGCTGATGAAGCTGGCGGTGAACCTGTACCTGATCAGCATGGTCACCGGGCTGGCCGAGGCGACGCACTTCGCCCGGCGGCACGGGCTCGACCTGGACCGGCTGCGCGGCGTGCTCGACGCCGGGCCGATGGCCAGCGCGGTCTCCCGGGTGAAGGCCGACAAGCTGGTCCGCGGTGACTTCACGGCGCAGGCGTCGCTGCGGGACGTGCTGATGAACAACCAGCTGATCGCGGACGCGGCCCGGGCCGCCGGGATCGCCTCGCCGCTGCTGGACGTCTGCCACGAGCTGTACGGCGAGGCGCTGGCGCTGGGCCACGGCGCCGACGACATGGCCGCGGTGGTGCGGGCGCACGAGGCGCGGACCGGCTGAGGGCGCCGTCGGCTATGTCGGATTGCGGGCCCGCCGGCCCCGGATGACCGCGTTGCGTACCGGTGAAAGGCCTGGTCAGGCAGGTGTTGCGGGCGTTCGGCCGACGGGGGGAGGGCGGGTCGGCGGGCATCGTGGGGGCGGACCTGTCCGCGTACCGATGAGGGAGCCCGCCATGACCGCCGAGAACCCGGGCGGCCGCGGGCTGCCCCGGCGCCGGCTGCTGACGCTGGCCGCGCTCGCGCTGCCCGCCGCGTGTTCCACCGCCGCTCCGCCGGAGCCGCGGGCCACCGTGGCACCGGCCACCGCCCCGGCGTCACCCGCTGCCCCGCACACGACGCCGAGCGCCACCGCGTCCCCGTCCGCCGCACCTGGCGTGACCCCGAAGCCCTCGGCCACCCGGACGCCGGTCCGCGGGGGACCGGTGCCGTTCCGGGCCGGCCGGGCGATGTTCGGCTCCTACCTGGCGCTGCGCGGGATGTCGCTGCGGGAGGCGCTGGCGTTGCGCCGCCGGCAGCTCGGCCGGGACCAGCGCATCGTGCACGTCTTCTACCCGTGGGACGGCTACGTGCCCGCGTCCGAGCCGGCCGTGCCCGCGAGCAGCACGCTGATGGTCTCGTGGCACGGCGCGCCGTACCGGACGATCCTGGACGGCTCGGCGGACCGGGCCATCGCCCGGGTGGCCCGCCGGCTGGCCGGGATGAACCGCCCGATCCTGCTGCGCTGGGGCTGGGAGATGAACGGCGACTGGTTCGCCTGGGACGGCAGCCACAACGGCGACGACCCGGCCGGCTACGTCGAGGCCTGGCGGCGGCTGCGCCGGATCTTCCGCAAGCAGGGCGCCGACCAGGTGGCCTGGGTGTGGAGCCCGAACTGGAACTCGTCGCCGGACTCGCCCTGGAACAGCTTCCAGCGGTACTACCCCGGTGACGACCACGTCGACTGGGTGGGGGTCTCCGGCTACGACTTCTTCGCCGAGTCCCCGCGGACGTTGTTCCGCGCGGTCTGCGCCGCGTACGGCGAGCGCAAGCCGATCATCCTGAGCGAGACCGCCGCGGTCGACCACGGCGCGGGCAGCAAGGCGGCGTGGATCCGCAAGCTTGCCGGCTGGGTCGAGGACACCCCGGCCGTGGGCGCCGTGGTCTGGTTCGACACCGACGTGCAGGACGACAGCCCGCACAACTTCCGGCCGGACACCGATGCCCGGGCGCTCGCCGCCTACCGGGCGATGGCCCGCGGGTCCCGGTTCGCCGGCTGAGCCGCCACCGGACCGGCCGGCCGGGCGTCCGAGCCCCAGCGCGCGGTCATCCACCGCGCGGCCCGGCGGCCGAAGCGCTGCCCGGGCAGCTCCACGAACCGGTACGTCAGCCAGGAGATCCCGGCGACCAGGCCCAGGTACGCCGCCGCCACCGGCACCTCGGCGAGCGCGGGCAGCCGGTCGCCGAGGTCGGTCAGCACCGGCCGGAGCAGCTCGATCAGCACGTAGTGCACCAGGTAGACGGAGTAGCTGACCAGGCCGACCCAGGCCAGCGGGCGCGGCGTGCGCCACCGGCGGGTCAGCCGGAACAGCGCGAAGGCGCCGGCGAACACGACCAGCGTGAGCACCGAACGGGCCACGTACCGCGGGGTCAGCGCGTGCAGCGACGCCAGCTCGGCGCACCAGTTCACCAGCAGCGCGGTCGCCACCACCGCGGCCACCACGCCCGCCTGCCACCAGCGGATCCGGCCGTGGTCGGCGCGGTGGACCGCCGTGCCGACCAGCATGACGGCGATGATGAGCAGCCCGTCCCAGGCGTGCGCCGGGTCCTGGCCGGCGACCAGCAGCGTGGCCGCCAGCCCGCCGAGCAGCACGGCCCCCGCCACCACGGCCCGGCGCCGGCCACCGGCCACCGCACCCAGCCCGACCACCAGCGCCGCCGCCACCAGCAGGGTCAGGGTCCGCGCGGCGGCCGGCGTCCCGGCCAGCAGCAGCGGCGCCAGCGGGGCGGTGCCGACCGCCAGCCCGGCCAGTACCATCGCCAGCAGGCTGCCGGCGCCGTGCAGCCGCACCGCGAACAGCGCGCCGACCAGCAGGTAGAACGCCATCTCGAAGGTCAGCGTCCAGAGCACCGGGGTCACCAGCGGGACGCCGAGCAGCTGCGGCAGCATCGTCACGTGCGCCACGGCTGCGGTCAGCGGGTCGGCCGCGAGCGCCGGGTCCAGCGGCAGCAGCCCGCCGGCGTGCAGCGCGACCACGGCGAGGGTCACCACCACGTACAGCGGCAGCAGGCGGCACAGCCGGCTCACCCAGAACGTGCGCAGGCTGCCGTGCCGCTCCAGCGACGCCGGGATGATGTAGCCGCTGACCAGGAAGAACAGCATGACCCCGGCGGTGCCGGCGTGCAGCCGTTCGCTGCTGAACGCGCGGGCGCCGGTGAACAGCGTGCGGCTCAGGTGCGCGTAGACGACCAGCAGCACGGCCACCGCCCGCAGGCCGTCGAGCCACGCCATCCGTTCCGCGGCGTTCGACTCGGCAGGCACCCCGGAACGATAGCCGCGTCCGCGGTCACGGCAAGGTCCAGCGCTGCTCGGCGGCGCCCGTGCAGGCGGTGACGGTGACGGTGCTCAGGGCGGCGCCCGGGTCGGTGAGGCAGCGACCGGTCCCCGGGTTGACCAACGAGCCGTCCGGGCCGGCGCGCCACTGGGCCGCGGGGGTGTCGTCGCAGGGGTTGATCCGTACGGTCGCGTCCGCGCCCACCCCGGCGCACCGGTCCGCCACCCGCAGCGTGCCGTCGCTCGCCAGCGTCCACCGCTGGTAGTAGGCGACGTCGGCACAGCCGGCGGTCTGCACCGGGCTGCCGTCGAGCCCGAGCAGGCTGCCCAGGGCCAGGCAGCGGCCCCCGGCCGCGGTGATCGGGCCGGTCCGCGCCGGGTCGGGCGGCGGCGACAGGGTCGGCGCGGGCGCGCCGGAGGCCGGCGGCGGAGTCCCGTTCTGCCCGGGGGCGCCGGGCGCCGTACCCGTGGGGGTCGCCGTCCGGGCGGCGGTCGCCGCCCGGCCGGGGCTGCTCGGGGCCAGGCTGCGGGCGCCGCCGCTGGCGGCCGGCGCCTGGCCCGGTCCGCCGGTCAGCGCGGTCGCGGTCGGTGCCGGCCGGTCCGCGGCGGGCGGGTCGTCGGGCCCGGCCAGCAGCAGGACGGCGCTGCCGAGCAGCGCGAGCACCCCGATCCCGGCCAGCACCAGCAGCTGCTGGCGGCGCAGCGCGGTCGTCTTGGCCACCGGGTCCGGGGCGGCGGCGGGTGCCGCGACGGCGGCCATCTCCGCGGTGCCGTCCTCCGGCAGGTCGGCGCCGGCGGGCCAGGTCTGCGCCGCCCGGTCGTCGGGCCCCGCGGCGCCGCCACCCGGCTGGGTGGTGATGTACGGACGGACCAGCACCGGGTCGTCGCGCTCGGAATCGTCAGCCATCTTGTCGTCCTCCGGTGGGGGATACGTCAAGATACGCGAGGTAGGGACGAAGAGATCACCCGATGTCCGCACTTTGCCCGAGTTCGCCGGAACCGGCTGGTCAGGGCACGTAGACCTCGGCGATCCGGGTGGCCGTACCGTCCTTGGTGGTCAGCCGGACCAGCAGGCCGCCCTCGTCGGCGGACACCCGGCCGGCCAGCGCGCTCGCGGGCCACCGGCAGGTGCCGGCCCCGGTCCGGTCGTCGAGGCACTCCGGGGAGCCGTCGCGGATGCTCAGCAGCTCCGCGTCGGCGCTGACCGGCAGCGTCACCTTGACCCGGCTGTCCTCGGTGGCCCAGGCCCGGTCGCAGCGCGGATCGGTGCCGGGCAGGTGGAACGCCGCGCAGAAGTCGGGACCCTGGAGGAACACCGTGGGCTCGACGACCACCGCGCGAGCCCGCGGGTCGAAGCGGTGCAGCTTGACCACGGACTCCGTGTCGCCCCGGTGCACCTCGGCGAACGTGGGGGTGGGCGCGGCCGGGGCCGGTGCGGAGGCCGCAGGCGGGACCCGGGCCGGTTCCGGGCTGCACCCGGCGGCGCCGAGCAGCAGGACGGCGGCGGCGAGCGCGGCGGGCAGGCGGTTCACAGCGACCGGAATTCCGCGTCGGCGAACGAGGCCTGCGCCGCGCCCTCGGCCGTCTCGCTGCGCACGCCCAGCCGCACCTGCCCGGCGACCAGCCCCGGATCGGTGATCGGGGTCTGGAAGGTCGGCGTGTCCCCGATGGTCACGGTGGCGAGCGTGCCGCGCAGGTCGATCCGCAGCCGCTCGCGGTGCCCGAGCCGGAACGCCCGCGACGCCACCTTGGTCAGCGTGGTGTCGTTGCCGCCGTCGGCCAGGTCGAGCCGTACGACGTCGGGGCAGGCCGCCAGCCGGTAGCCGCTGCGATCGACGGCGCGGAACCAGACCAGCGCGCAGCTGCCCGGGTTGCGGACCGTCACGGCCACCTCGATGGACTGGTCGCCGGCGAAGCTGTCCGTCGGCCCCGGGCAGCCGGCCTCGGCGGCGTCGCCGGTGGTGATGACGAGCTCGCCGTCGAAGACGCAGGTCCCCTCGGTGCCCGAGGTGCGTGCGGTCCACTGGGCCGGCCGGTCCAGCCGGTCCACGATGCCCGGTCCGCGCACCGCCCGCGGCGCCGGCGCGGCGACCGCGATCGGGCCGGCGGCCGGGTCGCCGCCGGTGTCCACGTCGGACAAGCCGTAGAACGCGGCCGTTCCGCCGAGGGTGAGCACGGCCAGGCCGGCGGCCACGGCCGGGACGAGCCGGCGGCGGCGCGGCGGACCGGCGTGGTCGGTCAGCGTCCGGCCGCGGCGCCGCCGGCCGCCGGTGGAGTGCCGGCCGGAGTGCTGGGCGGCCTCGGCGGCGTGCCGCAGCGCCGCGTCGGCCGGCGTCAGCGGCTCCTGCGGGCCGGCGCTGAGCAGCAGGTCCAGCAGCTCGTGCGCGGTGGGCCGGTCGGCCGGCTCCTTGGCCAGGGTCAGCGCGACCAGGTCGCGCAGCGGGGCGGGCAGGCCGGAGATCTCCGGCGGCTGGGTGAGGATGCGGGCCGCGGTCGCGGCGGGGGAGTCGGCGGCGAACGGGGTCCGGCCGGTGCCCGCGTACGCGACCACGGCGCCCCAGGCGAACACGTCGGCGGCGGCCGTCACGCCCCGGTTGTCCGCGTCGAACCGCTCCGGCGCCATGTACGCCACCGTCCCGACCATCTGATCGGTGCGGGTGTGCTGGCTGGTCGCCTCGAACGCCCGCGCGATGCCGAAGTCGATGACCTTGGGGGTGCCCAGCGAGAAGAGCACGTTGCGGGGCTTGAGGTCGCGGTGGATGACCCCGGCACCGTGGATCGCGGCCAGCGCGGTGGCCACCCCGATCGCCACGCTGTGCAGGTTGCCGGCGGTGAGCGGGCCCTGCTCCTGCACCACCTCGGCCAGGCTCGGCCCGTCCACGTACTCGACCACCAGGTACGGGCTGGCGTGCCCGGGGTCGGCGTCGAGCACCTCGGCGGTGCAGAACGGCGGCACCTGCCGGGCCCGGTTGACCTCGCTGCGGAAGCGCGCCCGGAACTCGTCCTCGTCGGCGAACTCGGGCCGGATCACCTTCACGGCCACCAGCCGGTCGTCGCGTTCCGAGGTGGCCAGGAAGACCGTGCCCATGCCGCCCGCGCCGAGCCGCGACAGCATCCGGTATCCGCCGAGTCGCCGTGGGTCACCGGGCCGCAGGGCGCTGGTCACCGGACTGTCCGTCCTGCGTCGACGACCGGGCACATGGGCAGGAACCCTACCGCCTGCCCGGCCCGCCGCCGTCCCCCGGGGAACCCCGCCGGGGCCTAGGCTGGCAGCAACGGCACGGGCGGAGGTGGGCCGGCATGGATCTGGTGACCCGGATGGCGCGGCGGCTGCCCGGCCTGCTCGCCGACATCGAGGAGCTGGTCACCTGCGAGTCGCCCGCGGGCGACAAGGACGCGCTGGCCCGCAGCACCGATCTGGTCGCCGACCTCGGCAAGCGCCACCTCGGTGCGGCGCCCGAGCGGGTCCGCGCCGGCGACCGCGTCCACCTGCGCTGGCGGCTGGGCGCCGGCCCGGCCCGGGTGCTGCTGCTCGGCCACCACGACACCGTCTGGCCGCTCGGCTCGCTGGCCACCCACCCGTACGCGGTGCGTGACGGCGTGCTGCGCGGTCCCGGCTGCGTGGACATGAAGGCCGGCCTGGTGCTGGCCCTGCACGCGCTCGCCGAGCTGGACGTGCCCGCCGGGGTGACGCTGCTGGTCACCAGCGACGAGGAGCTCGGTTCGCCGACCTCGCGCGGGCTGGTCGAGCAGACCGCCGCCGGTTGCGCGGCGGCGCTGGTGCTGGAGGCGGCGGCGACCGGCGGCGCGCTCAAGACCGAGCGCAAGGGGGTCTCGCGCTACCGGCTCCGGGTGCACGGGCTCGCCGCGCACGCGGGCCTGGAACCGGAACGCGGCGTCAACGCCACCGTCGAGCTGGCCCATCAGGTCCTGGCCCTCACCGCGCTGACCGACCCCGGCCGCGGCACCACGGTGACCCCGACCATGGCGGCGGCCGGCAGCTCGGCGAACACGGTGCCGGCCGGCGCCGAGGTGGAGGTGGACGTCCGGGTCCGCGACGCGGCCGAGCAGGCCCGGGTCGACGCGGCGCTGCGGTCCCTGCGGCCGGTGCTGCCCGGCGCGCGGCTGGAGCTGACCGGCGGCCCCAACCGGCCGCCGATGGCGGCGCCGGCCTCCGCCGCGCTGCTGCGGCGGGCCGTGCGGGTCGCCGCCGGGCTGGGCCTGCCGGTCCCGGCCGGCGCGGCGGTCGGCGGCGGCTCGGACGGCAACTTCACCGCCGGCGTCGGTACGCCCACGCTGGACGGTCTCGGCGCGGTCGGCGGCGGCGCGCACGCCGACGACGAACACGTGCTGGTCGACGCGCTGCCGGGCCGGGCCGCGCTGATCGCCGGCCTGATCGCCGACCTGCTGGCGGAGGACGGGCCGTGAGCCGGGTGATCGCCGCGGCGCTGGAGGCGGCCGGGTCGGCGGCGCGGGCCGCGCGCGTGCTGGTGCGCCCGGTGAGCAGCCTGGCCGAACTGGCCACCCTGGACCGGATGCTGGCCGGCATCTGGCAGGAGGACGCCACCGGCCGGCTGCTCACCACCGAGCTGCTGCGGGCGCTGGCGAAGTCCGGCAACTACGTGGCCGGCGCCTTCGACGGCGGCACCCTGGTCGGCGCCGCGGTGGCGTTCTTCGCCGCGCCGGGCGAACGGGAGCTGCACAGCCACATCGCCGGGGTGACCGCGGGCGCGGCCGGGCGCAGCGTCGGCTTCGCGCTCAAGCAGCACCAGCGGGCCTGGGCGCTGCAGCGCGGCATCACCACGGTCAGCTGGACCTTCGACCCGCTGGTCGCCCGCAACGCCTACTTCAACCTGACCAAGCTGGGCGCGCTGCCGACCGAGTACCTGCCGAACTTCTACGGCCCGATGCACGACCGGATCAACGGCGACGACGACAGCGACCGGCTGCTGGTGCGCTGGGACCTCGCCGCGCCCGCGGTGGTCGCGGCCGGCGCCGGCCGGGCGCGGCGCTGCGTCCGCCCGCCGACCGCGGCGTTGGCCCTGCGCCGGTCGCCGGCCGGCGGCCCGGTGCCCGGTCCGCACCGCGGGCAGACCGTGGCGGTGGCGGTCCCGGAGGACATCGAGGCGCTGCGCCGGGGCGCGCCCGGCGCCGCCAAGGACTGGCGGGTCGCCGTCCGCGACACGCTCAGCGTGCTGCTCGCCGACGGGCTGCGGTTCGCCGGCTTCGACCGGGACGGCTGGTACGTCCTCACCCGCGGCACGGAGGAGTACGGCCGATGAAACTCCAGGGTATCGAGCTGCGCCGGGTCGCCATGCCGCTGGTGGCGCCGTTCCGCACGTCGTTCGGCACCGAGACCAGCCGGGACGTGCTGCTGGTGCGCGCGGTCACCGAGGCCGCCGAGGGCTGGGGCGAGTGCGTGGCGATGGCCGACCCCCGGTACTCCAGCGAGTACACCGAGGCCGCCGCCGACGTGCTGCGCCGGCACCTGATCCCCCGGCTCGCCGCGGTGCCGCGGCTCGACGCGTACGCGGTCGGGCCGGCGCTGGCGGCGTTCAAGGGGCACCGGATGGCCAAGGCCGCGCTGGAGACCGCGGTGCTCGACGCGGAGCTGCGGGCCCAGGACCGCCCGCTCGCCCGGGAGCTGGGCGCCGTGCACGAGCGGGTGCCGTGCGGCGTCTCGGTGGGCATCATGTCCTCGCTCGGCGAGCTGCTGGACGCGGTGGGCGGCTACCTGGCGGCGGGCTACCTGCGGATCAAGCTGAAGATCGAGCCGGGCTGGGACGTCGCGCCGGTGCGCGCGGTCCGCGAGCGCTTCGGCGACGGGGTGCTGCTCCAGGTGGACGCGAACACGGCGTACACGCTCGCGGACGCCCGGCACCTGGCCCGGCTGGACCCGTTCGGGCTGCTGCTGATCGAGCAGCCGCTGGACGAGGAGGACCTGCTGGGGCACGCCGAGCTGGCCCGGCTGATCACCACCCCGGTGTGCCTGGACGAGTCGATCACCTCGGCCCGCAGCGCGGCCGCCGCGATCACGCTGGGCGCCGCGGCGATCGTCAACGTCAAGCCGGGCCGGGTCGGCGGCTACCTGGAGGCCCGCCGGATCCACGACGTGTGCGCCGCGCACGGCGTGCCGGTGTGGTGCGGCGGCATGCTGGAGACCGGCCTGGGCCGGGCCGCGAACGTGGCGCTGGCCGCGCTGCCCGGCTTCACGCTGCCCGGCGACACGTCGGCGTCGGAACGCTACTACCGCACCGACCTGACCGAGCCGTTCGTGCTCGAGGACGGTCATCTGGCGGTGCCGACCGGGCCGGGGCTCGGCGTCGAGCCGCTGCCGGAGGTGCTGCGCGCGGTCACCACCGCGACGGAGTGGATCCCGCTCTGAACCGCTGCGCCGCAGGTCGGGCGGGGGCGTTAGCACGATCGGCCGGGCGGTCGCGGGCGCGGGGACCAAAAGCCGCATAACTAAAAATAACGGGCGGCGGTCCGGTAGGTTTTATCCGGATTCACCGCCATCTTTCGACAAGATCGAATCGGTCGGAAGCTGAGAACAACCTCACGTTCACGCTTGTCGGCTTGGCCGCCCGGCGGGGTGCGTGGTTATCGTCGGCCGGTCCGCTGACGCGGGCCCCGCGGTCGGTAAACGCCGAGTCCTGCCGCCGACCGGGCTGGGACATCAACCTCAGGCATGGAGCGGGGGACCCACAGGTTCCTCGGCGCGCGAGAGCGCGCCTCGGGGTGAAGCCGCGGAGACCGAGCGGCCGGGCCACCTCAGCCCGAACCCGACAGCTGACCTCGCAGGCGTGGAGGCACACCCATATGGCACAGATCCACAAGCAGTCCCTGCGCGCCCTCGGCCTGGCCGTGGCGGGTGCGGCGGGCACCCTCGCCCTGCTCGCCCCGGGCACCGCCGCCCAGGCCCGGGCCGGCGTGAACTGGGACGCGATCGCGCAGTGCGAGTCCGGTGGCAACTGGAGCATCAACACCGGCAACGGCTACTACGGCGGCCTGCAGTTCAGCCGCGGCACCTGGAAGGCGTACGGCGGCGGCAAGTACGCGAGCACGGCCAACAGGGCCAGCCGCGCCGAGCAGATCCGGATCGCCGAGAAGGTGCTCAAGGGCCAGGGCATCGGCGCGTGGCCGACCTGCGGCAAGAAGGCCGGCTCGAGCAAGGCGTACAAGGCGAAGAACGCCGGCGGCGCCACCTCGCGGTCCACCGCGCACAAGAAGGCCACCAAGGCGACCTCCGCCAGGGCCACCGGCAAGAAGTACACGGTCAAGTCCGGCGACACCCTCGCCAGGATCGCGGCCGCCCACCACGTCAAGGGCGGCTGGCGCGCGCTGTTCCAGCTCAACCGCGCCGCGCTCGGCGGCAACCCGCACCTGATCCTCCCGGGTCAGCGGCTGTCGCTCTGAGGACCGGCCCGGCTGCCTTGCCCCCGTGGGGCAGCCGGGCCCCTTCAGGACGGCCGCCCGCCGGCCGCCCAGCTGTGCACCTCGACCGCGGCGTAGCGGTCCGCGGTCAGCAGCGCGCCCGCCTCGCCCGGCCCGGCCGCCCGCACCAGCGCCGCCGTGCCCAGCCAGGCGTCGCCGTCATCGCAGAGCAGCGGCCCGTACGCGATGAGCCCGTCCCGCCCGGCCGGCAGCGCGAGGTCGGCCGGCTCCCCTGCGCCCAGCCCCAGCACCAGGTAGCGGTTGCCGCCCGTGCGCCCGCCGGGGAAGTCCCACATCGTGCGCCCGAGCGTGTTGCGCCACCGGCGCAGCAGCACGTCGCGGTAGACGCCGGCCTGGAAGTTGGGCTCGTCGAAGGCGAACGCCCGGGCGGCGGCCGGATCGGGCAGGTCGACGATGTGCACACTGCCGGTGGGCGGCTCGTGGTCCCCGTCGCCGGCGAAGGTCGGGCCGCGGGCGATCAGCTCCGCCGCGTACCGGTCCATATAGGACCAGTGGTCCTCCAGCAGCACGTCGCGCAGGGCGGCGGCACCCGGCCGGTCGCGGTGGTAACAGAAGAACTCCATGCCGCCAGTCTTCGGGGCCGGGCCCGCTACCGGCCGCGCGGGGGAGCCGTGCTGGCGCGCACCACCAGCCGGGTCGGCACGAGCACCGTGCCGGGGCCTTCCGGCTCGTTGCGGATCTGCCGCAGCAGGCCCTGCACGCAGCGCCGGCCGACCTCGGCGAAGTCCTGGTGCACGGTGGTCAGCGGCGGGATGAAGGAGCCGGAGTCCGGGATGTCGTCGAAGCCGACGATGCTCACCTCCCGCGGCACCGGGCGGCCCCGCTCGTGGAACGCGCGCAGCAGGCCCAGCGCCATCTGGTCGTTGGCGGCGAACACGGCCGTGCACGCCGGCTCCGCGGCCAGGGCCAGACCGGCGCGGTAGCCGGACTCGGCCGACCAGTCGCCGCGCTGCACCGGCGGCACCGCCCGGCCCGCCTCCAGCAGGGTCCGCCGCCATGCCTGGGTGCGCCGCTCGCTCGCGAACGACTCGGCCGGCCCGGTGACGTGCCAGACCGTCTCGTGGCCCAGCTCGAGCAGGTGCCGGACGGCCTGGCGGGCGCCGTCGGCCTGGTCGGTGTCCACCACCGGGTAGCGGTCGCCGGCGTCGGAGTCCACGACCACCACCTGCACGCCGGGCGGCAGGTTCAGGTTCGCCGCGTCCAGCAGGTGCACCTCCATGATCACGATGATCCCGTCGACGGCCAGCTCGCCGAGGCGGCTGAACGCGCCGAGCACCCCGTCCTGGGTCGGCGCCGCCACCGGGATGAGCGTGATCGCGTACCCCTCGGTCGCGGCGTAGCCCGCGATCGCCTCGACCGTGCGGCTGTTGCCGGTGGTCGCCAGGGTGAACAGGATGACGCCGAGGGTGCGGAACTCGCCCCGCTTGAGCGCCCGCGCGGCGCTGTTGGGCCGGTAGCCGAGCTGCTGCATGGCGGCCAGCACCTGCTGCCGGGTCGACTCGACCACGCTGGGATGCCCGGTCGAGACCCGGGAAACCGTCTGCGACGACACCCCGGCGAGCCGGGCGACGTCCGCCATCGACACTCCCCGTCCCGGGCGGCGGGTACGGCCAGCGGTCATCGTTGGCAACTCCTTCTTGACGAGCCGGAAACGTGGTGAAACTATCACCCCGATGTTTACGTAAACATTTCCGTGCGTCGACATTCCCGGTAGTGCAGGTGGACGGGGCCCCGGCGGCCATGTTCACGCAAACATCTCCGGGCCTCGGGACGCCGGCGACCGGCGGGAAGGACGGGACCGCATGACCGACACCCTCGTGGTGACCAAGCGACGGCGGTCCTGGGCGGGCTGGAAGTTCGTCGGCCCGTTCCTGGCCGTGTTCGCCCTGGTCTTCCTGGCCCCGATCGGCTACTCGATCTACCTGAGCCTGTACCGCAACCGGCTCATCGGCGGGAACTCCTTCGTCGGGCTGGACAACTACACCCAGGCCCTGCGGGACGAGCAGTTCTGGGCCGGGTTCGGCCGGGTCGCGCTGTTCCTGGTGGTCCAGGTGCCGATCATGCTGGTGCTCGCGCTGCTGGTGGCGCTCGCCATCGACAGCGGCCGGCTCTACGGCAAGGCGTTCTTCCGGGTCACGATCTTCCTGCCGTACGCGGTGCCGGCGGTGGTGGCCACGCTGATGTGGGGCTTCATGTACGGCACCCAGTTCGGCCTGGTCGGCAACATCAACGAGGCGCTGGGCGTCACGCTGCCCGACCCGCTCGGCGGCAGCCTCGCGCTCGCCTCCATCGGCAACATCGTGACCTGGGAGTTCGTCGGCTACAACATGCTGATCTTCTACTCCGCGCTGCGCGTGGTGCCGGGCTCGCTCTACGAGTCCGCCGAGATCGACGGCGCCGGGGCGTTCCGGATCATCACGGCGATCAAGCTGCCGGCCATCCGCGGCGCCCTGGTGATCGCCACCATCTTCTCGGTGATCGGCAGCTTCCAGCTCTTCAACGAGCCGGCCATCCTGCGCCCGCTGGCCAAGAACGTGCTGACCACCGGCTACACCCCGAACATGTACGCCTACCAGCTGTCCTTCTCGGGTCAGCAGTACAACTACGCCGCCACCGTGGCGATCATCATGGGCCTCATCACGATGGTCATCGCCTACGTCGTGCAGCTGCGCGGCACGAGGGAGAACTGATGACCACCGCAGTGCAGCCCTCGGCCGCCGCACCCGCCGCCACCGCCCCGCGTGCCAGGATCCGGCGGCACAGCCGCACCCCGCGGCGCAGCATCGTGCTGACGCTGCTCACCGGCCTGGTCGCGATCTACAGCCTGATCCCGCTGGCCTGGCTGGTGATCAACGCGACCAAGACCCAGGAGGGCCTGCTCTCTTCGTTCGGCCTGTGGTTCGACAACGGGGACTTCGCCCTCTGGTCGAACCTGCGCCAGACGTTCACCTACGACGACGGCGTCTTCGTCCGCTGGCTGGGCAACACCGTGCTGTACGTGGTGGTCGGCGCCGGCGGCGCGACGCTGCTGTCCACCCTGGCCGGATACGGGCTGGCGAAGTTCGACTTCCCGGGCCGGCGTGCGGTCTTCGCCGTCGTGATCGGCGCGGTCGCCGTGCCGGGCACCGCGCTGGCCGTGCCGACCTTCCTGATGTTCAGCAAGATGGGCCTGACCAACACCCCGTGGTCGGTGATCATCCCGTCGCTGATCTCGCCGTTCGGGCTCTACCTGATGTGGACCTTCTCGGGGCAGGCCATCCCGGACGAGATGCTCGAGGCCGCCCGGGTGGACGGCGCGGGGGAGTTCCGCACCTTCTTCCGCATCTCCGTGCCGCTGCTGGGGCCCGGCATCGTCACGGCACTGCTCTTCAACATGGTCGTCACCTGGAACAACTACTTCCTGCCGCTGATCATGCTGAAGGACCCGGACTGGTACCCGCTGACCATCGGCCTGAACGCGTGGAACGCCCAGGCCCAGACGGCGGGCAGCGAGGCCGTGTTCAACCTCGTCATCACCGGATCGCTCCTGACGATCCTGCCGCTGCTCGCGGCGTTCCTCCTGCTGCAGCGCTACTGGCAGTCGGGCCTGGCGGCCGGCAGCGTCAAAGAATGAACCCCCCGAAAGGACAACAGATGAGAAGGTTTCTCTCGGTGGCCGCCGCGGCGACCGCCGCCGTGCTGGCGCTCGCCGCCTGCGGCAGCGGTGACGACAAGACCGACACCGGTACGTCCGGCGGCGGCGTCTCCGCGGCTGATGTCGACGCCGCCCTCGCCAAGGGCGGCTCGCTGACGGTCTGGGGCTGGGACAACACGCTCAAGAACGTCGTCGCCACCTTCCAGTCCAAATACCCGAACGTCAAGGTCGAGCTGGTCAACGCCGGCACCGGCGACAAGCAGTACACGGCGCTGCAGAACGCGATCGCGGCCGGCAGCGGGGTGCCCGACGTCGCGCAGATCGAGTACTACGCGCTGCCCCAGTTCGCCCTCGCCAAGTCGATCGCCGACATCGGCGGGTACGGCGCGTCCGGCCTGAAGAGCACCTTCACCCCCGGCCCGTGGAACGCGGTGACGCTCGGCGGCAGCGGGGTCTACGGCCTGCCGATCGACTCGGGCCCGATGGCGCTGTTCTACAACAAGGAGGTCTTCGACAAGCACGGCATCGCCGTGCCCGCCACCTGGGCGGAGTACGTCGAGGCCGCCCGCAAGCTGCACAAGGCCGACCCGAAGGCGTACCTGACCGCCGACAGCGGCGACGCCGGCTTCACCACCAGCATGATCTGGCAGGCCGGCGGCAAGCCGTTCCAGACCCAGGGCACCGACGTCACGATCAACCTCGCGGACCCGGGCTCGGCGAAGTTCGCCTCGACCTGGCAGCCGATGATCACCGAGAAGCTGGTCGCGCCGATCCCGCCGTGGACCGACGAGTGGTTCAAGGCGCTGGCCGACGGCACCATCGCCAGCCTGGCCACCGGCGCCTGGATGCCGGGCAACCTGGTCACCGGCGCGGCCGCCGCGTCCGGCAAGTGGCGTGTCGCCCCGATGCCGCAGTGGGAGGCCGGCGGCAAGGCCAGCGCGGAGAACGGCGGCAGCTCGCTGGCCGTACCGGAGAAGTCGGCGAACAAGGCGCTGGCCTACGCGTTCCTGAAGTACGCGGCCGTCGACGCCGGCAAGGACTCGCGGATCAAGGAGGGCGCGTTCCCGGCCACCACCGCCGACATCGACAACGCCGAGTTCCTCGGCACCGAGTTCAAGTACTTCGGCGGCCAGAAGGCCAACGAGGTCTTCGCCGAGTCCGCCAAGAACGTGGTGCCCGGCTGGTCGTACCTGCCCTTCCAGGTGTACGCGAACAGCATCTTCAACGACACCGTGGGCAAGTCCTACGTGTCCGCGACCCCGCTGGCCGACGGCCTCAAGGCCTGGCAGGACCAGTCCGCCAAGTACGGCACCGAGCAGGGCTTCACGGTCAAGTGACTCCCCACCGCTGGCTGCAGCTGCCCGACGCCGCCGGGCCCCGGATCGAGTACGGCGCCGACTACAACCCTGAACAGTGGCCGCGCGCCACCTGGGACGACGACATCCGGCACATGCGGGCCGCCGGGGTCACCGTCGTCTCGCTTGCGATCTTCTCGTGGGCCCGGCTCGAACCGGTCGAGGGCAAGTACGACTTCGGCTGGCTCGACGAGGTCATCGAGCTGCTGCACGCCGGCGGCATCGCGGTCGACCTGGCCACGGCGACGGCGTCCCCGCCGCCGTGGCTGACCGCGAAGCACCCGGAGATCCTGCCCGTCGACGCGCACGGCGCGACGGTCTGGCCGGGCGGCCGCCAGCACTGGCGGCCCACCTCGCCGATCTTCCGCGCGCACGCGCTGCGGCTGGTCCGCGCGATGGCCGAGCGGTACGGCCGGCACCCGGCGCTGGCCGCCTGGCACATCTCCAACGAGCTGGGCTGCCACAACGTCTACGACTACTCCGACGACGCCGCGGCGGCCTTCCGCACCTGGCTGGCCGCGCGGTACGGCGACCTGGACGCGCTCAACGCGGCCTGGGGCACCGCGTTCTGGTCGCAGCACTACAGCGACTGGGCGCAGATCCTGCCGCCCCGGCAGGCGGCCACCCACCCCAACCCGACCCAGCAGCTGGACTTCAAGCGCTTCTCCTCCGACGCGCTCAAGGACTACCTGCGCGCCGAGCGGGCGGTGCTGCGCGAGCTCACCCCGGACGTGCCGGCCACCACCAACTTCATGGTGATGGGCGGGCAGAAGCCGATGGACTACGCCGACTGGGCGGCCGAGGTCGACTTCATCGCCAACGACCACTACGTGCAGCGCGGGCCGCGGGCCCTGGACGAGCTGTCCTTCTCGGCCAACCTGACCGGCAACCTCGCCGGCGGCCGGCCGTGGTTCCTGATGGAGCACTCCACCAGCGCGGTCAACTGGCAGCCGATCAACGTGCCGAAGCAGCCGGGCGAGCTGGCCCGCGACTCGCTCACCCACGTGGCGCACGGCGCCGACGCGGTCTGCTTCTTCCAGTGGCGGCAGTCGCGGGCCGGGGCGGAGAAGTACCACTCGGCGATGCTGCCGCACGCCGGCGCGCACAGCGAGGTCTTCCGGTCGGTGGTCCGGCTGGGCGCGACGCTGCGGCGGCTGGCCCCGATCGCGGGTACGGCACGGACCCCGGCCCGCGCCGCCATCCTGTTCGACTGGGCGTCCTGGTGGGCCAGTGAGCAGGACTCGCACCCGACGGACCGGCTGCGCTACCACCGCGAGGCGCTGGACTGGTACACGGCGTTCCTGGCGCTGGGCGTGCGCGCCGACGTGCTGCCGGTGGGCCGGGACTTCGCCGGCTACGACCTGGTGGTGGCGCCGGTGCTGCACGTGGTGCCGGCCGCGCTGGCGGAGCGGCTGACGGCGTACGTGGCGGCCGGGGGGCACCTGGTGACCACGTACTTCTCCGGCATCGTCGACGAGCACGACCACGTCTGGCTGGACGGCTATCCCGGCCCGCTGCGGGAGCTGCTGGGCATCCGGATCGAGGAGTTCGCCCCGCTGGGCGACGACGAGCGGGCCGAGCTGGACAACGGGCTGACCGGCACCCTGTGGACCGACGGCGTCACGGTCACCGGCGACGGCGTCGAGGTGCTGGCGTCGTACCGGGGCGGCGGCCCGGCGATCACCCGGCGGGCGGCGGGGGCGGGCTCGGCGGCGTACGTCTCCACCCGGCTCGGGCCGGACGGCCTGGCGCCGGTGCTGGCCGACCTGCTGGGCCGTGCCGGCGTGCCGAGCGAGCTGCCACCCGGGCTGCGCGGCCGGGTGGAGCTGGCGGTCCGCGGCGACTTCTGGTTCCTGATCAACCGGACGGCGGAGCCGGTGGACCTCACCGGCCTGCCGGGCGAGGTCCTGCACGGCGCCCCGGGAGTGCTGGAGCCCCGGGGCGTGGTGGTCCTGCACCGCCCGGCCTGACCCCGTCAGCCCCACCGGCCTGCGGCAGGGCTGACGGCGGGTGGGTCAGGCGCCGACGTAGGTGGCGAGGTGCTCGCCGGTGAGGGTGGTGCGGGCGGCCACCAGGTCGGCGGGTGTGCCCTCGAACACCACCCGGCCGCCGTCGTGGCCGGCGCCCGGCCCGAGGTCGATGATCCAGTCGGCGTGCGCCATGACGGCCTGGTGGTGCTCGATGACCACCACCGACTTGCCGGAGTCGACCAGCCGGTCGAGCAGGCCGAGCAGGTGCTGCACGTCGGCGAGGTGCAGGCCGGTGGTGGGCTCGTCGAGCACGTAGACCCCACCCTTCTCGCCCAGGTGGGTGGCCAGCTTGAGCCGCTGCCGCTCGCCGCCGGACAGCGTGGTGAGCGGCTGGCCGAGGGTGAGGTAGCCCAGGCCGACGTCGGCCATCCGGGCCAGGATCGCCCGGGCGGCCGGGGTGGCCGCCGCGCCGTCGGCGAAGAACTCCTCGGCCTCCTCGACCGGCATGGCCAGCACCTCGGCGATGTTGCGCCCGCCGAAGGTGTACTCGAGCACCTCGGCCTGGAACCGCTTGCCCTCGCACTCCTCGCAGACCGAGGCGATGCCGGCCATGATCGCCAGGTCCACGTACGTGACGCCGGCGCCGTTGCAGGTCGGGCAGGCACCCTCGGAATTGGCGCTGAACAGCGCGGGCTTGACACCGTTGGCCTTCGCGAACGCCTTGCGGATCGGCTCGAGCAGCCCGGTGTAGGTGGCCGGATTGCTGCGCCGCGAGCCCTTGATCGCCGCCTGGTCGACCGTCACCACCCCGTCCCGGCCCGCCACCGAGCCCTGGATCAGCGAGCTCTTGCCCGATCCGGCCACGCCGGTGAGCACCACCAGCACGCCGAGCGGGATGTCCACGTCGACGTCGCGCAGGTTGTGGGTGGTGGCGCCGCGCACCGCCAGCACCCCCGAGCGGGTCCGCACCGACGGCTTGACCGTGCTCCGGTCGTCCAGGTGCCGCCCGGTCAGCGTGCCGCTGGCCCGCAGCCCGGCGAACGTGCCCTCGAAGACCACCTCGCCGCCGGCGGTGCCGGCGCCCGGGCCGAGGTCGACCACGTGGTCGGCGATCGCGATCGTCTCCGGCTTGTGCTCCACGACCAGCACGGTGTTGCCCTTGTCCCGCAGCCGCAGCAGCAGGTTGTTCATCCGCTGGATGTCGTGCGGGTGCAGTCCGATGGTGGGCTCGTCGAAGACGTAGCTGATCTCGGTGAGCGGGGAGCCGAGGTGGCGGATCATCTTGACCCGCTGCGCCTCGCCGCCGGACAGCGTGCCGGACGGCCGCTCCAGCGAGAGGTAGCCCAGCCCGATCTCGACGAACGAGTCGAGGGTGTGCGCCAGCTTGGCCAGCAGCGGCGCCACCGACGGCTCGTGCAGCTCCCGCACCCAGCCCGCCAGGTCGCTGATCTGCATCGCGCAGGCGTCGGCGATGCTGATCTTCTTGATCTTCGAGGAGCGGGCCGCCGCGCTGAGCCGGGAGCCGTCGCACTCGGGGCAGACGGTGAAGGTGACCGCCCGCTCCACGAACGCCCGGATGTGCGGCTGCATCGCCTCCTTGTCCTTGCTCAGGAACGACTTCTGGATCTTGGGGATCAGCCCCTCGTAGGTGAGGTTGACGCCCTGGACCTTGATCTTGGTCGGTTCCTTGTAGAGGAAGTCGTTCAGCTCCCGCTTGGTGAACTTGGCGATCGGCTTGTCCGGGTCGACGAAGCCGGACTCGGCGTAGGTGCGCACGGTCCAGAAGCTGTCGGATTTCCAGCCCGGGATGGTGAACGCGCCCTCGGCGATCGACTTCGAGGCGTCGTAGAGCTGGGCGAGGTCGATGTCGGAGACCCGGCCCCGGCCCTCGCAGCGCGGGCACATGCCGCCGGTGATGCTGAACTCCCGGCGCTCCTTCACGGTGCGCCCGGCGCGCTCCAGGGTGACCGCGCCCGCCCCGCTGATCGAGGCGACGTTGAAGGAGAAGGCCTGGGGCGAGCCGATGTGCGGCTTGCCGAGCCGGCTGAACAGGATGCGCAGCATCGCGTTGGCGTCGGTGACGGTGCCGACCGTGGACCGGGGGTCGGCGCCCAGCCGCTGCTGGTCGACGATGATCGCGGTGGTCAGCCCCTCCAGCACGTCGACCTCGGGCCGGCCCAGGGTCGGCATGAAGCCCTGCACGAACGCGCTGTAGGTCTCGTTGATCAGCCGCTGGGACTCCGCGGCGATCGTGCCGAACACCAGCGAGCTCTTGCCCGAGCCGGAGACCCCGGTGAAGACCGTCAGCTGCCGCTTCGGGATCTCGATGCTGACGTCCTTGAGATTGTTCTCCCGCGCGCCGTGCACGCGGATCACGTCGTGGCTGCTGGCTCTGGGCATGCGGCCACGGTACGTGCGGCCGGATCACCCGCGCTTCTCGAATTCTGATCGACCGGGAAAAAACTTCGCGGCGGGTGGCAACCTTCCGGGCCGGGCCGGCCACTAGTGGGGCAAGTGACCCGCGAGGAGGCCGTTCCATCAGGACCTCACCCGGCCTCCTCGTGGGTTTCTTGACGCCGTCCCCCGGCGCGGGCACCCTCGACACCTCGGCCCGCGCGATTGAACTCCGGCTGCTCCGGTTCCGTGTATTCGCACAGCCGGGGTAGCCGGCCCGTACCCCGTACCGAGGATCGGAAAGGATCGTGTGACGGACCCGGACGCGGAGCGTGCCTTCCGGCGCTTCTTCGAGCAGCACCACGCGGACCTGTCGCGGCTGGCCTACCTGGTGACGGGTGAGTCCGGCGTGGCCGACGACCTGGCCGCGGACGCGTTCGTCGAGGTGTGGCGGCACTGGGAGCGGGTCCAGGCGGCGGACAGCCCGATCGCGTACGCCCGGGGCATCCTGGCCAACCTGGCCCGCCAGTGGATCAAGCGGCAGAGCCGGGAGCGGGCCGGCCTGCTCGGGCTGGGCCTGCTGCGCCGGGACCGGGGCGAACCGGACACCCCCGCGGTGCTCGACGTCCGGGCCGCCCTGCGTCACCTGCCGCTGCGCCGCCGCGAGTGCGTGGTCCTGCGGTACGCGTTCGACGTGCCGGAGCGCGAGGTCGCCGAGATCCTCGGCATCTCGATCGGCGCGGTCAAGAGCCTGACCTCACGCGGTGCGGCCCAGCTCAGCGAGCACCTCAAGGATCTGCCGGTGACGACGGGAGGACTGCATGCGTCAGCATGACGAACGCGACCTCCGCACGGCGCTGCGCGAGGAGGCCGACCGGCACCGGCCGGACCGGGAGGCGATGCTGACCCGGATCGCGCAGGGCCGGTCCGCGCCGGCCCGCCGGCCGCTCGACAGGTTCCTGGTGCTGCTGCGCCCGGTCGCCGCCGCGGTCGCCGTGGCGGTGGTGCTGGTGCTGGCCGTCGCCGGGGTCCGCTGGGGCAACCGCGGGCCGGAGGTGGACGACACCCCGGCGGCCGCACCGACGGCCGGGCCGGCGCCGTCGGTCCCGGCCACCACGGCCCAGCCCAAGCCGTCCACGGCGACCTCGACCACCACGGTGCCCACCAGGCCGTCCCGGAGCACCACCGGCACGCCGTCGCCGCCGCCGAGCTCGCCCGCCGGCACCCCGCCGGATCCCGCCCGGGACGGGTTCCTCGCCTCGACCGGGCTGGTCGACCCGCACTCCAACGACGGCTGGTCGCAGGGCAACGTGGTGCTGGAGACCACCCGGACGATCACCGCCCTGGACGTCACCGTCGAGGTCGCGCTCACCGCCGGGGTGGTCGAGACCGGCCGGTGGAGCAACGTACCGACCAACATGCTCGCGATGACGAGCAGCCGGACCGCCAAGATGCTGGTCTACCGCTTCACTCTGCAGCAGGGCTTCACCCTGGCGCCGGGCGAGTACACGTTCGCGGTGCAGTTCAACCACGCCGCCGGCAAGCGGGACGCGGCGGACGACAGCTACGCCGCCGCGGCCGGCGCGGGCGGCAAGGACGCGAAGGTGAGCGGCGGCTTCACACCGCAGCGGTGACCGGGTCGCCGCAGACCCGGTCCCGGCCCGAGCGCTTGGCCGCGTAGAGGTTGCGGTCGGCGGCGGCCAGTGCCGTGGCCGGGGTGGGCCCGGCGCCGGTCACCGTGGTGACGCCGATGCTGCACGTCACCGGCAGGCCGCGGGTGACTGCGGACCAGTCGGCGCCGGCCACGGCCGCCCGGATCCGCTCGCAGGCCCGGACCGCCGCCGCGCCTTCCGTGCGGGTCAGCAGCACCACGAACTCCTCGCCGCCGATCCGGGCGACCAGGGCGCCCGGCGGCGCGGCCGCGGTGAGCAGCCCGGCCACGCGGCGCAGCACGGTGTCCCCGGTCGCGTGCGAGAGCGTGTCGTTGACCCGCTTGAAGTGGTCCAGGTCGATCAGCGCGACCGACACCGGCGTGCCGTCCGCCGCGCCCGCCGCCAGCGCCGCGGGCAGCTCCTCGTCCGCGTGCCGCCGGTTGTGCAGGCCGGTCAGGGCGTCGCGGTGGGCCAGCTCGCGGAACGTTTCCGTGGCCCGGCGCGCCTCCTCCGCCTGGTACACCGCCTGCAGCGCCCGGGAGCGGGCGTCCTGCTGGGCGCAGGTGAGCACCTGCGTCTCGACGTGGAAGCGCCGGTACTCCTCGAAGGCCTCCCGGTAGCGCCCGGTGGCGGCGTGCAGCAGGGCCTGCTGCTCCCGGGCCCGGGCCTGCAGGCCGGCCAGCTCGTGGTCGGCGCACAGCCGGAACACCCGGTCCAGCAGGATCTGCGCGTCGCCGGCCTGGCCCAGCTCCCGCTTCGCCTCGGCGGCGGTGAGCAGGGCCTCCTCCAGCGCGTTGCCCTCGTCGATCAGGTGCCGGGGCGCGTCGTCGACGAGCAGCGGGGCCAGCACCTCGGCCACCTCGCCGTGCCGCCCGCCCAGCATCGCGACCCGGGCCAGGGTGTCCAGGCAGGTGGCGCTGAGCCCGATCCCGGCGGTCGCGGAGGTGGTCCGCATCCGGCGCACCAGCTCCTCGGCGGCCGCCAGGTCACCCCGCTCGTACGCGGTGTAGGTCATGTTGTTGAGCAGGTGCAGCGCCAGCTGGCCGTCGCCGTGGGCGGTGGCCAGGGCCAGCGCCTCGGCGAACGCCCGCAGGGCCTCGTCCGGCGAGCCGGTCTCGTCGAGCAGCACGGCCAGGCACATCAGGTGCCGGCTGCGGATGGCCGGCGGCACGTCGCCGGGGGTGTGCGACATGCACTGCACGGCGTGGGCGAGCGCGGTGGCGTTGTCACCGAGCTGGCGGAAGAAGATCGACAGCGCGCGGTGGCAGCGGGAGAGCACGTAGCCGTCGCCCAGCTCGACGGCCTGCGGGTAGACCTGGTGGGTCAGCCGGCCCCCGGCGACCGTGTCGCCCTCGCGCAGCATGACGACGGCCCGGGCCACCCGGGCGCGCAGCTCCAGCTGGGTGCGGCCCAGCCCGGCGGCGTCGTGCTCGAGGCGGGCGGCCGTGGCCGCGTCGTCGTGGAAGGTCGCGGTGAAGCCGATCTCCAGGGTCAGCAGCTCGTCGGCCAGGCGACCGGCGTCCACCGGCGCGTGTGTCGTGGTCACGGTGCTCCCAGGGCTGGAGGGCCCCCCAGACTGGCGGTCCGGGGGAGCAGCACGGGTGCGCGGCGGTTGCGGCCGGGTAGCGGTCCGGCCCGGGGCTGTACGGGCCGGACCGCTGGGCGGCCCCTGGTGGGGGGTCAGGCGGCCGCGCAGGTGGCGGTGGGTGCGGTGTTCGTGCCGGTGTAGCTGGCCGTGAAGCCCCAGCTGGTGCTGCCGCCGGCCGGCACCGAGCCGTTGTACGGCGCGTTGCGGGCGGTCACCGCGTCACCGGTGCCGCTGACCGTGGCGTTCCAGGTGTTGGTGAAGCGCTGCCCGCTGGGCCACGTCCAGGTGACCGTCCACGAGGTGATCGCGGCGTTGCCGGCCTTGACGGTGACCGCGCCCTGGAAGCCGCCGCCCCACTGCCCGATGACCGCGTAGGTGGCGGTGCACGTCTTGCCCGCGGGCGGCGGGCTGGACGGCGGGGTCGAGGGGGAGGTCGGCGGGGAGGACGGGGGAGTGGTCGGCGTGGTGGGCGTGGTGCCGCCGAAGACGGACGCCTCGCGGGAGGTCGCCTTGATGCCGTTGGCGCCGTTGAACAGCCGGTCGCCCCAGGAGGTCAGCGCGGCGGCGTTGAAGTTGGTGACCAGGTCGAGGTACTCGACGCCGCCGCCGTTGCCGCTCCACGACCAGCCGAGGTAGCCGATGCCCTGGGACTGGGCGGTGGCCAGGATGGTGTCCTCGTCGGGGTTGCCGTCGGAGTGGTTGTGGCCGAACTCGCCCACCACGATCGGCAGCCCGGCGGTGCGGAACCGGCCCAGGTAGTCGGTGATCTCGGCGGCCGTGTCGTAGACGCCGTACATGTGGATCGAGAAGATGGTGTTCTTCTGCGGGTCGGTGGCGAACACCGAGGCGGCGTTGTCGCGCATGGTGAACGACCAGTCCTGGCCCCAGTTCGGCGCGTCCACCATGATGGAGTGCTCGAAGCCGGCGGCGCGCAGCCGGGTGATCGCGTTCTTGGTGTCCGCGACCCAGCCCGCGGTGCTGGTGTTGCCGTACGGCTCGTTGCCGATGTTCAGGATGACGTAGCGCTCCTGGCCGGCCAGCGCGCTCTTGATGCTGATCCAGTAGTCGACCGCCTGGGCCAGGGTGGCGGCGCCGCTCTGCTCGCCGTAGCCGGTGGTGTCGTGCGCCTCCAGCACGCAGATCAGCCGGTTCGCCTTGCACTGGCTGATCACGGTGGACACGTTGGCGGCGTTGTCCGGGCCCCAGCGCTGCCCGCTGCCGAGCACGATGCGGACCGTGTTGGCGCCCAGCGCCTTGATGTCGGCCAGCGCCTGCGGGGTGCGGTCCTGATACCAGGTGTGGGCGTGGTTGACGCCGCGCATCACGAAGTTGTTGCCGTTGGCGTCCAGGATCCGGCCGCCGCTGACGGTGAAGCCCACCGCCGCCTGCGCGGGCTGGGCCGCCACGGTGACCACGCCGGCCACCGCCACGAACAGGGCGGCCAGGCCGCCGAGAAGTTTGCGTCTCACAGAGTCCTCCATCGATGTCGGAAGCGCTCCCACGATCGATGGGCATCTTCCTACTTCCTCGGTTCAGTAGTTGTCAACAGAGCGTCATTTGTTTCCGACTCTTGACAATGAGATGTCCGGGGACCACATTCATGGGAGCGCTCCCATGTTCACGTCCGTCGATGGCGCACCCCCGGCGCCGCAGACGTGTCCGGAGAGGAATCCTTTTGCGACGTCCAAGATTCATCACTCTGGCCGCCGCGGCCGTGCTCATCGGCGCGATGACCTTCGTGGTCCAGTCGGCCGACCGGGCCGCCACGGCTGCCGCCGTCGAACCGTACAGCTGGAAGAACGTGCGCATCGACGGCGGCGGCTTCGTGCCCGGCCTGATCTTCAACCGCAAGGAGAAGAACCTGATCTACGCCCGGACCGACATCGGCGGCGCCTACCGCTGGAACCAGGCCGGGCAGAGCTGGGTGCCGCTGCTGGACTGGGTGGGCCAGGACAACTGGGGTTACAACGGCGTCACCAGCATCGCCACCGACCCGGTCAACCCCGACCGGGTCTACGCGGCGGTCGGTATGTACACCAACAGCTGGGACCCGAACAACGGCGCGATCCTGCGCTCGGCCAACCGGGGCGCGAGCTGGCAGGTCACCAAGCTGCCGTTCAAGAACGGCGGCAACATGCCCGGCCGGGGGATGGGCGAGCGGCTGGCCGTCGACCCGCACGACAACACCCACGTCTTCTACGCCGCCGAGGGTGGCAACGGGCTCTGGCGCAGCACCGACAGCGGCGCCACCTGGGCCAAGGTCAGCGCGTTCCCGAACGCCGGCAACTACGTGCAGGACCCGGCCGACACCAACGGCTACCTGAACCAGAACCAGGGCCTGACCTGGGTGACGTTCGACGACGTGACCCGCGACGTCTACGTGGGCGTGGCGGACAAGCAGAACAACGTCTACCGCTCCACCGACGGCGGCACCACCTGGGCGCGGATCCCCGGCCAGCCCACCGGCTACGTCCCGCACAAGGGCGTGCTGGACTCGGTCAACCACTACCTGTACGTGGCCACCAGCGACACCGGCGGCCCGTACGAGGGCGGCAAGGGGCAGGTGTCCCGGCTCAACACGGTGACCGGGGAGTGGACCGACGTCAGCCCGGTCAAGCTCAGCGCCGGCGACGACCTGTACTACGGCTACTCCGGACTCACCGTGGACCGGCAGAAGCCCGGCACGCTGATGGTCGCCACGCAGATCTCCTGGTGGCCCGACGCGATCTTCTTCCGCAGCACCGACAGCGGCGCCACCTGGACCCGGATCTGGGACTTCGCCGGCTACCCGTCGGTGTCCAAGCGGTACACGATGGACATCTCGGCGAACCCGTGGCTGGACTTCAACACCAACCCGCAGCCGCCGGAGTCGACCCCCAAGCTCGGCTGGATGAACGAGTCGCTGGAGATCGACCCGTTCGACTCCGCCCGGATGCTCTACGGCACCGGCGCCACCGTCTACGGCACCACCCAGCTGACCAACTGGGACAGCAACACCACCTTCACCATCAAGCCGATGGCCAAGGGCCTGGAGGAGACCGCGGTCCTCGACCTGGCCAGCCCGCCGTCCGGCGCCCCGCTGGTCAGCGCGCTCGGCGACATCGGCGGCTTCCACCACGCCGACCTCGACACGGTCCCGGCGAGCTTCCACGACACCCCGAGCCTGGGCAGCAACACCAGCCTGGACTTCGCCGAGACCAGCCCGGGCTTCTTCGTCCGGGTGGGCAACAACTCGGCGGCGCCGCACATCGGCGTCTCCAGCGACGGCGGCAAGAACTGGTACAACGGCCAGGAACCGGCGGGCGTCACCGGCGGTGGCAAGGTCGCGGTCGGCGCCGACGCGAACGCGGTGGTCTGGGCCCCGGCCGGGACCGACGTGCACTACTCGACCACCCGTGGCAGCTCCTGGACGAAATCCGCCGGCCTGCCGGCCGGCGCCGAGATCGTCAGCGACCGGGCCGAGCCGAAGACCTTCTACGGGTACGCGGCCGGCAAGCTCTACATCAGCAAGGACGGCGGCGCCACCTTCACCGCCTCGGCCGCGACCGTCCCCGCGACCGGGCCGGTCAAGCTGCACACCGTGGCCGGCCGGGCCGGTGACGTGTGGCTGGCCGGGGAGACCGGGCTGCTGCACTCCACCGACGCCGGGGCCACGTTCACCGCGGTCGCCGGGGTGGGCAAGGCGCTGAACGTCTCGACCGGCAAGGCCGCGCCCGGCGCCGCGTACCCGGCGGTGTTCACCATCGGCACGGTCGACGGCGTGGCCGGGGTGTTCCGCTCCGACAACGGCGGCGCGGCCTGGGTGCGGATCAACGACGACGCCCACCAGTACGGCAACGCGGGGGAGGCGCTGGCCGGCGACCCCCGGGTGTACGGCCGGGTCTACCTCGGCACCAACGGCCGCGGCATCCTCTACGCCGACCGCACCGGCGGCGCCACCTCGTCGCCCACCCCGTCCACCACGGCGTCGTCCTCGCCGTCCCCCTCGCCGTCGGTCTCCGTCCCGCCGTCGGCCTCGGCCTCGCCGTCCCCCTCGGCCTCCACGCCCGCACCGGCGTCCGGCTGCTCGGCGACCTACCGGATCACCGGATCCTGGACCGGAGGGTTCCAGGGCGAGGTGACCGTCAAGAACACCGGCACCGCTCCCACCAGGGCCTGGTCCGTCGGCTGGACGTTCGGCGCCGGCCAGGTCATGAACCAGGTGTGGGGTGGCACCGGCGGTCAGACCGGCACGGCGGTCACCGTGCGAGACGCCGGCTGGAACGGCGTCCTGGCCCCGAACGCGTCCACCACGTTCGGGTTCCTCGCCTCCATCACCGGCACCAACCCCGTCCCCGCGCCGATCACCTGTGCGGTCACGTCATGACCCGCCCCACCCTCAGGAAGGACCCGCGATGAGATCCCCCCTGTCCCCCCGATCGCGTTATCGACGCGGTCTCGCCGCCGCGGCCGCGGCACTGCTCGGCGCCGGCCTGGTCGTCGCCGGGTCGTCGCCCGCGCAGGCGGCCGCCGGCTGCACGGTCGTCTACCGCGTACAGAGCCAATGGAGCGGCGGCTTCACCGGTGACATCGCCATCACCAACTCCGGTGACCCGGTGACCAGCTGGCGCCTCGAGTACGACTTCCCCGACGCGGCGCAGCGGGTCACCCAGGGCTGGAACGGCACGTACACCCAGAGCGGCCGGCACGTCACGGTCGCCAACGCGGCGTGGAACGGCACCCTGGGCACCGGCGCCACGATCAGCACGGGCTTCAACGGCTCGTTCGGCTCCGCCAACCCGGTGCCGACGGCGTTCACCCTCAACGGCACGCCGTGCAACGGCGCCGCCGCGCCGACGGTGTCGATCACCAGCCCGGCCGCCAACACCCGGTTCACCTCGCCCGCCTCGATCCCGATCGCGGCCACCGCGACCGCGGCGAGCGGCACCACGATCAGCAAGGTCGAGTTCTACCACGACGGCCTGCTGCTCAACACCGACACGGCGGCGCCGTACGCGTACACCTGGGGCAGCGTCCCGGCGCAGACCGCGGCCTACCACCTGCAGGCCATCGCGTACGACGCGGCGGGGGTGAAGAGCCCGACCGCGGACGTGCCGGTCTTCGTCGACGCGACCACCACCCCGTCGGTCCTCGCCGACGCCACCGGGATCACCGTCTCGCCGGGCAAGACGGCGACGTTCAAGGTGACCCTGTCCAAGGCGCCCACGGCGAACACCACCGTCACGATCGCCCGCAGCGCCGGCGCCACCACGGTCTCGGCGACCCCGGCGTCGCTGACCTTCACGACGGCCAACTGGAACACCGCGCAGACCGTCACGGTGGCCGCGACCGCCGCGGCGGCCGTGGACTCCACCGCCACGTTCACGGCGTCGGCCACCGGGCACACCGCGGCCAGCGTCACCGCGACCGTGGTGGCCGAGGGCAGCGTGGACGCCCGGTTCACCCAGCTCTACAACGACATCAAGAACCCGGCCAACGGTTACTTCAGCCCCGAGGGGGTGCCGTACCACTCGATCGAGACGCTGATCGACGAGGCGCCCGACCAGGGCCACGAGACCACGTCCGAGGCGTTCAGCTACTGGTTGTGGCTGGAGGCCGAGCACGGCCAGGCCACCGGGGACTGGGCGCCGTTCAACTCGGCCTGGACGACGATGGAGAAGTACATCATCCCGTCGCACGCCGACCAGCCCACCAACGACAAGTACGACCCGTCGAAGCCGGCCACCTACGCCGCCGAGCACCCGCTGCCGTCGCAGTACCCGTCGCAGCTGGAGACCGGTGTGTCGGTGGGCACGGACCCGCTGGCGAACGAGCTCAAGAGCGCGTACGGCACCTCCGACATCTACGGCATGCACTGGCTGCTGGATGTGGACAACGTCTACGGCTTCGGCCACTGCGGTGACGGCACCAGCCGGGTCACCTACATCAACACCTTCCAGCGCGGGCCGCAGGAGTCCACCTGGGAGACCGTGCCGCAGCCGTCCTGTGACACGTTCGCGCACGGCGGCCCCAACGGCTACCTCGACCTGTTCACCAAGGACGCGTCGTACGCCAAGCAGTGGAAGTACACCAACGCCCCGGACGCCGACTCGCGCGCCGTCCAGGCGGCCTACTGGGCGCTGACCTGGGCGACCGCGCAGGGCAAGCAGTCGCAGCTGTCCACCGCCGTGGCCAACGCCGCGAAGATGGGCGACTACCTGCGGTACTCCTTCTACGACAAGTACTTCAAGAACCCGGGCTGCACCTCGACGTCCTGCGCCGCGGGCAGCGGCAAGAGCAGCTCGAGCAACCTGATGTCCTGGTACTACGCCTGGGGTGGGGCCACCGACACCCAGGCCGGCTGGGCCTGGCGGATCGGCTCCAGTACCAGCCACTTCGGCTACCAGAACCCGATGGCGGCGTACGTGCTGTCCAACGTCTCGGCGTTCGCCCCGAAGTCGCCCACGGCCAAGGCCGACTGGCAGGCCAGCCTCAACCGGCAGCTGGAGTTCTACCAGTGGCTGCAGTCGTCCGAGGGCGCCATCGCCGGCGGCGCGACCAACAGCTGGAACGGCGCCTACCAGGCACCGCCGGCCGGCACCCCGACGTTCTACGGGATGTCCTACGTCGTGGCGCCGGTCTACGAGGACCCGCCGTCGAACCGCTGGTTCGGCATGCAGACCTGGTCGCTGGAGCGGCTGGCCGAGTACTACTACACGACCGGCGACGCCAAGGCCAAGTCGGTGCTCGACAAGTGGGTGCCGTGGGCGCTGAGCCAGAGCACGATCAGCGCGACCGACTTCTCCATCCCGTCGGACATGGAGTGGTCGGGCGCACCGGCCACCTGGAACGCGTCGAACCCGGCCGCCAACACCAACCTGCACGTCACGGTGACCAGCAAGGGCCAGGACCTCGGCGTGGCGGGCTCGTTCGCCAAGCTGCTCACCTACTACGCCGCGAAGTCCGGCAACGCCGCGGCCAAGACGGCGGCGAAGAACCTGCTCGACGCGATCTGGACGAAGAAGGACTCGAAGGGTGTCTCGGTCACCGAGACGCGCGCGGACTACAACCGGTTCGACGACGTCTACAACGCGTCCACCGGCCAGGGCCTCTACATCCCGCCGGGCTGGACCGGCAAGATGCCCAACGGCGACGTGATCGCACCGGGCAAGTCCTTCCTGGACATCCGTTCCTTCTACAAGAACGACCCGGACTTCCCGAAGGTCGACGCCTACCTCAAGGGCGGCGCCGCGCCGACCTTCAACTACCACCGATTCTGGGCCCAGGTCGACGTCGCCACCGGCTACGCGGACTACGCCCGGCTGTTCCCGAACGGCTGAGAGGACCGAGATGAAGAAGAGATTCCTGTACGCGGCCGCGGTGCTGCTCGCCACCGGCGTGGGGGTGACCGTGCTGCAGCCCGCGGCGGAGGCGCACGGGGCCATGATGGTCCCGGGCAGCCGGACCTACTTCTGCTGGAAGGACGGCCTCTCCGGGACCAACGGGGCGATCATCCCGAAGAACCCGGCCTGCGCCGCCGCGGTGGCGCAGAGCGGCACCACCCCGCTCTACAACTGGTTCGCCGTGCTGCGCTCGGACGGTGGCGGCCGGATGGCCGGCTTCATCCCGGACGGCCAGCTGTGCAGCGGCGGCACCGGTGGCCCGTACGACTTCACCGGCTACAACCTGGCCCGCAACGACTGGCCGCAGACCCACCTCACGGCGGGCGCCAGCATGCGGTTCGACTACAACAACTGGGCGAAGCACCCCGGCACGTTCTCGCTCTACATCACCAAGGACAGCTGGAGCCCGACCCGTCCGCTGGCCTGGAGCGACCTCGAGCCGACCCCGTTCTCCCAGGTGGTCAACCCGGAGTCGGTGGGCGGACCGGGCACCAACGACGGCCGGTACTCGTGGACCGGGCGGCTGCCCTCGGGCAAGTCCGGCAAGCACCTGATCTACTCGGTCTGGTCCCGGTCGGACAGCCAGGAGACCTTCTACGGCTGCTCGGACGTGACCTTCGACGGCGGCAACGGTGAGGTGACCGGCGTCGGCGACAGCACCATCCCGCCGACGACACCGCCGACGACACCGCCGACCACGCCGCCGACCACGCCGCCGACGACCCCGCCGACCACCCCGCCGACGACCCCGCCGACCACCCCGCCGCCGGCGGGCAGCGGGTGCTCCGCGATGTACAACGTCGTCGGCTCCTGGGGCGGCGGTTTCCAGGGCGAGGTGATGGTGCACGCCGCCGCCACCCCGGTGGCCAAGTGGAAGGTGTCGTGGACGTTCCCCGGCGGGCAGACGATCAGCCAGTTGTGGAGCGGCAAGCTGACCGCGAGCGGGTCGATGGCCACGGTGACGAACGAGTCGTGGAACGGCTCGATCGCGGCCAACAGCTATACGACCTTCGGCTTCACCGGCACGGGTTCGACACCGACCACGGTGCAGAACCTGACCTGCACGACGGCCTGACCTGAGGCGGAGGCCCGGGGCGCGAACGCGCTCCGGGCCTTCTCACGTCCCGTCCCGCCCGGTCGCCGGGCGGGCGGTGCTGGCCCGGACCACCAGCTGGGGGGTGACCACGACGTGCGCCGGGGACTCCGGACCCGCCATGTGCTCCAGCAGCAGCGCCAGGCTGAGCCGGCCGAGTTCGGCGAAGTCCTGGTGCACCGTGGTCAGCGGGGGCAGGAAGTATCCGGAGTCGGGCATGTCGTCGAAGCCGACGACGCTGACCTCCTCCGGGACCTTGCGGCCGGCCTCGTGCAGGGCGCGCAGCACGCCCAGGGCGATCCGGTCGTTGGCGCAGAAGATCGCCGTGACCGCCGGGTCGCGGGCCAGCGCCTGGCCCTGCACGTACCCGGTCTCGGCGTTCCAGGACTGCGGCAGCACCGGGGGCACCTCGGCGCCGGCCTCGATCAGGGTGTCGCGCCAGCCGGCGATGCGCTCCTGGGCCTCCGGCCAGTCGGCCGGCCCGGCCACGTGGTGCACCGTGCGGTGGCCCAGGTCGAGCAGGTGCCGGGTGGCGAGCCGGGCGCCGCCGGCGTTGTCCACCCGGACGGTCGGCACCCCGTCGCCCGCGCCGGCGCCGCCGACCGCCACGCAGGACAGCCCGGACGGCGCCTGCATCAGCCCGTCGGTCACGGCGGGCTTGGGCGCGATCGCGATGATGCCGTCCACCGCGTGCTGGCGCAGCCGGTCGACCGCCTCGATCACCGGCCGCTGTTCCAGGTTGCGGACCGTGGCGATGCTGACCAGGTAGCCGGCTGTGCGGGCGGCGTCCTCGATGCCGTACAGCATGGAGGCCGGGCCGAACAGCGTCGTCTCGAAGCCGATGATGCCCAGCGTGTGGGACTGGCGGGTGACCAGGGTGCGGGCCGCCAGGTTGCGGCGGTAGTCCAGCGACTCCATCGCCTCCAGCACCCGGGCCCGGGTCTCCTGGCGGACGTTCGGATGCTCGTTGAGCACCCGGGACACCGTCTGGTGGGAGACACCCGCGAGCTTGGCGACGTCACGCATGACCGCCGCCGGCTTCTTCACTGGCACGCAGTTCCCCTCATCGCCGCCGTTGTCGCCCCACAGTGTAGTTCTCACAAGTTTCCGAACAGTGCCCCTGACCTCGCCGGCAGGTGCGCGTTGGCGGATTCTCGGCGACAATCGGCAATGATCTCTTGACGCCGGGTTTGGGAACGGTAACACTCCTGAAACGCACCGTGTGACGGGAGCCACTGCATAGAGCGGCATGGCGACCGTCAGGCTGCTCCGCGCGCTCACACCCCTGATGCCGCGGGACCGCCGCTCCCTCATCCTGTCCCTGATCCCCGAGCCCCCCGAAGTTCAGATTGTGAACGCTAACAAATGAGATTCCTGGAGGACGTTGTGCTCAAGAAATGGTCCGCTGCGGTCCTGGCCGGCGCGCTGGCGGTCGGCGCCCTGGCGGGATGCGGCGGCGACGACGCCGGCAGCACCGGTGGCGGCGGCGACGACAAGATCACCATGGGCTTCTCCCAGGTCGGCGCCGAGAGTGGCTGGCGCACGGCGAACACCAAGTCGATTCAGGAGTCCGCCGCCACGGCCGGCATCGACCTGAAGTTCTCCGACGCGCAGGGCAAGCAGGAGAACCAGATCAAGGCGATCCGGTCCTTCATCGCCCAGCGGGTCGACGTGATCGCGTTCTCGCCGGTCGTCGAGTCCGGCTGGGACACGGTGCTCAAGGAGGCGAAGGACGCGAACATCCCGGTGATCCTCACCGACCGTTCGGTCGACTCGCAGGACAAGACCCTGTACAAGACCTTCATCGGCTCGGACTTCGTGCTCGAGGGCAAGAAGGCCGGCGAGTGGCTGGTCAAGGAGTACGAGGGCAAGACCGAGCCGGTCAACATCGTCGAGCTGCAGGGCTCGCCCGGCGCGGCCCCGGCCAACGACCGCAAAGCGGGCTTCGCCGACGTGATCAAGGCCGACCCGAAGTTCAAGGTCATCGCCTCGCAGACCGGTCAGTTCACCCGGACCGACGGCAAGGAGGTCATGGAGGCGTTCCTCAAGGCCCACCCGGACATCGACGTGCTCTACGCGCACAACGACGACATGGGCCTGGGTGCGATCGAGGCGATCGAGGCGGCCGGCAAGAAGCCCGGCACCGACATCAAGATCATCACGGTCGACGCGGTCAAGGACGGCATGACGGCGCTCTCCGAGGGCAAGATCAACTTCATCGTCGAGTGCAGCCCGCTGCTCGGCCCACAGCTGATGGACCTGGCCAAGAAGGTCAAGGCCGGCGAGACGGTGGAGCAGCGCGTGCTCACCGAGGAGACCACCTTCACCCAGGAGCAGGCCAAGGCCGTCCTGGCGGACCGCAAGTACTGATTCCGTACGGGTGGGCCGCCCCGGCCGGTAAGCCGGGGCGGCCCGCCGTCGACAAGGAGCACAACCATGGTTGACCCGCCGATCCTGCAGATGACCGGCATCCGCAAGACCTTCCCCGGCGTCGTGGCGCTGGACGGCGTCGACTTCACCCTGCGCCCGGGTGAGGTGCACGCCCTGATGGGCGAGAACGGTGCCGGCAAGTCGACCCTGATCAAGGTGCTGACCGGCGTGTACGGCATCGACGCCGGCGACATCACGCTGGACGGCGCGCCGGTGCGCTTCGCCGGGCCGCTGCAGGCCCAGCAGGCCGGCATCAGCACGGTCTATCAGGAGGTCAACCTCTGCGCGAACCTCTCCGTCGCGGAGAACATCTTCATCGGCCGCGAGCCCCGGCGGTTCGGCAAGATCCGCTGGTCGGAGATGCGCCGCCGCTCGGCCGCCCTGCTGGCCGGCCTTGACCTGCACCTGGACGTGGCGGCGCCGCTGAGCACGTACTCGCTGGCGATCCAGCAGATGGTGGCCATCGCCCGGGCCGTCGACGTCTCGGCCAAGGTGCTGATCCTGGACGAGCCCACCTCCAGCCTGGACGCCTCCGAGGTGGAGCGGCTCTTCGAGGTGATGCGCCGGCTCAAGCGCAACGGCGTGGCGATCCTGTTCATCTCGCACTTCCTGGACCAGGTGTACGCCGTCGCGGACCGGATGACGGTGCTGCGCAACGGCACGCTGATCGGCGAGTACCCGACCGCCGAGCTCACCCAGATGCAGCTGATCACCAAGATGATCGGCAAGGAGCTGACGGTGCTGGAACGGCTCGAGGAGGAGCCCCGCACGGTCACCGCCGACGCGCCGCGGGAGCCGATCGTCGAGGCGCACGGGCTGGGCCGGACCGGCGCCATCGCGCCGTTCCAGCTCACCATCCGGGGCGGGGAGATCGTCGGGCTGGCCGGCCTGCTCGGCTCCGGGCGCACCGAGCTGGCCCGGCTGCTGTTCGGCGCGGACCGGCCCGACCACGGCAGCCTGGCGATCGACGGCAAGCCGGTCACGCTGCGGACGCCGCGGGCGGCGATGGGCCACGGCATCGGGTTCTCCTCGGAGAACCGCCGCACCGAGGGGGTCGTCGGCGAGCTCAGCGTGCGGGAGAACGTCGTGCTCGCGCTGCAGGCGTCCCGGGGCTGGTCCCGGCCGATCCCACGGCGCAAGCAGGACGAGCTGGTCGAGCGCTACATCAAGACCCTGGGCATCCGGCCGGCCGACCCGGACGTCGCGGTGCGCAACCTCAGCGGCGGCAATCAGCAGAAGGTGCTGCTGGCCCGCTGGCTCATCACCGAGCCCCGGCTGCTCATCGTCGACGAGCCGACCCGCGGCATCGACGTCGGCGCCAAGGCCGAGATCCAGCGCCTGCTGGTCGAGCTCGCCGACGGCGGGATGGCGGTGCTGTTCGTCAGCGCCGAGCTCGAGGAGGTGCTCCGGCTCAGCCACAAGATCGAGGTGCTGCGCGAACGGCACCTGGTCGAGGAGCTCGACAACACCGGCGGCGGCGTGGACGCCGACCGGGTCATGCAGGCCATCGCGAGCGGAGCGAACCCGTGACCACACTCGTCCGGCACCGGCTCTTCTGGCCCGCCGTGGTGCTCGTCCTGCTGCTGGTCAGCAACGTCTTCTTCGCACCGCGCTTCTTCACCATCACGCTGCAGGACGGCCACCTGTACGGCTCGCTGATCGACGTGCTGCGCTCGGCGACCCCGCTGGCGCTGGTCGCGCTCGGCATGACGATGGTGATCGCCACCGGCGGCATCGACCTGTCGGTCGGTTCGGTGATGGCGATCTCCGGCGCGGTGGCCTGCCTGTTCATCGGCGACCTCAGCGACCAGGGCAGCGTCGGCGGCGTGCTGCTGGCGGTCGGCCTGGCGCTGGCCCTGGCCGCGGTGGCCGGCGTCTGGAACGGCATCCTGGTCTCGGTGATCGGCATCCAGCCCATCATCGCCACGCTGATCCTGATGGTGGGCGGCCGCGGCATCGCCCAGCTGCTCACCGACGGGCAGATCATCAACGTCTCGTCACCGCCGTACCGGGTGATCGGCGCCGGCTACGCGCTGGCCATCCCGGTCTCGGTGATCATCGTCGCGGTCGTGGTGGCCGTCGCCGTGCTGCTCATCCGCCGTTCGGCGCTGGGCGTGCTGGTCGAGGCGGTGGGCGCGAGCCCGACCGCCAGCCGGCTCGCCGGCATCCGGGCCCGCGGCCTGACCATCGGGGCGTACGTCTTCGCGGCGTTCTGTGCCGGCATCGCGGGCCTGATCTTCAGCTCCAACGTGGCCAGCGCGGACAGCAACGCGGCCGGTAATCTGATCGAGCTGGACGCGATCCTGGCGGTGGTCATCGGCGGCACGGCGCTGACCGGCGGCCGCTTCTCGATCGCGGGCAGCGTGCTCGGTGCGGTGCTGATCTCGGCGCTGGACATCACGACGTACACCATCGGGGTGCCGGCCGAGACCACGCTGCTGTTCAAGGCGGTCGTGGTCGTCATCCTCTGCCTGAGCCAGTCCGCCGCCTTCCGCGCCGCGGTGTTCCGCCGCCGGCGTACCGCGCCCGTCACTCCCGCAGCCGAGGTCCCCGCATGATCGACGTCAGTGCACCTCCCCAGCCGGAGACCACCACCGCGGCGCCGCGCCGGCGCCGTGGTCTCGACCGGCGGCACATCCCGGTCCTGGCCACCTTGGCCCTGCTCGTCCTGATGTACGTCATCGGCACGGCCAACTACGACAACTTCTCCGACACCCAGGTCCTGCTGAACGTCTTCGTCGACAACGCGTTCCTGCTCGTCGTCGCGGCCGGGATGACCTTCGTGATCCTCACCGGCGGCATCGACCTGTCGGTGGGCGCGGTGGTCGCCCTGACCACGGTGGTCGCCGCGACGCTGCTCAACGGCGGCTGGCCGGCGGTGGTGGTGCTGCCGCTGGTGCTGCTGATCGGCACCACGCTGGGCCTGGGCATGGGCCTGGTGATCCACTACTTCAAGGTGGAGCCGTTCATCGCCACGCTGGCCGGCATGTTCCTGGCCCGCGGGCTGTCGCTGCTCATCAACCGCAACTCCATCCCGATCACCGACCCGTTCTGGACCGGGATGGCCCAGGAGCGGATCCGCTTCGGCCCGGGCATCTTCATCTCCACGAGCGTGGTGATCGCGCTGGTGGTGGTGCTGATCGGGGCGTACGTGCTGGCGTACACCCACTTCGGCCGTACCGTCTACGCGATCGGCGGCAACGCCGACTCGGCGCTGCTGATGGGCCTGCCGGTGGGCCGGACCCGGATCGCGGTCTACACGATCAGCGGCTTCTGCTCGGCGCTGGGCGGGGTGCTGCTCAGCTTCTACATGCTGTCCGGCTACAGCCTGCACGCCCAGGGCATGGAACTGGACGCGATCGCCGCGGTGGTGATCGGCGGCGTGATCCTGACCGGTGGCTCGGGCTACCTGTTCGGCACGGTGCTGGGCGTGTTGGTGCTGGGCCTCATCCAGACCATCATTACCTTCCAGGGGACGCTGAGCTCCTGGTGGACGAAGATCGTGATCGGCATCCTGCTGTTCGCGTTCATCGTGCTCCAGCGGCTGGTCACCAGACGGGCCCGCTGAGCTCGACGTTGTGCTGCCCGGCAGGACGCCCCCCGCCGGGCAGCTCACTTTCGGTGGCATGTCGGTGACACCATGTATTCATGTTTCTCCAGATCATGCTCTCGGCCGGTGCCGTGGTGATCTCGCTGGCGGCGCTGGCAGTGTCCTCGGTGATGTCGTGGCGGCAGCTCAAGTCGATGCGCAGCGCCAACCACCTACCGGTGGCGATCGAGCTGCTGACCCGCGACTACGGCAGGCCCGAGTTCCAGCGCACCGAGCGCCGCATCCTGGCCGAGCTGCCGGCCGCCGATCCGGCCGGCGGCGTGTCGGGCCTGCCGGAACCGCTGCACTCGTCGGCAATTCAGGTCATCAACTTCTACGACTCGATGGGCATCCTGGTCTCCTTCGGCTGCGTCGAGGAGGAGTTGGTGCTGGCCTCCATCAACCACCGGATCCGCCGGATCTGGCGGACCCTGGAGCCCTTCATCCGCGCCGAACGTGCCCGGCGGGGCGGGCTGTACCTGGACTTCCTCGAGGACCTCGCGGTGCGGGCGCATCGCCGGGACCCCGGCGACCTGCACGATCAGCTGGGCCTCCGCGAGATGCCGGTCGGGGCGCGTGCCCCCGCGCGGATGCGGCCGCCGGCTCCGGCGCGGGTGCGGCCTCCGGTCGCGGCGCCTGCTTCCGTACGGGCGGGGCTGCCGGCTTCCGGACGCGCCCGGCCGGGCCGGCAGGCGCCGCGGCGACGCCGCACCATGGTGCGGCTGGGCGCCGGCGCGGGCACTCCGCCTCCCTGACCTCCGGCCGGCCACGCCGCCTGGCGGGGACGGCGCGGCAGCGGCTGATCCTCGCGTCCACACCGGATCCTCGGCGCGTCTGCCAACGTCCGACGGCCCACCCGGCACGATGGGGGTAGTCGGTGGCGGCCGGGCAGCTCTGGATTGCTGGGTGCGTACCGCACGGACCGTTCCCACCACCGCCCGGCAGGTTTTCATGTCCTTCTCGACCGTGCTCTCGCCGCACCGCAGCGGGGAGCTCACCCGGCGCTTCCTCGCCGATCCGTCGCCGGTGGTGCGGGTCGAGGCGATCGAGGGCGCGCCCGCTGCTGGCGCACCTGCACCGGCACACGCGCTCCGACGTGCTGCGCCGGAAGCACGCCGCGGCGCCGGCGGCCGAGCCGGTGGAACGCCCCGCGGCGTGGTCGCGGACTGCCTGCACGCCGCCGTGGCCGGTGACCTGCGGCAGGCGCCGGCCGCCGGGGTGCGCGCCGCGGCGGAGGCCGATGCTGCTGCACGGCCCGGGCGCGCTGCGGGTCGGCACGCACTTCCAGAACCCGTCGCCGGCCCTCCGGCTGCGCCGGCCGTACCCGACGACTCCCGGGAGCTCACCTGGGACGCCGTCGAGCCGGCCGGCGGCCCGCATGAGTAGCCGGGTGCCCGGCGGCGTCGCGGTCGCCGCGCTCGGCGTCCTGCTGGCCTGCGGCGGGCTCGTGACCCGGCCCGGCGGTGTCCTGGCGGGCGTGGCGATCGCGGTGATCGGGCTGGCGACCGTCCTGGGTGGAGTCGGCGTGCTCCGGTCCGACGCCCTGCTGTTCGCCGGGGCGGTCGTCGGGCTCGGCGCCGCCGCCGTCGTCGCCGGGTTTGCGCTCCTGGACGCCGGCGGTCCGGTCGGCGCGCTCGCGCTGCTCGGCGGCTCGGTGGCGTTCGTCTGCGGCGGGCTCGGCACGGTGCGCAGCTTCACCCTGGTCGGCGTGGCGGCGCTGGCGGACGCGCTCGCGCTCGCCGGGCTGGGCGTGTGGGCCTGGCGGGCCGGGGCCGAGCTGGTCGGCGGGCCGGCGCTGGCCGTGGCCCTGGCCGCGGTGGGGCTGGGGGTCTCGGCCCTGATACCCCGCTGGGAGTCCGGGTCGTGACCGCACGCCGGTGCCGCTACAGCGTCGGCAACGAGCACGACCCGGGTGATCCGTACGGGACGGCCTCGCTGCATCACCGCTTCCCGGTCACGCCGGGCGCGCACGGCTGGACCGGGCAGGTGCAGCCGGCGGCGCTGCGGGCCCTGGCGGGCGCACTCGCCCGTGCCGGCTTCCCGGACTGGCTTCCCGGACCGGCTTCCCGGACCGGCCGCAGGCGCCCCCGCCGGCCGGATCCGCGCTGCGCCGGTTGACCGTGGAGACGGACGGCAGTGCGGCCGGCGTGATCCTGCCCTGGCACCTGGCGCCGTCCGGTTACGCCGAGGCGTGCGCACCGTGCTGGACCGGGTCATCCACCGGCTGAGCGGCGGCGCGGTGGCCTACCCGGCGGGCGACCGCTGACGGGCGCCCGCGAGGGGCCGGGCACAATCGCCGGCGTGGATGTGCCCGAGCTGCTGCGGACGGCGGCGAGCGAGCTGCCCGACTGGCTGCCCCGGGCCGACCTCGACGACTATCTGGCCCACGACGAGTGGGAGCTCGCCCTCGACGTGCTGCTCGACCGGGGCGACGACTACCCGGCGACGACGGCGTTCTTCCGTACCCTCGAGGAGGCCGCGCACCGGATGCGGCTCGGCCGCAGCGCCGCCTGGTGTGCCTGGCGCCGCCGCGAGGTGCTGCACGGTGTCATCCGGGCCGAGCTGCGGCTGGTCCCCGGCGTGCGGCGGGTGCCGATCCCGGGCGCCGGGCGGGTCCGGGCGCTGTGGGACATCGGCCTGGTCTCGCCCGCCGGGGCGCCGGATCGCGCCGTCGCGCTGATCTGGGTCGAGTTCGCCCCGGAGCTGCCGCCCGGCGGCGCCGGCCCGGTGCGGCTCGCCCCGCTGACCGCCACACGGTGGCAGCACCTGCGGCCGGGGGACCGGATCACCATGTACGAGCACCGCGCGGTCGCCGGCACCGCCACCGTCACCGAGGCGGTGTTCCCGGCGCCAGGTCGCCGATGACCGTGTCGAGCGCGGCGACCGTCCGGGTCAGCTCGGTGATCTCGGCCACGATGCGTTCCCGTTCGGCGCGCAGCCGGTCGGTGAGCCACGGCGTGCGGATCGACGGGTCGCTCATGCAGGGCAGCAGCTCGGCCATCGTGCGGCTGCCGATGCCCGCGTCGAACATCCGGCGGATCAGCAGCACCCGGTCCACCGCCGCCTCCGGGTACGTGCGCTGGCCGCTGCCCGAGCGCGCCGCGGTGAGCAGGCCCTGCTCCTCGTAGTAGCGGATCGAGCGGGCGCTCGCCCCGGTACGGGCGGACAGGTCGCCGATCCGCATCACCACGCGCTTGCCCCTCACACCGATGTCAACTCTTAGCCTCACGGTATGACCACCGTTGATGTCAGTCCACTGATCGGCGCCCGGCTGGCCGAGGACGCCGCTCTGGCCCGTACCGTCGAACTGGCTCTCGCCCGGGCCGCGGCCGGCCGCCTGCCCTTCGCCGCGCTGGTCGTGCGCGACGGCGTCGTGCTCGGCGCCGGGGCGAACACCGTGCGGGACGACCACGACCCGGCCGCGCACGGCGAGGTCGTCGCGGTCCGCGACGCCGCCCGCCGGCTCGGCACCACCGACCTCGCGGGCGCGGTGGTCTACTCCAGCTGCGAGCCGTGCGCGATCTGCCGGCTGGTCGCCGCGGCCGCCGGGATCGGCGAGATCGTCTACGCCGCCGGCAAGGAGCTGGTGCCGGCCGCGATCGACGGCGATCCGGTGACCACGGCCCGGCTCATCGACGCGGTCACCGGGGTGCTGCCGGGCATCGCGCGCGCCGGGCGCACCGGCGCCGACGTGGCCGCGCCGTTCCGCCGGTACGCGCGGTGATCCGGCTCGGGGTCAACGTGCCCAATTTCGGCCCGGAGTCCACCTACGACGCGCTGCTCGGCTGGGCCCGGTTCGCCGAGGACGGCGGCTTCGACACGTTTGTCGTCTCCGACCACGTGGTGCTCACCCCGGAGGTGGCCGCCGTTTATCCCGAGCCGTTCCACGACCCGTTCGTGCTGCTGGGGTGGCTGGCCGGGCAGACCTCGCGGGTGCGGCTCGGCACGTCGGTGGTGCTGCTGCCGTACCGGCATCCGCTGCACACCGCCCGGATGAGCGCGATGCTGCACCTGATGAGCGGCGGCCGGTTCGTGCTCGGGGTCGGCGCCGGCTGGTCGGCGACCGAGTTCGCCGCGCTGGGCGCCGATTACGCGCGGCGCGGCCCGGTCACCGACGAGTACCTGGCGACCATCACCGAGGCGTGGGCGCGGGAACAGGTGGACGGGGCGTGGACCGGGCCGCGGCCGGCGGGGGGCCGGGTGCCCGTCTGGGTCGGCGGCGCCTCCCGGCGGGCGATCCGGCGGGCGGTCCGCTCCGGCGGCGCCTGGCATCCGATCAACCCGGACCTGGGCTGGCTGCGCGACCGGGGCCTGCCGGCGCTGCGCGCGGAGGCCGCCGAGCAGGGCCGGCCGGTGCCGGAGCTGGTGGTGCGGATGAAGGCCCGGCTGCGGGCCGAGCCGGCCGGCCCGGAACGCCCGGCCGGGGTGGGCTCGCTCGGGCAGATCGTGGGGGACGTGGCGGCGCTGGCCGCGCTGGGTGCGGCCGAGGTGATCCTCGACCCCAACCCGGACCGGCCGCGGCCCCGGGACTACGCGGCCGAGCAGCGCGCGCTGGGCGAGATCAGGGCGGCGGTCCGTGAGCTGTCGGCACCGGCGGCGGCCCGCTGAGGGGCCGCCGCCGTTTCCGGTACGGCCTACTTCCCGGCGCGGGCGCGGGCGTACTTGGCGCGGAACTTCTCGACCCGGCCGGCGGTGTCGAGCAGCCGCTGCTTGCCGGTCCAGAACGGGTGGCTGCCGCTGGAGATGTCGACGTCCAGGACCGGGTACGTGTCTCCGTCCGTCCACTCGACCGTCTTGTCGCTGGTCGCGGTGGACCGGGTGAGGAACGCGTAGCCGGCGCCGCGGTCACGGTAGACGACGTGGCCGTAGGTGGGGTGGATTCCAGTCTTCATGTGTCTCAGTCCTCCTCGGGATCCACCGGGGAGAAGCGCGCGGAGGCACCGGATATTCCGGTCCGGCCGGTGCGCCGGCTCACCAGGGCACGCTCCGGTAGTCCTTGAGGAACTGGCCGCAAGCCGGCTGTCCGTGGCGCCCCGCTGCCTGAACTGCCGAGATGAGGTCGAGTGGGGGCGCGCCCTGCCACCGTTCGCCTACCTCGAATCCAGGTGTACGGCACCGGTCTCTCGTAGGAACATGGAGACATGGGCGCTGGTGGGCTGTCGTCCCTGGGCTGGGACGAGCGAGCGGCCCGGGCGGTCGCGGAGGTCATGGCTCCCGGCTGCGCCGCCGGGAGGGTCGTTCGCGTTGACCTCGACTCCGTGGTGGTCGCAACGGAGGCGGGCGATTGCCGGTCCCGCGCACGGGAGCTACCGGCGGTGGGCGACTGGGTCGTCGTCCATGTCCAGGAGGACGACGCTGTCGTCGTAGGCGTCGCTCCCCGCTGGTCCGAGCTTGACCGCCGCGACCCCACCGGGCGCAGCCAGGTGCTGGCGGCGAATGTCGACCTGGTGCTCGTCACGGCACCCGTCGACAGGTTGTCGGTCGCTCGCGTGGAGCGTGAGGTAACACTGGGATGGGACAGTGGGGCACGACCCGTCGTACTGCTCACCAAGTCCGACCTGGCACCCCCGGGACTCGCCGAGGAGCTGCGTTCCCGCCTTGCGGGTGTCGAGGTTGTGCCGGTGAGCACCGTGACCGGCGTGGGGGCTGACGACGTTGCCGAGATGCTGCGGCCGGCACTCACGGCGGTGCTGCTCGGGCCCTCGGGGGCCGGCAAGTCCTCGTTGGCCAACCTGCTGCTCGGGCGCGGGGCAGCGACCACGGGCCAGGTCCGGCCCAGCGACCATCGAGGTCGGCACGTGACCAGCAGCCGAGGCCTGTACGCCATACCCACCGGTGGCGTGATCATCGATACCCCCGGGCTACGCAGTCTGTCCCTCACCATCGACCGCGGCGGGGTGGCCGCGGCCTTCCCCGACATCGAGACCCTCGCTGCCGACTGCCGGTTCGGGGACTGCCGACACGAGCATGAGCCTGACTGTGCCGTGCTCGCCGCGGAGCGTGAGGGGAAGCTTGACGGGCGGCGCCTGGCGAACTATCGCAAGCTCCGGCGAGAGCTCGAGTTCGAGTTGCGGCGTGACGATCCGACCGCGGCCCGGGAGAACCGGCGGATCTGGAAAGAGCGAAGCAAGGCGGCCCGACGGCTCTTCCGTGACCGCGGGTATTGAGTTCTCACCCGGAGAGAATCCGTGAGGTTGCCCGGATGGCCGACGTGGCCGAAAGAGGGCACTCCTAGCCCTCCTCGACGCACGCTTCTGGCCCCTCGTCGCCGGACCGGCGGAATCGAACCGGCATCCTCCGCATGTGCAGTGCGGCGCGACGACCTCTGCGCTACGGCCCGCCGTCGCAGGACTCTACTGCCCGGCCAGCCACCGGTACGGCGCCGCCAGCCTCCGCGCCGCCGCCCCACGAGCCCTGCGGGTACGTCGCCGGCCGCGGCGGCGCGTCCAGGATCGGCTGCACCGTGCGCCACGCCGCCGCCAGCCCGTCCGGGCGGGTGAACAGCGACCGGTCGCCCAGCAGCACGTCGTGGATCAGCCGCACGTACGGCGGCAGCGGCTCGGCGTGCGGCAGCTCGGCCAGCGGCACCCCGATCGTCGCGGGCTGCACGTCCAGCTCCACGCCGGGCTTCTTGGCCAGCAGCCGCAGCGCGATCTCGCCGTCGCCGGCCAGCGACAGCGACAGCGCGTTCGCCTGGGGCGGCAGGCCCGGCAGCGGGTGCTGCGGGGTGCGCAGCACGATCGTCACCCGCTGCTCGCTCGCCGCCATCCGCTTGCCGGTGCGCAGCTGCTCGCGGTTCCACATCGCCGCGAAGACCTCGTTGGCGAAGCGCAGCACGTGCAGGTTCTGGGTCGACTCCTTGCCCAGGAAGTGGTCGATGCGGTAGACCTGCGACTCGTCCAGCACCCGGTGCACCGTCCGGTTGAGCGCCCGGAAGCCCGCCGGCGAGGTGCCGAACGGCTTCTCGTAGACCACCCGGGCGTCCTCGGCCAGGCCGTGCCGGCCGAGCGGCGGCCGGCCCGGTGTCGGCGCGGTGCTGCGCGGGTCAGCTCCGGGAAGGTCTGCGGCGGGACGGCGAGGTAGTGCACCAGCTCCGGCCGCGGGCCCAGCTCGCGGCGGGCCTCGTTGATGACGTCGAGCAGGCTGCCGGGGGAGTCGGTGTCGAAGCCGCCGCCGGCGAAGTACAGCCGCCGTTCGAACTCGCGCCAGGGCCCCTTGTCCGGGTGCGGCCCGGACTCGACCAGCACGTCGTGCACATGCTTGCGGAAGTCCTCGTGGGCGACGTCGCCGCGCCCGTTGCCGACCAGCGCCCAGCCGGCCGGCAGCAGCCCCTCGATGGCCAGCGTGTAGAAGGCGGGCAGCACCATCCGCCGCGCCAGGTCGCCGGTGGCCCCGAACAGTACGAACACGGTCTTCTCCGTCGCCATGCCCGCACCATTCACCGGTTTGCCGGGGGGTTGGTCGCCGCCGGCCGGCCCGGTGCGGTGAGGCCGGCCGCCGTGCTCATGATGTGCGGAAAATAATCGCCGATTTTTTGAACCGGGTGAATTCGCCGCGGAACTGAACCCGGATGCGGTGCGGTCGCGTACTTGATCCCGTACGACATTGATGACCGACGACGAGGAGTGGTGATGAGACTGCGACAGCGACGACGCATCGGAACCGGCAGGACCGGGGTCAACCGGAAGGCGATCGGCGGCGCGGTCATCGCTGGCGTGCTGGTGGTGGGTGGTGTCACCGGTCTGCAGCTGGCCTCGGCGGGCGAGCAGGCGCAGGCGGCCGAGATCGTGGTGGTCGACGGGCAGGACTTCGACATCGCGGGTTGCGAGAAACTCGAAATCAACGTGGGCGCCGTTATCTGTGACGGCGAGGAATTGGCGCCGGAAGGCGAGATCGGCGCCGCCGAGGCCGCCGCCGCGTCGGCGCAGGCGCTCGAGGATTCGTGCGACCAGTTCGCGATCGACCAGGCCGCCGCGGACGCCGAAGCCGCCGGTGCCGCCGGGGAAGAGGCCGCCGGTGCGGAAGGCGCCGCCGCGGACGAGGCTGCTCCCGCCCACATGAGCAAGAAGGCCAAGAAGGCGGTGGCCAAGAAGTACGCCAAGGGCATGGGCAAGGACAAGGCCGCCGAGGAAGCGGGCGCGGCTGAGGACGAGGCCGGTGCCGCGGAAGAGGCGGGCGCCGCGGATCTCGACGCGGCCGTCACCGACACCCGGGCCGCGCTGCTGGTCGCCTGCCTGGACCTGTCCGCCGCCAAGGCCGCCGCGGCCGGCGCCGCCGGCGACGAGGCGGGCGCCGGGGACGAGGCCGGCCAGGAGGCCGGTGCCGAGGGCGAGGCCGGCGCCGACGAGCAGGCCGGCGCCGACGAGCAGGCCGCCGAGGAGCAGGACGCTACGACGAGGAACTAGGCGCACCGCACCGCACGGCACCGGCCCGTCCCGCACTCACGCGCGGGGCGGGCCGGTGCCGTGCGGTGGCCCGGTCACCATCGATCCGGCGCACGCACGCCGTCGGCGGTGGGCTTCCAGTCGCCGCTGTCGCGGCTGTCGAAGGTCAGGCCCGTGCCCGAGGCGACGGCGATGGCGATGAAGAAGAGCAGGATGGCGATACCCATGACGTTCACACCCTTGTTCCGGCGAGTGGTTGGCCGGTGCGCACCGGGTTGCTCGTCACCAGCATGGCCCGCCGCCGGTACGGCCGACAGTGGCAGAGATGCCACACATCTTCAAAATCCTGCCAACGCGTCGTAGGCTGGCGGCATGTTGCGCAGCATCGCCGTCATCGCCCTGCCGGACGTGGCCGTCTTCGAGCTGGGCGTGCTCTGTGAGCTCTTCGGCTACGACCGCACCGCCGAGGGGCTGCCCGGCTACGAGTTCGCGGTCTGCAGTGTGGACGGTGCTCCGGTCCGTACCCATGCGGGTTTCACCATCGCGCCCGGGCACGACCTGGGCCCGGCCGACGAGGCCGACCTGGTCGCGGTCGTGCCGAGCAACACCGAGCTGGACCCGCCGGAGGAGGTCCTCGACGTGCTGCGCCGCGCGCACGCCCGCGGCGCCTGGGTGATGAGCGTGTGCACCGGGGCGTTCGCGCTCGGCGCGGCCGGGCTGCTCGACGACCGCCGCTGCACCACCCACTGGCGGCATGCCGACGCGCTCGCGGCCCGGTTCCCGCTGGCGAAGGTCGACCCGGACGTGCTCTACGTGGCCGACGGCACCGTCATCACCAGCGCGGGCACGGCCGCGGCGGTCGACTGCGGCCTGCACCTGATCCGCGAGGAGCAGGGCTCCGCGGTGGCGACCCAGATCGCCCGCCGGATGGTGGTGCCGCCGCACCGCGACGGCGGCCAGGCCCAGTTCATCGAGACACCGGTGCAGCCGGTCGAGTGCGAGACGCTGCAACCGCTGCTCACCGAGGTGCTGGCGAGCCTGGACCGGCCGCACACCGTGGACACGCTGGCCGCGCGGGCGCACATGGCGCCGCGCACGTTCGCCCGCAAGTTCCGGGCCGAGACCGGTGCGACCCCGCACGACTGGCTGACCGGCCAGCGGGTGCTGCTGGCCCGCCGGCTGCTGGAGGAGTCCGACCTGGGTGTCGACGCGATCGCGGTGCGGGCCGGCTTCGGCAGCGCCGCCACGCTGCGGCACCACTTCGGGCACCGGCTGGACACCACCCCGCAGGCGTACCGGTCGATGTTCCGGACCCGCGGCCACTGAGCCGCACCCCGGTCTCGATACCATGACCACCGCATCGGAGGTGCATGGTGACGGACGCGACGCGGTCGCTGCGGTGGTTCGGCGGGCTCGCCGTGCTGGTCTTCGGCATCGGTCCGGCGGTGATGCTCACCCTGCTCGTGGTGCAGGACCGGACGCCGGGGTCGGTCGGGGTGCTGCTGATCTTCGCGATCCCGCTGGTGCTGCTCGCGCTGGTCATCGCCGGGCTGGGCATGACCGGCTCCGACCCCGAGCTGACCAGCCGGCGGATGCACCTGGCGATGGCCCTGGTGGCCGGCGCGGACGTGCTCATGCTCGGCGGCAACTGGCTGATCCGGACGATCGCGAGCTGATCCTCCGGCGGCTCACCGCCGCCCCTCCGTAAAGAATCTTGCTGTTCGATGTCACGCCGACCGGCTCCCCGACACCTAACTAGGTGGGAGTTCACGGGCGAACGGAGACATCGGTGGTCGACACGGACGACGTGGACGATGTGGACAGTGCCGCGGCACCCGCGGCACCCCCGGCGGCCATCCCCGATCCGCCGCCCGCCGCGCAGATCGAAGAGTTCTTCCGGCGCTACTGGGCGGGCCTCGTCCGCAGCCTGCTGCGCGAGGGCGCCGACCGCTGGGAGGCCCAGGACGCCGTTGCCGAGGCGATCCGGGAGGCGCTGCGCCGCTGGTCGGAGCTGACCCATCCGGTGGCCTGGGTGCGCACCGCGGCCCGGTCACACTGGCTCCGGCAGCGGCGCAGCGCCGGCCGCGGCGAGCTCGAGGTGCTGGTCGCCGATCTCAGTGAGCTGGGTGCCGGGCGCGCCGACCCCGACCTGGAGGCCTTCGAGCTGCAGGAGTGGTTCGCCGGGGTGCTGGCCCAGTTGCCACCGGCCCGCCGCGAGGCGCTCGAACTGTCCGCGCAGGGCCTCACCCCGGCCGAGATCGCCCGGCGGGTCGGCAAGACGCCGGAGGCGGTCCGCACGGCGCTCAAGCTCGGCCGCAAGCAGGCCGTGGCGATGTGGGAGGCGGTGCCACCGCAGCGCGGCCCGGTGCCCGGCACCGCGCCCGCGCCCGAGCCGGAGGGGGGCCGGTCATGACCGTGCACGACGAGCCGCACCAGCCGGACGACGGCCTGACCCACGCGATGATGATCGCGGCGCTCAACGGGATCCTCGCCGAGTGCGGCTACGACCCGGTCCCCGACGACGAGGACGAGCCGGCCTGCGCCGACCACCCCGCCGATCAAACCGCCGATCACCCTGCCGACCGGCTCATCGAGGACGCCCGGCAGCGCGCCGACGGGATCGTCGCCGCGGCCCTGGAGACCGCGGTGCAGTACACGGACGCCGCCCTCGACCAGGCCGCCCGCACGGTGCTCAGCGCCCGGGGGACGCTCGTCCGGCTACCGGCCGCCGCGGGGCCGCTGGAGCCGGGCGCGCTGCCGCCGGCCACCGGGGCGGGCCCGGAGGGCGCGGGCGCGCAGAGCGTCGGTGACATCTGGTTCGCCGCCACCGCGGCCGCGGGGGTGTACCTGCCGATCGCCGAGGACGCCGCGGCCCGCACCCTGGGGGTGTTCGCGAGCTGCCTGCACGACGCCGCCCGGGCCACCCCGCCCGACCTGGACGCCGCGTACCGGGTCGGCGTGGAGGTGGTCGCGCTCGGCGTCAGCCGGCCCGAGGCGCTGCCGGCCAGCATGACGCTGATGCTCGACCACCTCAGCGAGGGTGACGCGGTGCGCCGCCCGGCCCGGCAGGTGGCCGGCGCGTTCGCCGCGGGCTTCGCCGCCGCGCTGCAGGCCCGCACCCTGGCCCAGCAGGAGTCGCTGCACCGGGCCACCCACCGGGCCGCCCGGGAGTTCCAGTCCGCCCTGCAGCACAGCGAGGCCCGCTACCACCGGCTGGCCTACTACGACCCGGTGACCGGCCTGGCCAACAAGGCCCGCCTGGTGCAGCGGCTGCGGCAGGCCGCCAACGGCGACGACCCGGCCCGGCACATCGGCCTCTGCCTGATCGACCTCGGCGGGCTCGCGGCGGTCGGCGAGCAGTTCGGCGCCGACGCGGGCGACCACGTGCTGACCGAGGCCGGGCGCCGGCTGCAGCGGCTCGCCCGGCACCCGGAGTACCTGCTGGCCCGGCACAGCGCGCACGCGTTCGTGCTGCTGGTGCAGGACAGCGGCGGCCTGGCCCACCTGGCCGAGCTGGCCGAGCGGATCATCGGGGCGCTGGCCGAGCCGGCCTCGCTGCCCGGCACCGGGCTGACCGCGCCGCTGCACGCCGCCGTCGGTGTCGTCGACGTGCCGGCCGGCGGGCTCGACGTGACCCGGGTGCTGGTGGACGCCGAGATCGCCCTGCGGATGGCCCGGGCCGGCACGGCGGGCTGGGCCGCGTACGACCCGCAGCCCGCGGGGCCGGGCGCCGCCACCAGCGTCTCCGGGCTGGTGACCGGGCCGCCCTCGTACCAGCCGATCGTGCTGCTGGGCACCGGGCGCGTCGCGGGGCTGCACACCCGGATGGCCTGGCGGCACCCGCACCTGGGCATCCTCGACCTGAACCGGATCGGCCAGCTCACCGGCGACCGGGACACCACCACCCGGCTCGCCGGCAGCCTGCTCCAGCAGGCCTGCCGCCAGGCGATGAGCTGGGACGGCGGCCGCACGGGCCCGTTCATCGGCCTGGACCTGCCGGTGTACCAGATCGGCTACCCGGACATCGTCGAGCTGGTCCGGGAGGCGCTCACCGGCAGCGGCCTGCCGCCGGAACGCCTGCACCTGCACCTGTCCGGGCTGGACGCGGTGCCGGCCGGGCAGCACAGCCTCACCGTGCTGAACGCGCTGGCGGCGCTCGGCGTGCGGCTCGAGCTGGACGACTTCGGCTCCGGCGCCGGCACCGGCAGCCTGACCTATCTGCGGGAGCTGCCGGTGCACGGGCTGCGCAGCCCGGCGGCCCTGGTGCAGTCCCCGGCCGCCGGCGTCGACACCGACCGCGAGCTGCTCGCCGGGATGGCCCGCGTCGCGCACGCGCTGGGCCTGACCCTGACCGTGCACGGCGTCGACGACGACGACGCCCGGGCCCGGATGACCGGCACCGGCGTGGACGGGGCCGAGGGGCTGCGGTTCGGTCCGCCCGGCACCCCGCACCAGGTGTCCGCGCTGCTGCGCGGGGCCGGCAAGCTCGTCGCGGTGGGCGACCGGCGGGCCGCCTCGTGACCGACCACAGTGGAGTAAGCTTCCTCGGCATGGGGAACGCGGACGCGGACTTTTCCAGCCGGCCCAGCAGCGCCCGGATCTACGACGCGCTGCTCGGCGGCAGCCACAACTTCGAGGCCGACCGCGAGGCGGCCAAGCGGCTGCTGTCGATGATCCCCGCCGCCGGCGAGATGGCCCGGGCCAACCGCGCGTTCCTGCACCGGGCGGTGCGGTTCATGCTCGACGCGGGCGTGCGGCAGTTCCTCGACATCGGCAGCGGCATCCCGACGGTCGGCAACGTGCACGAGATCGCCCAGCGCCGGGTCCCGGAGGCCCGGGTGGTCTACGTCGACATCGACCCGGTGGCGGTCGCGCACGCCGGCGAGATCCTGCGGGACAACCCGTTCGCCACCGCGGTGCAGGCCGACATGCGGTTCCCCGAGGCGATCCTCGGCCACGCGGGCGTGCGCCGGCTGCTCGACCCGGACCAGCCGGTCGGGCTGCTGCTGGTGGCGATGCTGCACTTCGTGCCGGACGACGACGCGTACCCGGCGGTGGAACGGCTGCTCGCCGGCCTGCCGGCGGGTTCCTACGTGGCGATCTCGCACGGCGTCTCGGAGACCCCGGCCGACGCGGCCGGCGACGGCGTCGCCGACCTCTACCGGCGGACGGACGTGTCGACCGCGACCGGCCGCAGCCGCGCGGAGATCCTGCGCTTCTTCGGCGACACCGAACTGGTGCCGCCCGGCCTGGTCTGGGTGCACCAGTGGCCGGCCGGCCCGCGGGGCGACGACGACCCGGGCGACATGGCGGTGGTCGCCGCCCTGGCCCGCAAGCCCTGAGGCCCCGCGGTCAGTCCTGGTTGTCCAGCAGCTCGCGGACCCGGGGGATGACCTCGGTGCCGTAGAGGTGGATCGCGGTCATCATCGCCTCGTGCGGCAGCGTGCCCGCCGAGTACTTCAGGTCGAAGCGCTGCACGTCCAGTACGTTCACCGTGCGCGCGATCTTCTGCGCCACCGTCTCCGGCGAGCCGACGTGCCAGGCCCCCTCGGCGATGTCCGCCTCGAAGCGTTCCCGGGTCAGCGGCGGCCAGCCACGCTCCGCGCCGATCCGGGTGATCGACGCCCGGGCGTGCGGCCACAGCGTCTCGACCGCCTCGGCGTCGGTCGCGGCGACAAAACCGGGCGCGTGCACCGCGATCGGCAGCGGCTCCCGGTCGTACTGGTCCAGCGCGCGGTGGTACAGCTCCACGTACGGGGCGAAGCGGGCCGGGTCGCCGCCGATGATCGCCAGCACCAGCGGGAAGCCGTACCGGGCCGCGCGGACCACCGACTCCGGGCTGCCGCCGACGCCGACCCAGGTGGTGATCCGCCCGGATGCGGTCTTCGGGTAGACCTGCTGGCCGGTCAGCGGCGGCCGTACGGTGCCGTGCCAGGTCACCGCGTCCTCGCGGAGCAGCTCCGCCATCAGGTCGGCCTTCTCGGCGAAGAGCCGGTCGTAGTCGTCCAGGTCGTAGCCGAACAGCGGGAACGACTCGGTGAACGAGCCGCGGCCCAGGGTGATCTCGGCCCGCCCGTTCGACACCGCGTCCAGGGTGGCGAACCGCTCGTAGACCCGGACCGGGTCGTCGGAGCTGAGCACGGTCACCGCGGTGCCGAGCCGGATCCGCCGGGTGCGGCTGGCGATCGCGGCCAGCACGATCTCCGGCGCCGAGACCGCGAAGTCGTCGCGGTGGTGCTCGCCGAGCCCGAACGCGTCCACCCCGGCCTCGTCGGCGAGCACGGCCTGCTCGACGACGTTGCGGATGACCTGCGCGTACGGCAGTGTCTCGCCGTCCGGCCCGACGGTGACGTCGCCGAACGTGTCCAGTCCGAACTCCACGGGCAGCATGTGTCGATCATGCCGTACCGGCATCCCGCCCAGGACGCGGCGGGCTACACCGCTGCCAGGGCGACCGCGCCGGAGCGCGTGAGCATGGCCTGCATGTCGCCCGGCGTGACCGGACGGCTGAAGTAGTAGCCCTGGATCGCCGGGCAGTCGGCGACCCGCAGGGCGTCCCAGTCCTCGACGTCCTCCACGCCCTCGGCGACCACCGACATGCCCAGCGAGCGGGCCAGCCACAACACGGCCGAGATGATCGAGGACTTGCGGGTGTCGTGCGCCAGCCCGGCGACGAACGAGCGGTCCAGCTTGACGATGTCGGCCGGCACCGACTGCAGCCAGGTCAGCGAGCTGTACCCGGTGCCGAAGTCGTCCAGGGCGATCCGGACGCCGAGGGCCTTGAGGGCGTGCAGCCGGTCCTGCAGGTCCACGGAGTTGGCCAGCAGGGCCGTCTCGGTGATCTCCAGGACCAGCCGGGACGGGTCGTCCAGGCCGGCGGCCGCCAGCAGCCCGGCCAGCATCGGCACGAAGCCGGGCTCAGCGAGCTGCCGGGGGCTGACGTTGACCGACACGTACCCCAGCTCGTGGCGCCAGTGGTACAGGTGGCGCAGGGCCTGGGCCAGTACGTGCTCGCCGAGCGGGATGACCAGGCCGGTCTCCTCGGCGGTGCTGATGAAGTGGCCGGGCGCCAGCAGCTCACCCTCGGTGGTCCACATCCGGACCAGCGCCTCGGCGCCGACGATCCGCCCGGTCGCGGGCGACACGATGGGCTGGAACCACACCGGCAGGGTCGCCTCGCGGGTGCCGTCCAGGGCCTGCCGCAGCCGGGACTCGGCGGTGATCCGCTGCTGCACCGCGATGCGCATCCGCTCGTTGAAGATCTCCAGGCGGTTGCCGCCGGCGCGCTTGGCCTCGTACATGGCAGTGTCGGCGGCCAGCACGGTCTGCTCGGCCTGGCGCGGCCCGTGTGCGACGGCCAGGCCGATGCTCACCGCGATCTGCAGCTGGGCGCCGGCCACCGGGAGCGGCTCGGCGAGCGCGGCCAGCACCGACCGGCCCACGTCCAGGCCGGTCTCGAGCGGGCCGGGCAGCGCCACCACGAACTCGTCGCCGCCGAGCCGGGCGACCAGGGAGCCGGCCGGCACGGTCCGCGCCACCCGGGCGGCCAGCCCGCGCAGCAGCTCGTCGCCGGCGGCGTGCCCGGACCCGTCGTTGATCGTCTTGAACCGGTCGACGTCCAGGTACAGCACCGACACCGGGCCGGCCCCGGCGCTGAGCAGCGCGGTCAGGTCGACCTCGAACGCCGCCCGGGACAGCAGCCCGGTCAGCGAGTCCTGGCGCACCTGGCGGCGCAGCGCGGCCTCGTGCTCCTGCTGCCGGGTGACGTCCAGGCAGTGCACGAAGACCAGCCGCAGCTTGCCGTTGCGGTCGCGCAGGCCGTTGCTGTGGATCTCGATGTACATCACGGAGCCGTCGTCGTGCCGGCGGTAGGCCGCGGTGACCGTGATCGGCTCGGTGGCGCGGGTGAGCTTGTCGAAGATGCCGTCGTCGGCCGGGTCCAGCGGGCTCAGCGGCAGGTCGGCCACGGAGAAACCGGCGGGCAGCTCGGCCGGCAGCCCGAGCCAGGACCGGTACGCCGAGTTGGTGCGCAACAGCCGCCCGTCCGGGGCCAGCATCGCCATCGGCACCGGAGTCTCGTCGAAGGCGACGGTCAGCTGCGCCCGGCTCTCCGCCAGGTTGTCCTCGGCCCGCCGCTCCTCGGCCTCGGTCAGCCCCCAGGCGACCACCTGGAACGCCGCGGCCAGCAGCACACCGAGCCCGTGCAGCAGCGCCCAGATCCACGGGTGCACCTGGGCGCTCTGGTGGTCGTACGTGTGGTCGCTGACGATCGTGCCGAAGACCGCGTGGTGCAGCGTGGTGCCGATCAGGAACGCCCCGAACGGCGCCCAGTCGCGGTAGAGCGCCAGCGCGGCGACGGCGATGAAGAAGCTGAAGTGCGACTCGGTCAGGCCGTCGGACATGGCGACGAACCCCGCGCAGGCGACGGTGAAGCCCAGCGCGACGGCGATCGACGGCAGCCGGCGCGCCGGCAGCGTCACCGCGCCCACGATGCAGGGCAGGATCAGCAGCACGGTGAACAGCCAGTCCGAGTCGAGCCCGTCGCGCGCCGCGCCGAACAAGGTCAGGCCGGGCACGGTCGACCCGAGCAGCAGCGTCAGCAGCCGGTGGCGACGAGACCAGTCCTCGTCGCGCAAGCCGCCGCCGGTCGGCAGCCAACCGCGCATGATCGAACTCCTGTCTCGTCAACCTTCTCGGCAAGCCTGATCGGCGGCCGGGGTCCGGGCATGAGCGGTCGGCCGGTTGCGGAACGTATTTCGCTGGACGCCTGCGGCAGCTCCGGGCCCTGGTCGAGGCGGGCGGCGCGGTGGCCGCCGGGGCGGACGCGGACCTCGGCGGCGGCTACCGGTCGGCGCGGGTCGACGGCGCCGGCCGTGCTGGCCGCGCCGCCGTGCTGGCCGCGCCGCCGTGCTGGCCGCGCCGCCGTGCTGGCCGCGCCGCCGTGCTGGCCGCGACGCCGTGCTGGCCGCGACGCCGTGCTGGCCGCGACGCCGTGCTGGCCGCGACGCCGTGCTGGCCGCGACGCCGTGCTGGCCGCGCCGGCTGTGCCCGGACTCGCCGACCCCGTTCCCCGCCGGCCTGCCCCTCGGTGGTCGGCGGGCACCTCGGCCGGGTCCTGCACCCGCTGTCCGCGGCGCGGCTGCCGGCCGACCTCTGGGAGCAGGTCTGCGCGGCCGGCGTGGCCCGGGCCCGCCGCGACTGCGGCGGGCATGCTTCGGCCCTCGCGCCATCTCCCGCCTGACCGGCGGCAGGCGGTCAGGTGGTCAGGCGGGGGCGAACTCCCTTGTCATGACCAACGTGGCGCGGTCGGCCGAGCGGGGGACGCGGGCCACGCCCCGAGCGGGCCGGGCTGACGCCAGGCGGGCTGACGCCGGGCGGGCTGACGCCAGGCGGGCTGACGCCAGGCGGGCTGACGTCGGGCGGGCGACTCCCGCGGTGCCGTAGACCTGCCGGGCCGACGCCGGGTGCGTGGCGCGGGCCGCGGCCGGGACCGCCACCCTGGCGATCGCCGGGCGGACGACCCGGGCCGGGATGTGGGCGGCGCCAGCCGGCGTGGCTGCGGGGGCGGTGGCGGTCAGGGCGGGAGCGATGCCGGCCGTGGCGGTCCTCGTGCGGCGGTCGGTGAGCAGGACCCAGCACACGATGATGGCGCTGCCCAGGCCCACCAGCGCCGACGACCACACCGCCGGCTGCCCGGTCGCCAGCCCGTAGCCGCACCACGAGCTGCATGCCGCCGCCGCCAGCCACCAGCGCAGCGGGGACAGGCCGGCCAGGTCCTGGCCGCGGTCGCGCAGCAGCGACAGGGGCTGGGGGATCGCGCCCAGGATCGCGGTGCACGCCAGCACCGCGCCGAGGCAGCCGGCCGCGCGGGTGCTGCCGACACTGGTCAGCTGGCCGGTGGCCGCGCTGATCGCGGCTGCCGTCAGGACCGCCGCGGCGCCGGCCGCGCTGACCGTCAGGCTGCGGCGGGTGCGTAGTTCGCCCTGCTTCATCAGCACCATCACCAGCACCGCCAGGCCTGCCAGGCCCGTCACGGTGTTCGTCACCACCTGCACGGTCTCCCCGGTCAGCAGGCCGTAGGTGATCCAGCCCACCGGCATCGCCGCACCCTGCCAGCACGCGGTGGCGGACAGCCCGGTCGTGCGGCCGCGAACGACCGAGCGCCAGACCTGCGGCCAGGGGAGAGCGATGGACAGAGCGGCGCCGAGCCAGCCGAGCAGTGCGATGGAGTGCATGATCCAATTCCGGTCGTCGGGGTGGGGTGACGGCCGGGCGTGCCGGCCACCCCTGCCCCATCGGCGCGCGCCGCGGACCGGCTGACAAGATCCATCCGTGAGAGGCGACACGGGGGAAACAACCGTTTCGCACCCGAGCTCGCCGGAGGAGCGCACGACTGTGGCCACGTATCCGCTGATCGACCTGCACCGGCACCTGGAGGGCTCGATCCGCTCCAGCACCTTCCTGGACGTGGCCCGCCGCGACGGGCATCCGCTGGCGCGCGCGGACCGGCCCCGGGAGCTGCTGGTCGCCGGCGGGGTGCTGGGTGGGCTGCTGCCGTACCTGGCGAAGGTCGATGACCAGATCGGGGTGTTCCGCACCCTGGACGACTGGCGGCGGGCCGGGCGGGAGGCGGTCGAGGACGCCTTCGACGACGGGCTCGACTACGTGGAGGTGCGCTTCAGCCCGTACTTCATCCGGCAGCAGACCGGGCTCGCGCCGGCCGCGGTGATCGACGCGGTCGCCGACGGGGTCGCGGCCGGCAGCCGCGGCACCGGCCTGCCGGTCGGCCTGATCGCGACGATCCTGCGCGACCTCGGCCCGGAACGCGCGGACGAGCAGGTCAGCACCTTCCTGACCCGGCGCGACGTGTGGTGCGGCATCGACCTGGCCGGCAACGAGGCCGGGTACGCCGCCCCGCTGTTCGCGCCCGCGTTCGCCCGGGTCCGCGACGCCGGGCTGCCCGTCACGGTGCACGCCGGGGAGGCGGCCGGGCCGGAGAGCGTCCGGGTGGCGGTCGAGCACCTGGGCGCGCAGCGGATCGGCCACGGCGTCCGGGCCGCGGAGGACCCCCGCCTGCTGGAGCAGCTCGCCCGGGCCGGGGTGACATTGGAGGTGGCGCTGACCAGCAACACCCAGACCGGGGCGGCGCCGGGCTACCGCGACCATCAGATCCACACCCTGCTGGCCGCCGGGGTGGCGGTCACGCTGAACACCGACAACCCCCGGGTCAGCGACGTCACGCTCTCCCAGGAGCACGCGCTGGCCCGCTACGCCACCGGCCTCACCGACGCGCAGCTGAGGACGGTCGCCGATCAGTCGGCTCGGGCCGCGTTCCGCTGACCGGACGCTCCGCGCACCTGGTCGGACACCGGTCACCCGGCCAGCTGCTCACTGTGTCGCGAACCGGGGCACCGCCCGGGTGAGCACCGCTGCGCGAGTCGCACCCAGCGCCTCGGCCAGCGCGCCGGTGATCCGGGCGACATCGGCGGCCGCCGTGCCGTGCAGCGCTTCGGTGACGACCAGCGCGACCGTGGTCCCGGCGGTGACCGCGGAGAGCCCGCTCTGCCGGTTGGTCCACCGCCGGGCGTGGGCGTTGCCGGCCGCGTCGGCGAAGACGATCTCGCCGGGCCGCGGATGCTCCCGCTCGCCGCCGAAGGTCAGATAGACCTCGTCGCCGGTGGCGGGCCGCACCTCGAGATCACCCGCGACCCGGCCGAGGTCGAGCGCGGCGACCGGGATGGCGAAGGCGGCGGAGATCGCGTTGCAGACGTCGACCAGCGGATGCACCCGCGGCAGCTCGCCGTCGCGGCGCAGCCGGCGCAACAGGGACTCGGAGGCGCAGCGGTACTGGGTCGGCTTGACGCCCATCGCGGTGAAGGCCCGCCGCCACGCCTGGATCTCGGGGAGCTGACCCTCGGGCCCGGCGGCGAGCCGCTTGCGGGCGACGTCGACGTGCCGCGCGATCAGGTCGTCGACGTGATCCGGGCCGGGCGGGGCGGGGACGAGCAGGGCGCCGGCGGCGAGGGCCGGGAAGTCCCGCCAGACCGTGTCGTGGTGCCGGAACATCAGGCGACCTCCCCGCTCGGCGCGGCCACCCCGCCGGCCGGGTGGCCGGCACCCGCGGGCAGAGCCCGGGCGAGAGCGTGCGGCGCGGCCGTGCCAGGAGCAGCGAGCGCCTGCAGGTCGCCGGGGGCGCGGGCCGGGTGGGCGTGCGAGGCGCCGGCCGGTGGGCCGACTGCGGCCGGTGGGCCGACCGCGCCGGGCTGTGGGCCGGTGGTGCTTAGGCCGATCGCCAGGCCCAGGCCCACCACCGCGATCCCCGCCCACACCAGCGGCCGGGGCGCCGGCCCGCCCAGGGCCATGCCCGCCAGGGCCGCTGCGATCGGGGCGATCCCCGTGAGCAGCCCGGCGCGCCCGGCGCCGACCCGGGACACGCACAGGTACCAGAGCACGAACGCCACCGCCGTCACCGCCACCGCCAGGTACGCCCCGGCGAGCAGGTCGGCGCCGGTCAGCCGGAGGGCCGCTGCCGGGCCCTCGTGGGCCAGGCCCAGCGCCGCCAGCAGCGCCGCCGCCAGCCAGGTCGTGTGCACGGACACCCCGACCGGTCCGTGCCGGCCCAGCACCGGCACCGCGAGCAGGGTGAACGCCGCCTCGCAGGCGAAGGCCACCACCGCCCAGGCCAGGCCCGTGCCGTCGGTGCGGCCCAGGCCCTGCACCAGGCCCGCCCCGATCGTCACCACGACCGCTCCGGCCAGCACCGACGGGGCCGGGCCGCGGCCCTCCAGCAGCGGGCCGAGCGCCGCCAGCAGCGGCGGCACGCAGGCGACCGCGACGCCCAGCACCGCCGGTTCGGCGTGCCGGGCGCCCTGCACCAGCGCCAGGTTGAAGATCACCAGCCCGGTGCCGGCGATGCCGGTCAGCCAGAGCCACTCGGCGCCCCGGGGGCGGACCAGGCCGGCCCGGGTGAGCCGGGCGAAGCCGAGCAGCAGCAGGCAGGCCAGGGCGTACCGCAGTGACTGGATGGTGAACAGCGGGGCGTCGGCGATCTCGGCGGAGACGGCGACGCTGCCGCCGACGCAGGTCATGGCCGCGGACCCGGCGGCGAGGGGCAGGAATCGGGACACGCAGACCATGCTCGACCCGGGTATGGTCCTGTCAAAAGGACCAATCGCGGGCCGGAGGAGTGGACCAAATCGACTTCCTGGAGCTGCATCCCGGCGCGGCGCCCGCCCACGGCGTGACCGCGTGGCTGGTCGACGTGCTGCGCACGGCCATCGCGGACGGCCGGCTGGCGGCCGGGGCCCGGCTGCCCGCGACCCGGGTGCTCGCCGGCGATCTCGGGCTGTCCCGGGGCGTGGTCGTCGAGGCGTACCAGCGGCTGACCGACGAGGGGCTGCTCAGCGGGCGTACCGGGGCGGGCACGGTGGTGACCGGGCTCGGCACCGCGCCGCTGCCGCAGGGGCGCCCGCGGGCCGCGTCGGGACTGCGGCTGCCGCTGCCGCCGGCGCCCGGCATCGATCTTGACCTTTCTCCGGGCGTACCGGATCTGTCGGCCTTTCCCCGCACGGCCTGGTTGCGCGCCGAGCGCGCGGTGCTCGCGGCCGCGACCAGCACCGATCTGGGGTACGGCGACCCGCGCGGCAGCCCCCTGCTGCGCGCCGAGCTGGCCGGCTGGCTGGCGCGCACCCGCGGCGTGCAGGCCGGCCCGGACGACCTGATCGTGGTCAACGGGGTCGCGCAGGCCCTCGCGCTGCTGTCCCAGACGCTGCGGGCGCGGGGCGTCAGCCGGGTCGCGGTGGAGGATCCGGGCTCGCGGGGGACCCGGGACGAGCTGGCGCACTGGGGGCTGCGGACGGTGCCGGTGCCGGTCGACGACGAGGGTCTGCGGGTGGACCGGCTGGCCGCCACCGGGCTGGAGACGGTGCTGCTCACCCCGGCCCACCAGTTCCCGACCGGGGTGGTGCTCAGCCCGGCCCGCCGCCGGGCGCTGCTGGCCCGGCCCGGCCTGATCATCGAGGACGACTACGACGCCGAGCACCGCTACGACCGCGCCCCGGTCGCCGCCGTGCAGGCCTCCGCCCCCGACCGGGTGGCCTACGCCGGCAGCGTCTCCAAGTCGCTGGCCCCGGGCATGCGGCTGGGCTGGCTGATCGCGCCCCGCGCGCTGCACGCCGACCTGGTCACCGCCAAGCACGCCAGCGACCTCGGCAACCCGGCGCTGCCCCAGCTGATCTTCGCCCGGCTGCTGGCCGGCGGCGACTACGAACGCCACCTGCGCACGGTCCGGCTCCGCCAGCGCCGCCGCCGCGACGCGTTGCTGAGGGGCCTGCGCGACCACCTGCCGCAGGCCCGGGTCGAGGGCGTCGCCGCCGGGCTGCACCTGCTGATCACCCTGCCCGGCCCGGCCGGCGACCTCGAGCTGGCCGCCCGGCTCGAGGAGGCCGGGGTGCGCGCCCATCCGCTGTCCTGGCACCGGCAGCTCCCCGGGCCGCCGGGCCTGGTGCTCGGCTACGCGGCCCTGCCGCCGGACCGGCTGCTGGAGGCCGCCCGCCGGATGGGCCGCCTGCTGGGCACCCGATAGCGGTTCCGTCGGGCGTCGTCGAACGTCACGGCGGCCCGCAGCACCACGTCGATCTGCGCGTCCGGCGGCAGCGGGGCCGGGCCGCGGCGGGCCCGGACATGCGGGCTCGTCAGTCCAGCAGTCCGCTGTAGTCGGCGATGGTCAGCGGGGTGTCGGCCAGCGAGCCGTCCGCCCGGGGCACCCACAGCGGCGCGCCGTCGGCCACGAACGAGACCGTGCCCACGTCCGGCAGGCTGGTCAGCGTGCAGACGATCTGCCCGAAGGCGAGCACCTCGTCGCTGCGGAACTCCTGCCCGGCGCGGTCGCCCAGGGTGATGGTGGCCCGCCGGTCGGCCACGCTCACGCTGGTCACCGTCATGGTGGACAGCGCGCTGCCGAGCCCGTCCTCGCTCTCCTCGGCGGTCGGGCCGGCGAGCAGGTTGTCGAGCTGCTGGGCGGCGGTCAGCGGGGCCGGCACCCGGCGGGGCACCCGCACCAGCCGGCCGTCGCGCACCAGGTAGAGCCGCAGCACCGTCGAGCCGGCCGCGTTCGGCGCGGGCCCGCCGGAGGCGTCCACCCGCCCGGGCTCGCCGAGCCGGCGCGGCTCGGCGTCCACCGGCACCCCGCACCCGGCCGCGGCCAGCGCGACCAGCGCGACCAGCACCAGCAGCCCGGTCACCACCCGGCACCGGACCGGCACCGCACGGCTCATGGCCGGCATCCCGGTAGGTCGACCCGGAAGCGGGCGCCGCCGCCCGGCCGGTCCAGCACCGCCGCCGTGCCGCCGTGCGCCGCCGCGTGCTGGGCGACCAGGGCCAGGCCCAGGCCCGCGCCGCCCGCGTCCGCCCGGGCGCCCGCCGAGCGGCCGCGGACGAAGCGGTCGAAGATCACCGGCTTGTCCTCCGGGCTCACCCCGGGGCCCTCGTCGTCGACGTCGATCCGGCCCACGTCGCCGTGCAGGCGCAGCCGGACCGCGACCGCACCGCCGCCGTACGCGCGGGCGTTGTCCAGCAGGTTGCCGAGCAGCTGGCCGACCCGGCGCCGGTCCACGCACCACCGCGACTCGCCGTCGGCCGCCACGATGGTCGCCGGCACCTGGCGCTCGCGGCACATCTGCCGGGCCAGGTCCGCCACGTCCGTGCTGGTGCGGGTGGCCGGGCGGTCGCCGCGGGACAGCTCCAGCAGGTCGTTGACCAGCTGCTGGAAGTGCGCGATCTCCGCGGTGACCAGGCCGGCCGCGGTCGCCGTGCGGTGGTCCAGGTGCTCGCGGCGGCGTTCCAGCACGCTCGCCGCCGCGGCCAGGGTCTGCAGCGGGGAGCGGAGCTCGTGGCTCACGTCGGCGGCGAACCGGCGGTCGCGTTCCAGCCGGGCGGACAGCTCGTCGACCATGTGGTTGAACGACGTGGTCAACCGGGTCAGGTCCGGCTCGGCGGCCGGGTCGAGCCGGTATCTCGAAGCGCCGCCGGCGATCTCCTGGGCGGCGTCGGCGACCCGTTTGAGCGGGCGCAGCACGTAGCGGCTCGCGTACCAGCCGAGCAGCGCGCCGAGCGCCGCCGTGCAGACGGCGACCAGGGTGAGCACGACGGTCAGCACGCGCAGCGTGTGCTCGAGCTCGCGCAGCGAGTCGATCTCGTAGAAGATGTCGCCGGGGGCCAGCGGCACCGCCACCACGATGCTGACGTGCCCGTCCGTGCGGACCCGCTGCACCGCGACCGCGCCCGCGGCGGCCTGGCGTTGCAGGGCCACCGGGATCGCGCCGGTGCTGCCGCGGTCGGCCTTGAGCGCGTACCACTCGCCCTGGCGCTGCAGCAGCACCCGCCGGTTCTCCCCGGCGTCCAGCACGCGCAGGACGGCGGCGACGTCCGGGCGGCTGGTGGCGCCCAGGCCGGTGCGGACCACCGCCGCGTCGTCGTACGCGGCCCGGACGGCGGTGCGCTCCCGCTCGTTGACCAGCGACTGCCGGGCCACCTGGTACGAGGCCAGCGCCATCGTCGCCGACAGCGCCAGCGCCCCGGCGGCGAACCCGGCGACGACGCGTACCCGCAGCCCGGCGCGCCTCATCGCTGCAGCTTGTAACCCAGGCCGCGGACGGTCACCAGGTGCCGCGGGCCGCCCGCGCCGTCCTCGATCTTCTGCCGCAGCCGGCCGACGTGCACGTCCACCAGCCGCTCGTCGCCGCCGTCGTAGCCCCACACCCGCTGCAGCAGCTGCTGGCGGGACAGCACCCGGCCGGGATGCTCGGCCAGCTCGCAGAGCAGCTGGAACTCGGTGCGGGTGACCGGCACCGGGGCGCCGGCCAGCCGCACCTCGCCGGCCTCGGGGGAGATCTCCAGGTCGCCGAAGCGCAGCACCGGCACCTCGTCGCCGGCGCCGGACCGGGCCCGCCGGCGCAGCGCCCGCAGCCGCGCCGTCAGCTCCTTCACGGCGACCGGTTTCACCAGGTAGTCGTCGGCGCCGGCCTCCAGCGCGGCGACGATGTCGTGGGTGTCGTCGCGGGCGCTGATCACCACGATCGGCACGTCGTCGCCGCGGCGCAGGGTCCGGATGCACTCGAAGCCGTCGATGCCGGGCAGCATCAGGTCGACCAGCACGGTGTCGGCGGGCCGGCGGCGCTGCGCGGCGATGCCCTCCTCGGCCGTCGGCGCGCCGGTGGCGTCGTAGCCCTCGTCCTCGAGCGCGAGCACCAGCGACAGCCGGATCCGGTCGTCGTCCTCGATCACCAGTACCGCTGACATGCCAGCATCATCCCCGCTCGGCCGCGGCCGCGGAAAGCCGGAGTGCGCGGCCGGCCGGACTGTCACGGAACCGTCATACAGCCGCGGAGCCGCCGCCACACGCCGGGGCGAACCTGACAGACGTGAGCGAGCACGCGGTGCGGGAGACGACCGTGGTCGTCACCGAGGCGTTGGCCGGCGCGACGGTCGACCGGTGGCGGGCCCGGTTCGGCGACGCCGTGGCCGGGCGTCCGGCGCGGCTGATCCTGGACCTGCGGCACAGCCCACGGATAGACGCGGCTGCCATCGTGATGCTGCTGCAGCTGCACCGGGAGTTGATCCGCGCCGATGCCCGGCTGACGTTGCGCGCCCCGGTGGCGCGGGTGCGCCGGATGCTGGGCCTGGCCCGCGTGGATCACGTGCTGGAGGTCGAGGAGGCCCGATGACCGCACCTGAGGTGGTACTCGTCGAGCGGCCGGACGCCGCGGTCGTGCACGTCCGGGCGGATCTGGACGCCGCGGTGGCGCCGACCCTGCGGGAGACGCTCAGCGAGGCGGTCGATCGGCATCCGTACGTGATCGTGGACCTGTCGGCCGCGCCGACGCTGGACGACGTGGGGCTGGGGTTGCTGGTCCGCGCGCACCGGCGGGCCCGCCGCCGGGACGGGATGGTGATCTTCGCCGGGCCGTCGCGGTTCGTCCTCACCGTGCTGCACACCATGCACGTGGACGGGCTCTTCCCGGTCTTCGACGACTGCCAGGCGGCGCTGGAGTGGCTGCGCGCCGAGCCCGCCGCCTGACCTCACCGGGCCGGCAGGGGATGCCGCGGTCGCGGGCGCCGCCGGTCCCGGGGGCACAGGAGCGGCGCGGCCACGCGACCGCGTCATCCGGGCCCATGGTCGGGGACGGACATGGCGATCCGCCACCGGCCGCATGACGGTTGTGTGACGGATACCGTGGTGACCGTGCGATATGTGCAGGCGCCGCAGCCGTATACGGGTCCCGGTCCGGTGCTGTTCCTGGCCGGCGGCATCTCCGGCTGTGCCGACTGGCAGGCCGAGGCCGTGGCGCTGCTGCGGGACGCGCCCGGGCTGACCGTGCTCGATCCGCGCCGGTCGGCCTTCGACCTCGCCGACCCGGCCGTCGCGACCGAGCAGATCACCTGGGAGCACACCCACCTGCACCGCGCCGACGTGGTGCTGTTCTGGTTCGCCCCCGGCGGCAGCGTCCAGCCGATCACCCTGTACGAGCTGGGCGTGCACGTCACCCGCGGGGTCCCGCTGGCGGTGGGCGCCGACCCGGCCTACCCGCGCCGGCTCGACGTCCGGGTGCAGCTCGCCCTGGCTCGCCCCGGCCTGATCGTGCACGACACGCTCGCGGACACCGTGGCCGCGGCCGAACTGCTCAGCTCGGCCCGGGCGGAGCCGATGAACCGGGTCCACGAACCGTAGCCGGATGCACTACGGTCGGTTGATCACGAGGTGGCGAAGGGAGCGTGGGTGACAGCCTCCGATCCGCACCTGCAGGCGCTGCGCGCCCTGCACGCGGTCACCAAGAGGGTGCACGCGAGCCTGGACCTCACCCAGACCCTCGACGCCGTGGCGACCGGGGTGGTCGAGGCCGCCGGCTTCGGCCTGGCCGCGGTCAACCTCGCCGAGGACAACGGCGACTACAGCACGGTGGCCGTGGCCGGCAGCGACGACCTGCGCCGGGAGCTGCTCGGCACCCGCGGCTCCGCGGAGAACTGGCGGGAGCTGCTCAACGCGGCCGAGCGCTGGGGCCCGCTGTACTTCGTCGACCACAACACCGGCGTGCCGGAGTCGCTCTACTTCTGGGTGCCCGACATCGAGGCCACCGACGACCCGGCGCTGTGGCACCCGCTAGACAGCCTGTTCGCGCCGCTGATGGCCCCGTCGGGGGAGTGGCTGGGGGTGCTCAGCGTCGACCTGCCCGACGACGGCCGCCGCCCGGACGCCCACCAGCAGGAGATCCTGTCGTTCTTCGCCGAGCACGCGGCCATCGCCATCCAGCACGCCCGGCTGCACTCGCAGCTGGAGCGCAGCCAGGCCGACGCGGAGTATGCGGCCACCCACGACAGCCTCACCGGCCTGGCCAACCGGGCGCTGCTCCGCTCCCGGGTGGAGGCGCTGCCCGAGCAGGGCGCCCCGCAGGTCGGGGTGCTGGTGGTCGACCTGGACGGCTTCAAGAAGGTCAACGACGAGGCCGGGCACGAGGCCGGCGACGAGGTGCTGCGGATCGTCGCCCAGCGGCTCCAGCACCATCTGCGCCCCGACGACGTGCTGGCCCGCACCGGCGGCGACGAGTTCGTCGCCGTGCTGGTCGGCGAGGACCTGACCCGGGCGCTGCCGGAGACCGCGCAGCGGCTGCGCGAGGCGATCCGCGAGCCGATCCGCGGCCCCGGCGGCATGCACCAGGTCGGTGCCAGCATCGGGTACGCCCTGGGCCGGGCCGGCGAGGACTTCGCCCGGCTGGCCGCGACCGCCGACGCGGAGATGTACCGGGAGAAGCGGCGGGTCAGCGCGCCGGTCTGGTGACCCGCAGGTCGGCGGTGATCCGCTCGGCCGTGGCCAGCAGCGGCGCCAGCAGCTCGGCGCGCATCGCGGCCACCGAGGTGCGGCTGGCGTGCACCGAGACGTTCACGGCGGCGGTCACCGCGCCCGCCCGGTCGCGGACCGGCGCGGCCATCGAGCGCAGCCCCTCCTCCAGCTCCTGGTCCACGATCGCGTAGCCCTGCCGGCGGATCCGGTCCAGCTCGGCGCGCAGCTCGGCGACCGTGCCGACGGTGCGGTCGGTGAGCCGGTCGAGCCGCACCCGCGCCAGGTACGCCGCCACCCGCTCGGCCGGCAGGTGCGCGATCAGCACCCGCCCCATCGAGGTCGCGTACGCCGGGAAGCGGGTGCCCACGTTGATCGCCACGGCCATGATCCGCCGGGTCGGCACCCGGGCCACGTAGACGATGTCGTCGCCGTCCAGCACCGACACCGACGACGACTCGTGCACCTCGGCGGAGAGCTGCTCCAGGTGCGGCTCGGCCACATCCGGCAGCGACAGGCTGGACAGGAACGCGTAGCCCAGCTCCAGCACCCGCGGGGTCAGCGAGAACAGCCGCCCGTCGGTGCGCACGTAGCCCAGGTCGGTGAGGGTGAGCAGGAAACGCCGCGCGGCGGCCCGGGTCAGGTCGCAGATCCGGGCCACCTCGCTGAGCGTCAGCTCCCGGTGGTGGGCGTCGAACGCCCGGATGACGGCGAGCCCGCGCTCCAGGGACTGCACGAAGTGCGGCTCGCGGGCCGGTTCGCTCATCGCTCCGGTCACGCCGCCGGCCCGTCGTCGGCGGCCAGCACGGCCTCGGCGATCTTGAACGCGGCGTTGGCGGCGGGCACGCCCGCGTACACGGCGGTGTGCAGCAGCACCTCGCCGATCTCGTCGGGGCTCAGCCCGTTGCGGCGGGCGGCCCGCACGTGCATGGCCAGCTCGTCGTGGCACTGCAGGGCGGTCAGCAGGGCCAGCGTGACGCACGAGCGGGTACGCCGGTCCAGCCCGTCGCGGGTCCACACCTGCCCCCAGGCCGAGCGGGTGATGAACTCCTGGAACGGCGCGGTGAAGGCGGTGGTGGCCGCGACCGCCCGGTCGACGTGCGCGTCACCGAGCACCTCGCGCCGCACGGCCATACCGTCGGTGAGATCGTCAGCCATCGAGGGCCTCCAGGATGAGTCGGTTGGCGGCGCCGGCCTGTTCCCAGCTGGCCAGGTGCGCCGCGGCGGGCACCACCTCCAGCCGGGCGCCGGGCACCGCGGCGGCGATGGCGGCGCCGTGCTCCGGCGGGGTGGCCGGATCGTCCGCGCCGGCCACCACCAGCGTGGGCGCGACGATCCGGGGCAGGTCGGGACGCAGGTCCATCTCCTCGATGGCGGCGCAGGCGCCCGCGTACCCGGGCGCCGGGGTGGCCGCGATCATCTCCCGCAGCCGGTCCCGCTCGGCCGGGTGGGCCGCGGCGTAGGCCGGAGTGAGCCAGCGGTCGACGACCGCGCCGGCCACCGCGCCGGTGCCGGCGGCCCGCACCGTGGCGGCCCGCTCGGCCCAGCCGGACGGCGGCCCGAGCAGCGCGGACGTGCAGAACAGCAGCAGCCGGTCGACCCGCTCCGGGGCGTGCGCGGCGAGCCACATCGCGGTCATCCCGCCCAGCGACAGCCCGCAGACGTGGGCCCGCCCGACCCCGAGCCGGTCCAGCAACGCGAGCGCGTCGCGCCCGAGATCGGCCAGGGCGTAACGACCCGGGGGTACGGGGGAACGGCCGTGCCCGCGCGCGTCGTACCGGATCACCCGGAACCGGCCGGTGAGCGCGGGCAGCTGCGGCTCCCACATGCTCAGGTCCGCGCCCAGTGAGTTGATCATGAGCAGGGCGGGCGCCTCCGCCGGCCCGTCCACCCGGTGGTGCACCGCGACCGCGCTCATCGGCGGGCCGCCCGCAGCGCCCGGTCGATCAGCGCGTCCGCGCTGCCCAGGTAGCTCCCGGGGTCGAGCAGGCCGGCCAGCGTCGCCGGGTCCAGGTGGGCGGTGATCGCCGGGTCGGTGCCCAGCGCGCCGCGGGCGACGGCCGCGCGCACCGCGGCGTGCGCCCCGGTGCCCAGCGCCGGGCGCAGCGCCCCGGCGACCCGCTCGGCGAGCAGCGCACCGTGGGTGAGGTCGAGGTTGGCGCGCATCCGGCCGGCGTCGACTCGCAGCCCGTCGAGCGCGCGGCGGAGCTGGTACGCGGCCGAGCCGGTGGCCACGAGCAGCGCGCGCAGCGGCTGCCACTCGGCATGCCAGGCGCCGGCCGCCCGCTGGTGCTCGTGCGCCATCGCGGCGAGCAGGGTGGCGACCAGCCCGGGGGCCTGGGCGGCCGCGGCGGCGGCGCTGACCGCGGCGATCGGGTTGTGCTTGTGCGGCAGCGTCGAGGAGCCGCCGGCGTCGCCGCCCTCGGCCAGCTCGCCGACCTCGGTCTGGGCGAACAGGGTGAGGTCGCGGGCCACCTTGGCGACCGCACCGGCGGCGGCGCCGAGCGCGCCGGCCAGCTCGGCGATCCGGGTCCGCTCGGTGTGCCAGGGCAGCTCGGGCTCGGCCAGCCCGACCTCGGCGCTGAAGGCGGCCAGCATCAGCAGCCCGGGATCCCCGCCCGGCCCGACGCCGCCGCGCACCGGCCCCGCGCGGTCCGCGCCGTCCGGTCCCGTGCCGGCTGGTCCCGCGCCGCCCGTCCCGACGCCGCCGCGCACCGGCCCCGCGTGATCCGCGCCGGCTGGTCCCGCGCCGCCCGGCCCGCCACCGCCGCGCACCGGCCCCGCGTGATCCGCGCCGGCCGGTCCCGCGCCGACTGGTCCCGCGGCGTCCGGGGCCGCGGCGTCCGGGGGCGGGTCGCCGTAGGCGGCCAGGGTGCCGGCCGCGCCGCCGAGCTGGGCGGCGAGCCGGTGCTCGCGGACCTCCGCCAGCCGGCGCCGGGCGCTGTCCAGGCCGGTCAGCCAGCCCGCCGCGACCAGCCCGAAGGTGGTGGGCAGCGCCTGTTGCAGCAGCGTGCGCCCGGCCAGCACCGTGCCGCGGTGCCGGTCGGCCAGCGCGGCCGTCAGCGAGACCGACGCGGCGAGGTCGGCCAGCAGCGGCGCCAGCGCCCGGTGGGCGACCAGCATCGCGGCGGTGTCCATGATGTCCTGGCTGGTGGCGCCCCGGTGCACCAGCGGCGCGACCGGCTCGGGCAGGGCCGCCCGCAGCCGCCGGATCAGCGGGACCACCGGGTTGCCGGTGCCGGCCGCCTCGGCGCCCAGCTCGCCGGGGTCCACGTCCAGGCGCGCGCAGGCGGCCGCGACCGCCTCGGCGTCCGCGGCGGTGGCGGTCCCGGTCCGGGCGGCCGCGCGGGCCAGCGCCGCCTCGGCGTCCAGCATCGCCCGCACCCAGGCGTGGTCGTCGACGGCGGCGCGGACCTGCCCGGCCGCCAGCACCCCGTCGAACAGGCCCGCGTCGCCGTGGCGGTCAGACGGTGAAGAAGACGGTCTCATCGGGCCCCTGCAGGGTGATGTCGAAAAGGTAGCCGTCCTCGGACTTCTCCGCGATCAGCGTGCCGCGCCGCTCCGCCGGGACCCCGGCGAGCACCGGGTCCGCCTCATTCGCGGCCGGCTCGTCGGCGAAGTAGATCCGGGTCACCACCCGGTGCAGCAGCCCGCGGGCGAGCACCGTCACGGCCAGGTGCGGGGCCTGGTCCTCGACCACGCCGGGCTTGACCGTGCGGATCGCGTACCGGCCGTCGTCGTCGGTGGGGCAGCGGCCCAGGCCGCGGAAGCCGGGCGTGTGGAACCGCCCGGCCGGGTCGGGCTGCCAGGTCTCCACCAGCGCGTCGGGCACCGCCTGGCCCGCGCCGTCGCGGACCCGGCCGCGGATCCATACCGCCCCGGGCGCGTCGGCCGCGACCACGTGCGGGCCCTCGGCCCAGGTGAGCCCGATCGACAGGTACGGCCCGACGGTCTGCGACGGCGTGCCGGGGGCGGTCACTTCGTCTCCATCGGGGTGGCGGCCGCACCGGTCAGCACGATGTCGAAGCGGAAGCCCAGCGCCCACGACTCGACCGTGGCGGCCAGGTCGAAGCCGGCCACCAGGCGGTCCCGGGCGAACTCCGGCACCGAGTTGTAGATCGGGTCGTAGGCGAACAGCGGGTCGTCCGGGAAGTACATCTGGGTCACCAGGCGCTGGGTGAACGCGCGGCCGAACAGCGAGAAATGGATGTGCGCGGGCCGCCAGGCGTTCGGGTGGTTGCCCCACGGGTACGGGCCCGGCTTGATCGTCACGAACCGGTAGCGGCCCCGCGCGTCGGTCATCGTGCGGCCCACGCCGGCGAAGTGCGGGTCCAGCGGGGCGTCGTGCCGGTCCCACTTGTGCCGGTAGCGGCCGGCCGCGTTGGCCTGCCACACCTCCAGCAGGGTGTCCGGCACCGGCCGTCCGTCGGCGTCGCGGACCTGGCCGTGCACCACGATCCGCTGGCCCAGCGCCTCGCCGGCGCCGTCCAGGGTCAGGTCGGCGTCCGCGGCGGCCACCGGGCCCTCGCCCAGCGCGGGCCCGGTCAGCTCGGTCAGGGTGTGCGGGAGCAGGATCGGCGTCTGCTGCGGCGCCCGCAAGATCGTCGACTTGTAGCCGGGGGACAGCAGCGGCGGGTGCGGGCTGGTCATGCGGGCTCCTCACTTGCGGTCAACGCGCGCAGGGCGGTCAGTTCCCGCTCGTCCGGCGCCTCGGTGGTCGTCACGGTGGCGGCGACCCGGAGTTTCCAGCCGGTGGCCGCCACGGCCTGCTCGGCGGTGACCCCGGGGTGCAGCCGGGTCAGGGTCAGCTCGCGGTCCGCCGGGTCCGGCTCCAGCACCCCCAGGTCGGTGATGACCAGCACCGGCCCGCGCCCGCGCAGGCCCAGCCGGGCCCGGTCGCCCGGCCCGCTGCCGTGGCCGACCGAGGTGACGAAGTCGACCCGTTCGACGAACGTGCGCGGGCTCTGCCGCACCACCACGATGACCTCGCCGCAGGACGCCGCGATCTCCGGGGCCCCGCCCGCGCCGGGCAGCCGGACCCGGGGGTCGGCGTAGTCGTCGCCGATCACGGTGGTGTTGATGTTGCCGTACCGGTCGATCTGCGCGGCACCGAGGAAGCCGACGCCGATCCGGCCCGGCTGCAGCCAGTAGTTGAACATCTCCGGCACGCTGACCACCGCGTCGGCGGTGGCCGCCAGCACCCCGTCGCCGATGGACAGCGGCAGCCGGTCCGGCTTGGCGCCGATCGTGCCGGACTCGTAGACCAGGACCAGGTCCGGAGCATGGGTACGGCGGGCCAGGTTGGCCGCGGTGCTGGGCAGCCCGATGCCGACGAAACAGCGGGTGTCGCCGCGCAGCGCCCGGGCCGCCGCGACGGTCATCATCTCGTCCGCGGTCCAGCTCATCCGGTCACCCCCGCCAGCCATCCGGTGAACGCGTCCCGGTCCCGGCTGATCGTGTCCCAGGCCCGGTAGTAGTCGTTGTCGCGGTCGCTGTACCCCATCGCGTACGAGGGATGCGCGCCGCCGGGCACCAGGGCGACCCGGGTGACCGCCCAGCCGGGCAGCACCACCGCCCCGGCCACCGGGGTCAGCTCGTCGACCACCTCCTCGACGGTGACCAGCGAGCGCGCCGAGGCGAGCACGACCTCCTTGTGCACCCCGGTGATGCCCCAGAACTGCACGTTGCCGGCCCGGTCGGCGCGCTGGGCGTGCACGATGCCCACGTCCGGGTTGAGCGCCGGCACCGCGGTCAGCGTCTCGCCGGTGAACGGGCAGGTGATCGGCGCGATGGTGGCGGTGTGCTCGGGCAGGTCGGTGCCGAGGTAGCCGCGCATGACGGCGAACGGCAGCCCGGACGCGCCGGCCACGTACCGGTTGGCCATCCCCGCGTGGCTGTGCTCCTCGATCTCCAGCGGCGCCGGCCAGGCGTGCTGGACCGCGTCGCGGAAGCGGTGCAGCGAGCCGACGCCCGGGTTGCCGGCCCAGGAGAACACCAGCTTCGCCGCGCAGCCCGCGCCGATGAGCTGGTCGTAGACGATGTCCGGGGTCATCCGCACCAGGGTCAGCCCGCGCCGGCCCTGCCGGATGATCTCGTGGCCCGCGGCGACCGGGATCAGGTGGGTGAAGCCCTCCAGCGCGACCGTGTCGCCGTCGTGCACCAGCTCGGCGACGGCGTCGGCGAGCGGGACGATCCGGGCGCTCACCGGGGCAGCCCGACGTAGTTCTCGGCCAGCGTGGTCGCCGCGGCGGTGGAGCTGGTCACGTACTCCAGCTCGGCCAGCTGCACCCGGTGGCCGAAGGCGTCGTCGCCGACGTGCCGGTGCAGCATCGTGGTCATCCAGTTGGAGAAGCGCTGCACCTGCCAGACCCGTTTCAGGCAGGTCCGCGAGTAGCCGTCCAGCAGCGTGTCGGTGCGCTCGCGGTAGTGCGCTGTCAGCGCCTCGGCCAGCACCCGGACGTCGGAGATCGCCAGGTTCATCCCCTTGGCCCCGGTCGGCGGCACGATGTGCGCCGCGTCGCCGGCCAGGAAGAGCCGGTCGTGGCGCATCGGCTCGACCGCGAAGCTGCGCATCGCGGTCACCCCGCGCTCCAGGATCTCGCCCTCCTTCAGCGGCAGGTCCAGCCGGGTGCGCAGTTCGTCCCAGATCCGGGCGTCGGGCCAGCCGGCCAGGTCGGTCTCCGGCGGCACCTGCAGATACAGCCGGGTGATCTCCGGGGTACGCATGCTGTGCAGCGCGAAGCCACGCTCGTGGTAGGCGTAGACCAGCTCGTCGGCCGCGGCGGGGGAGCGGGCCAGGATGCCGAGCCACGCGTACGGGTGCACCCGCTCGGCCGTGCGCAGCGCCCCGTCCGGCAGCGCCAGCCGGGCCACGCCGTGCGAGCCGTCGCAGCCGGCCACGAAGTCGCACTCCAGGCGGTGGCGGACGCCGTCCTGCTCGTACTCCAGCGTGGTGCCGTCGACGGCAGTGACCTCGGCCTCGAAGTGCAGCGGCAGGTCGTCGGCGAGCCGGGCGGCGATCAGGTCCTTGACGATCTCCTGCTGGCCGTAGACGGTGATCGTCCGGCCGGTCAGCCCGGCCAGGTCGATCCGGTGCCCCGCGCCGCCGAAGCGCAGCTCGATGCCGCGGTGCACCATGCCCTCGCGGCGCATCCGGGCCCCCACGCCCAGCTCGTCGAGCAGCTCGGCGGTGCCGTGCTCGAGCACCCCCGCGCGGACCCGGCTTTCCACATAGGATCGCGAGCGGCGTTCGAGGACCACCGCGTCGATCCCGGCCCGGTGCAGGAGCCGGGCGAGCACCAGCCCGGCCGGACCGGCCCCCACGATGCCGACCTGAGTGCGCATCCCGGCCTCCAAATCGATGTTGGTCGTTGACGTGGGCCAGGCCACACCCTACGTTCTCCCTGAGAACTTACGTGCGGAGTGCGCACAAGAACAACCTACTGGAGGTCAGCAGAATGCGCCGGTTCATCACGGGGATGACCGTGCTCGCCCTCGTCGGAGCCGGGGCCGGCTGCGGGTCGTCCGCCGACGACGATGCCGCCACCACCGGCGGCACCGACAAGGTCAAGGTCGGTGTCATCCCGATCGTCGACGTGGCGCCCATCTACCTGGGCCAGAAGAAGGGCTTCTTCGGCAACCGCAAGATCGAGCTGACCATGGAGAGCGGCCAGGGCGGCGCGGCCATCGTGCCCGGCGTGGTCAGCGGCCAGTTCCAGTTCGGCTTCAGCAACATCACCTCGTTGCTCATCGCGCAGACCAAGAACGTGCCGATCAAGGTGGTCGCCAACGGCGTGGCCTCGACCGGCGAGGCCGGCAAGGACTTCGGCGGGGTGGTCGTCAAGAAGGACAGCCCGATCACCAAGGCCGCCGACCTGGCCGGCAAGAAGATCGCGGTGAACACGCTGAAGAACATCGGCGACACCACGGTGCGGGAGTCGGTCCGCAAGGCCGGCGGCGACCCGGCCGGGATCAACTTCGTCGAGATGCCGTTCCCGAACATGCCCGCGGCCGTCGAGGCCGGCCAGGTGGACGCCGCCTGGGTGGTCGAGCCGTCGCTGTCGGCGGTGAAGGCCGCCGGTGGCCGGGTGGTGGCCTGGAACTTCGTCGACGCGGCGCCGAACCTCACCGTGGCCGGCTACTTCGCCTCCGCCAAGCTCATCGGCGAGGACCCGGACCTGGTCAAGCGGTTCACCGAGGCGGTGAACGAGTCGCTGGCCTACGCCGACGCGCACCCCGACGAGGTGCGGGAGGTGCTCGGCACGTACACCAAGATCGACCCTAAGGTGCGCGCGGAGCTGACCCTGCCGAAGTGGCCCACCGAGATCAACAAGCCGTCGGTCGAGACGATCGCCAAGCTCGGCGCGCAGGACGGCATCTTCGGCGGCGCCACCCCCGACCTGGCCAAGATCCTTCCGTGACCGCGCTCGGCGCGGGGGCACCGCGCACGCTGCCGGGAGGCCGGGCTCTGCTCGGCCTCTCCGGCCTGGCCGGCCTGCTCCTGCTGGTCGAGGTGCTGCCCCGCGCCGGGATCGTGTCCGCCGACTACCTGCCGCCGACCAGCCGGATCCTGGCCGCCCTCGGCGACGAGGCGGTCACCGGCGCGTTCTGGGTGGCTGTCGGCGACACCCTCACCGCGTGGGCGGCCGGGCTGGCCATCGCGGTGGTCGCCGGGGTGGCCGCCGGGATCCTGATCGGCGCGGTGCCGGTGCTGCGGGCCGTCACCGCCTCGACCGTGGAGTTCCTGCGCCCCATCCCGTCGGTCGCCTGGATCCCGCTCGCGGTCCTGCTCTACGGCTCCGACCTGGGCTCGACCCTGCTGCTGGTGGTGTACGCGGCCTTCTGGCAGGTGCTGGTCCAGGTCCTGTACGGCGTCGCCGACGTCGACCCGGTCGCCGACGAGACCGCCCGCAGCTTCCGCTTCAGCGCCCTTGCCCGGGTCCGGCACGTGCTCTGGCCGACCGCCCTGCCGTACGTCTTCACCGGCATCCGGCTGGCCGCCTCGGTGGCGCTGGTGCTGGCGGTCACCGCCGAGCTGGTGATCGGCGCCCCCGGCCTCGGTTCGGTCATCGCCGTCGCGCAGACCTCGAACGCCATCCCCACCATGTACGCCCTGATCGTGGTCACCGGCCTGCTCGGCGTGACCATCAACCTGGCCGCCCGCTACGCCGAGCGGCACTTCCTGGCCTGGCACCAGTCCGTCCGCGGGGAGGTGGCGGCGTGACCGCCCGCGCCGAGCGTCGCCCGCCGCAAGTCGGCAGCGGCCGTGACCGCGAGGGCGGCAAGGCCATGCCCGGTCTGCACCGCATGATCAAGCGGTTGCTGCTGGTGCTGGGTCTGCCGGTCGCGCTGTTCCTGAGCTGGTACCTGGCCAGCGCGGACAGCGAGAACTTCTACGCGCCCCCGCTGCGGCAGATCCTGGTGGCCTTCGCGGACACCTGGACCCTCGACCGGCTGCGGGCCGACGTGCTGCCCAGCCTGGCCCGCCTCGGCGCCGGCTACCTGCTGGCGGCGCTGATCGGCATCGCCGCCGGGGTCGCGATCGGGGCGAACCCGCGGCTGCGCGCGGCCGTCGAGCCGGTCCTGGAGTTCTTCCGGGCCGTGCCGCCGCCGGTGCTGGTCCCGGTGATCATGTTGTTCGCCGGCATCGGCAACGGCATGAAGGTAATCGTGATCGTGTCCGGCTGCGTCTGGCCGATCCTGCTCAACACCGTCGAGGGTGTGCGCGCCACTGACGGCGTGCTGTCCGACACCGCCCGCGCGTACCGGATCACCGGCCCGGCCCGGCTGCGCCACCTGCTGCTGCCCGCGGCGTCCCCGCAGATCATCGCCGGGCTGCGGCAGGCGCTGTCGATCGCGATCATCCTCATGGTGATCAGCGAGATGTTCGCCGCCAGCAACGGCCTGGGCTTCACCATCGTGCAGTTCCAGCGCAGCTTCGCGATCCCGGAGATGTGGAGCGGCATCATCCTGCTCGGGCTGCTCGGCTTCGCGCTGTCCGAGCTGTTCCGGCTCGCCGAGCGACGCGCCCTGGGCTGGTACCACGGCCTGCGCGACGCCCAGCGCCGCTCCTGAGGAAGGGAACCACGATGCTCGAGGTCAAGGGCCTGCGGAAGGTCTACCGGTCGGGCAACCGCGAGGTGGAGGCGCTGCGCGACCTGACCTTCACAGTCGCGGAGGGCGAGCTGGTCTGCCTGGTCGGCCCGTCCGGCTGCGGCAAGACCACGCTGCTGCGCTGCATCGCCGGCCTGCTCGAACCGACCGGCGGCCAGGTCACCGTCGGCGACGAGGCCGGCCTCGCGATCGTCTTCCAGGAGTACGGGCGCAGCCTGTTCCCGTGGATGTCGGTGCGGGACAACGTCGACCTGCCGCTGCGGCAGAAGAAGGTGCCGAAGGCGCGCCGCCGCGAACTGGTCGACGAGGCGCTGACCGCGGTCGGGCTGGCGGGCACCGAGTCCGCGTACCCCTGGCAGTTGTCCGGTGGCATGCAGCAGCGGGTCGCGATCGCCCGGGCGGTGGCCTACGAGCCGTCGATCCTGCTGATGGACGAGCCGTTCGCGGCGGTCGACGCGCAGACCCGGGCGGACCTGGAGGATCTGGTCCGGGCGCTGTGGCAGCGACTCGGGATGACGATCCTGTTCGTCACCCACGACATCGACGAGGCCGTATACCTCGGCCAGCGCGTGCTGATGCTCTCGGCGTCGCCGACGGTCGTGCAGGACGAGCTGGTCGTCGACCTGCCCGCCGAGCGCGACCAGCTGCACACCCGGGCGGATCCGCGCTTCGCCGCGCAGCGCACCCGCGTCTATTCGCAGATCCAGGCGGCTAAAACGGGTAGTGCTTCGGGCGCTGCTGGAGAGTTATCCAGCGCAGATCGGTGAACGCCTCCACCCCGGCGCGGCCACCGAAGCGGCCGTAGCCGGAGTCGCCGACCCCGCCGAACGGCGCGGTCGGGTCGTCGTCCACGGACTGGTCGTTGACGTGCGCGATGCCGGTGCGCAGCCGCCGGGCGACGGCGAAACCCCGGTTGACGTCGCGGGTGAGCACGCCCGCGGTGAGCCCGTACGGGCTGTCGTTGGCAACCGCGACGGCCTGCTCCTCGTCGGCCACGGTCAGCACGGTGGCGACCGGACCGAAGATCTCCTCGGTGTGGATGCGCATCTGCGGGGTCACGTCCGCGAGCACGGTCGCTGGGTAGTGCGCGCCGTCGGGCGTGCCGCCGCCGCTGAGCACCCGCGCGCCGGCCGCGACCGCCTGGTCGACCAGCGCCGCCACCCGCCCGGCCGCGCCGGCGCTGATCAGCGGTCCGATCACCGTGTGCGGGTCGGCGGGGTCGCCGGCCGGCAGGCCCTTGGCCTTCTCGGCGAGCCGCGCGCCGAACTCCTCGGCCAGCGACCGGTGCACGATCACCCGGTCCGCCGACATGCAGATCTGCCCGGAGTTCAGGTACGCGCCGAAGGCGACCGCGTTCACCGCATGCTCCAGGTCGGCGTCGTCGAGCACCAGCACCGAGTTCTTGCCGCCCAGCTCGAGCACCGCCGGGGTGAGGTGGCGGGCGGCGAGCTCGCCGATCCGCCGGCCGACCCCGGTGGAGCCGGTGAAGTTGACCCGCCGCACCCGCCGGTCGCCGATCAGCGTCTCCGCGACGGCGGCCGCGTCGGCGCGGTCGTTGGTGAGCACGTTGAGCACGCCCGGCGGGAGCCCGGCGTCGCGCAGCAGGTCGGCCAGGAACAGCGCGCAGGCCAGCGGCGCGTCCTCGCTGGCCTTGACCACCACGGTGTTGCCCACGGCCAGCGGCGCGGCCACCGCCCGGGCGCCCAGGATCAGCGGGGCGTTCCAGGGCGCGAACGCGGCGACCACCCCGGCGGGCTGCCGGATGGCCAGCGACAGCGCGTCCGGGTCGGCGCCGGCCAGCACCTCGCCGACCGGCAGCGTGGTCAGGGCCCCGGCCTCGCGGAACATGCTCGCGGCCAGCCCGACGTTGAACAGCGACCAGCCGAGCGTGCCGCCGGTCTCGCGGGCCATCAGCGCCGCGGCGTCGGCGCCGCGCTCCTCGAGCAGGTCGCCGGCCCGGGTCAGGATCCGCCGGCGCTCGGTGGGCGCGGTGGCGGCCCAGCAGGCGAAGGCGGCATCCGCGGCGTCGACCGCCCGGGTGACGTCGGCGGGGGAGGCCGCCGCGACCGTGGCGACCACGGCGCCGGTGTGCGGGTTCAGGTCCTCGGTGGTGCGGCCGTCCGCGGCGGCCACCTCCTCGCCGCCGATGAGCAGGCTTCTGGACTGGGTCACGAGCCACCTCCCGAGTGTGTTCGGCATGCGAACAGCTGTTCGCCCCGAAACGTGGGGGAAACGCTAGTGCCGCCGGGTGTGGGGGTCAACAGCTGCGTCACTACCCGCCGCCGCGCCGGAAACGCATGCCGGGCCGGGCTTTCTGAGCCCATGCGGCCCCTTCCGCACGGGTGACCGCCAGCCGTCCCAGGTTCCCGCGGATTCCGCGGAACGCCCGAGATCGCACCACCGCGGTGCTGTGCTGGGCAGGTCGCACCCACTCGTCGAAGGGATTGTCATGAGCAGCGGAATCAGCAGTCTGACCCGGGCCGGCATCTGCCTGGCCACCGGCGTCGCGGTGGCGATGGCCCCGGGCCAGGCGGCACTGGCGCAGGGCGGCGCCGGCTCGCCGGACCCGCACGGCGCCACGGCCTGCGCCCCGGACCCGGCCACCGGACCGGCCGCGCCGAGCGCGGGATGCCCGCAGCACGAGTCCGGCGGCCTCACCGGCACCCTGATCATCATCTTCACCGGGCATCTGACCTGGCCTTGGCTGCCGGGCTGGCCGATGGGCGGCCACCAACCACCCGCCACCGGCGGCCCGACCCCGACCCCGACCCCGACGCCGACGGCGGGCCCGACGGCCGAGCCGACCGCTGCACCGACCGGCGCTCCGACGGTTGAACCGACTGTTGCGCCCACACTGGTCCCCACCGCCGCACCGACGGCGGCCCCGACCGTCGACCCGACGGCGGCCCCGACCGTCGACCCGACCGCGGTGCCGACCGCTGCGCCCACTGCCGCTCCGACTGCGGAGCCGACCGTTGCACCGACCAGCGCTCCGACGGCTGAGCCGACTGCGGCTCCGACGGCTGAGCCCACCGCGGCTCCGACTGCCGAGCCGACCGTTGCACCGACCAGCGCTCCGACGGCTGAGCCGACTGCGGTTCCGACGGCTGAGCCGACTGCGGCTCCGACGGCTGAGCCGACTGCGGCGCCGACGGCTGAGCCCACGACCGGCCCGGCACCGGAGCCGACGGCGACCGATGCCGCCATCCCGCCGCCGGCCGTCACCGGCTCGCCCACCGCCGAGCCGGCGGTCACCCCGACCGCGCCGGCCACCGACGGCTCCTGACCCGAGCCGGTGCTCCCGGCTGAGCAGGCCCGGACCACCGTCCGCTCCTCGACGTCGAGGTGTTCCAGCAGGTGTTCCGACAGTGTGCGCAACGCGGCGACGAGCCGCTCCCGCCCACCGGAGTCGAGGGCCCGCGCGGACACCTCGACGTCGTCGAGCAGCCGCAGGGCGATCCACCTCCGCCGGAGCTCCGGCGCCGCCGCGCGGATCGCGGGGGAACAGCCGGCCGTCCTCGCCGCGTGGTGGGCGGGCACCGGCGGGCGCCGGCACGCGGTCGCCGGGGAGCGCCCGGCCCGGACCCGGCCGGCCCCGCCGGTCAGCCCTTGACCGCCCCCGCCGTCATGCCGGCCACGATCTGCCGGTTGAACGCCAGGAACATGATCAGCGGCGGCACGGTGATCAGCAGGATGTCCATGAACAGCAGGTTGTACTGGGTGTTGAACTGGCTGTTGAAGTTGTAGAGGGTCAGCTGCACGGTCGCGTTCTGCTCGCCGGGCAGGAAGTACAGCGGGTTCACGAAGTCGTTGTAGACGAAGACCGACTGCACCAGCACCACCGTGACGATCACCGGGCGCAGCAGCGGGAAGATGACCCGGAAGAACAGCCGGACCGGGCCCGCGCCGTCGATGACCGCGGCCTCGTCCAGCTCGCGCGGGATCGTCGCGATGAACGCCTGGAACAGCAGCACGCAGAAGGCCAGCCCGAACGCCACCTCGACGAGGATCAGGCCGGGCATCGTGCGGAACAGCCCGAGCCGTTGCAGCACCCAGATGGTCGGCACCACGGCCGGCGGGATGATCAGCCCGGACAGCACCAGGAAGTGCACGAGCCCGTTCCACCGGCTGCGCCGGCGCTGCAGCACGTACGCGACCATCGCCGAGGTGACGGCCATGATGGTCACGCTGGCCACGGTCAGGACGGTGCTGTTGATGTAGGCGATGATCAGCAGGTAGTCGCGGGCCTGGATCACGTCGACGAAATTCTGCACCAGCTGGAACCGCTGCGGCCAGGAGAAGTCGAACTCCGCCGCCTGCCGCCGGTCCTTCACCGCGGTCAGCAGGATGAAGACGAACGGCACCACGAAGAGCACCAGCGCGGCCAGGATCGCGACGGTGCTGAGCAGGTAGTTCGGGCGTCGCACGGGGCTGCTCACAGGTCGACCTCCTTGCGGTTGAGCAGCCGCCAGAGCGGGAACACGATCGCCGTCACGACCAGGAACAGCACCACGTTGCCGGCGGTGGACAGGCCGTAGAAGCCGGCCTGGTACTGCTTGTAGATGACCGAGGCGATCACGTCGGAGGTGAAGCCCGGCCCGCCCCGGGTCATCGCCCAGATCAGGTCGAACGAGCGCAGGCCGCCGATCAGCGACAGCAGGATCACGGTGACCGTGGCCGGGCGGGCCAGCGGCAGGATGATCCGGCGGAAGGTGTCCCAGGCGCCCGCCCCGTCCACCTTGGCGGCCTCGAAGTACTCGCTCGGGATGGACACGATGCCGGCGATGTAGATGACGGTGGCCAGCCCGACGCCCTTCCAGACGTCGACCAGGGCCACCGACAGCAGCGCGTACCGCGGATCGGTGAGCCAGGCCGGGCCGTTGATGCCGACCACCGCGAGCGCGTCGTTGATCAGGCCCTGCTCCGGGTCCATCAGCACGGTGAAGGTGAGCCCGACGCCGATGGTGCTGACCAGCACCGGGAAGAACACCACCGAGCGCAGGAAGCCGCGCCCGATGATCTGCGAGGTGAGCAGGATCGCCAGCAGCATGCCGAGGACGACCTTGGCGGCGGACGTGACCACCGCGTAGATCAGCGTGTGGGTCAGCCCGGAGACCAGCGCCGGCTCCCGGAAGAACGTCACGTAGTTGTCGAAGCCGATGAACCGGGAGTCGAAGATGGTCCACCGGGTCAGGCTGAAGTAGAACGCGGTGACGGTCGGGATGACGAACAGCAGGCCGTAGACCACGGCCGCGGGCAGGTAGAACCAGTACGGGTACGGGCTGCGCGCCCGCCCGCCGGTGGTCCGTGCCGAGGTGGTCCCGGGCCGGGCCGGCGTCTGCTGGATGGTTGTCGTCGCCATGGGTCCTCCTTGGCCTGCGCCCCGGCCCGCCGTCCCGCGGGCCGGGGCGCCACCGCGGTTCCTACCAGCCCTCGAGCCCGAGCTGCTGGGCCTGCTTCTGCACGTCCTTGTCGTAGAGCGCCGCGCCGTCGGCGGCCTTGCGGATGCCCGAGCCCACCTCGACGGTGATCTGCTCCAGCGCCGGGCCCTTGATCGGGGAGAGGAACTCCAGCGCCAGCCCCGAGCCGCCCTCGCGGTCGAGATACGGCTGGGTGTCCTTGGCGACCTGGGTGACGTCGGCCGGCAGCGTGCAGCCCTTCACCGCGTACGGGCCGACCGGGGTGCTCGCGGTGCCGGCGGAGGTGCAACCGGCCGGGCTCGCGATGAAGGCGAGGAACTTCTTCGCCGCGTCCAGCGCGGCGCCCTCGGTCGAGGTGGGGATGTAGACGCCGGCCGGCGACCAGACGGTCAGGCCGTTGCGGGCCGGGTCGTCGCTCGGGATGGCGAACAGGCCGACGTCCTTGGCCTGGTCCGGGAAGTTGGCCACGACGGTGCTGATCGCCGAGGACAGCATCGGGTAGTGCGCGCCCTTGCCCTGGGCCAGCTTCTTGAGCCCGTCGTCGAACTTGGCCGACGCGAAGTCCTTGTTCAGGTAGCCGGCGTCGTGCACCTGCTGCAGGTGCTGGAAGCCCTTGAGCGCCGCCGGTGACGTGGCGTACTTGGCCTGGTTCTTGGTGTACTTGCCGGCGAAGTCCGGCTCGGCGGCCGTGACGTTGTGGAAGTCGCCCAGCACGAACAGCTGCGAGGTCCAGGTGTCCTGGTAGGTCTGGATCACCGGGTCCACCCCGGCTGCCTTGATCTTGGCGTTGTTCGCCATGAACTCGCCCCAGGTCTTCGGGACCTGCAGGCCGAGCTTGGCGTAGACGGCCCGGTTGTACATGATCGCGCCGGCGATGAAGCCGCCCCACGGCGCGCCGTAGGTCTTGCCGCCGACCGACACGGTGGTCTTGAACTTGTCGTCGAGCCGGCCGGTCCACGGCTGGTCGTCCAGCGGCACCAGGTTCTTCTGCGGCGCCAGCGCCTGGAACAGCGAGCCCGAGTTGTACTGGAACACGTCGGTCATGTCGCCGGTGGACAGCCGGGTCTTGATCAGGTTGTCGCCCTCGCCGCCCTGGGGCCGGGTCTCCACCTTGACGGTGATGTCCGGGTTGGCGGCGGTGAAGTCCTTGGCGAGCTGCTCACCGATCCGGACGCCGTCGGAGGAGTTGTCGACGAGGAAGGACAAGGTCACCTTGCCGCCGCCCTCGTCGTCGCTGGAGCCGAGGCTGCCGGCACTGCACGCGGACAGGGCCAGGGACGTGACGGCGAGGGCTATCAGGGGTCGGAATCTCTTCATCGGGGGGCCTCCGGGGGAGTGGGTTCGCTACAGGAAGGACAGCCCGGCGAGCCGGGCCTGCAGGTCTGCGGCGCCGGGCACAAAACCCCCGGCGGTGAGGGCGTCGACCAGACCGGTCGCGGTGGTGTCCAGGTACGGCCCCAGCCGCCGCGCCACCTGCGCCTCGTCGCCGCCGCCGGCCGCCGCGGCCGCCGCGACGACCTGGTCCCAGGCCGGCTCGTGGTCCATGACCTCGCGGATGGTCGGCTCGGCGGGCAGCGCGGGCGGCTCGGCGTACGGATCGGCGACGGTCCACTCGTGGGTGCCGTGGCGCACCTCGACCGCTGCCGTGGCGCCCGGCACGTGCACCTCCGCCTCGGTGCCCACCGGCACGGTGACGCTGAGCCGCAGCCGGCCGTCCGCCCGCCGCCACGAGACCGCGGCCTCGCCGTACGGGGTGAGGTGCCGGGCCGCCGCGAAGGTGAGCCGGCGGTGCGGCACCGGCCGGACCAGCAGCCGGCGGTAGCCCGGGGCGGCGGGGGCCAGCCCGGCGACCCGCCGGTGCAGCCAGTCTGCCACCGCACCGAGGGCATAGTGGTTGAAAGAGGTCATCTCGCCGGGGTTGATGCCGCCGTCGGGCAGCATGCTGTCCCAGCGTTCCCAGACCGTCGTCGCGCCCATCGTCACCGGGTAGAGCCAGGACGGGCAGCCGGTCTGCAGCAGCAGCCGGTAGGCCAGCTCCGGCTCGCCGGCGTCGGTGAGCGCGTCGGTCATCAGCGGGGTGCCGACGAAGCCGGTGCCGATCCGGAAGCCGGCCGTCCGGACCAGGTCGGCCAGCCGCCGCCCGGCGTGCCGGCGCTGCGCCTCGGCCGGCAGCAGCGACCACTGCAGGGCGAGGGCGTACGTGGTTGCCGCGTCCCCGAGGACCCGGCCGGTGCTGGTCACGTACTCGCGGGCGAAGGCCGCCCGGACCTGCGCGGCCAGCAGGTCGTACTGCCGGGCCCCGGCGGTGTCGCCGAGCAGCGCGGCGGCCCGGGCCACGATCTCGGCCGAGCGGGCCAGGTGCGCGGTCGCCACCACGTCCGGGTCGGCCCGGGCCTGGAACGGCGAGTCCGGCGGCGCGGTCGGGTCGAGCCAGTCGCCGAACTGGAAGCCGCCGGACCAGAGCCGGTCCGGGCCGGCCAGCTCGGCCATCCGGTCCACCCAGGCCCGCATGCTGGGCAGCTGGCGGGCGAGCAGCCCGAGGTCCCCGGTGCGCCGGTAGAGCACCCACGGCACGATCGTCGCGGCGTCGCCCCAGGCCGCGGTCGCCGGCCCGGGCCGGCGGATCACGTCCGGGATGACGTACGGCACCGAGCCGTCCTTCTGCTGCTCGGCGGCGAGGTCGGCGAGCCAGCCGGCGAGGAGGCCGGCGCTGTCGAACAGGAAGCTCGCGGTGGGGGAGAAGACCTGGATGTCGCCGGTCCAGCCGAGCCGCTCGTCGCGCTGCGGGCAGTCCGTCGGCACGTCCACGAAGTTGCCGCGCATGCCCCACACCACGTTGTCGTGGAAGCGGTTCAGCAACGCGTGCGACGACTCGAACCAGCCGGTACGGCGCAGATCGGAGCCGATCACCACCGCCTCGACGTCCGCCGCCCGCAGGTCCGGCACGCCGGTCACCTCGGCGTAGCGGAAGCCGTGGAAGGTCAGCGTCGGCTCCAGCACCGCCTCGTCCGGCCCGGCCAGCAGGTACGTGTCGGTGGCCCGGGCGGTGCGCAGCGGGCGCACGCCCAGTTCCTCGTTCTCGAGGACCTCGGCGTGGCGTACCACGACCTCGTCGCCGGCGGCCCGGCCGCGGACCCGCAGCCGGACCCGGCCGACCACGTTCTGGCCGAAGTCGACCAGGGTGTGCCCGGCCGGCGAGGTCCACACCCGGCGGGCCGCCAGCACCTCGGTGACCCGGACCGGCGGGCCGTCCGGCGCGACCAGCCGGCCCAGGTCCGCGTCGATCACCTCGACGGCATCGGTACGCCGGGCGCCGTCGCGCAGATCGGTGCGCTGGCCGTCGTACAGGTCGTCGGCGAGCACCCCGCTGTCGGCCGCGGTCCACGAGCTGTCGGTGGTGAGCCGGTGCACCGTGCCGTCCGCGGTGGTCACCTCCAGCTGGGCCAGCAGCGCCAGCCGGTCGCCGTACAGGCCGCGGCGGCCCTGGAAGCCGAGCCGGCCGCGGAACCAGCCGTTGCCCAGCAGCACGTCCAGGCGGTTCTGGCCGGGCCGGACCAGGCCGGTGACGTCGTAGCTCTGGTAGCGCAGCCGGTGCTGGTAGCTGGTCCAGCCGGGGGCGAGTTCGTGGTCGCCGACCCGGACGCCGTTGAGCTCGGCGGTGTAGAGGCCGTGGGCGGTCGCGTACAGCCGGGCCCGGACGATCCCGCCGGGCAGCACGATCCGGCCGGTGAGCACCGGGGCCGGCATGCCCTCGCCGCCGATGGCGGCCGGGCTGATGAACCGGGCGGCCCAGTCGTCGAGGCCCCGCTCGACCGTGGCCGGCGCGCTCCACTCGCTCCAGTCGCCGGCCGCGTCGCAGACCCGGATCCGCACCCGGGCCGGCTCGCGGGCGGCCAGCGCGGCGCCGGGCCACGGCACCAGCACCTGTTCGGCGGAGGCGACCGTGGTCAGCTCCACCGGCCCCCGGCCGCGGGTGACCTCGACCTGGTACGCGCTCTGCCGGTAGGCGTCCGGGGCGGCGGGCAGGTGCCAGGAGAGCCGGGGCGCGGGGGAGCCGATGCCGAGGACGGGGCCGTCGCCGGTGTGGTGCTCGAAGCGGACCCCGACGGGGGCGGCAGCGGGGGGCATGGGCGCTCCTAACGTGCTGAAACGATTCAACAGCACCGCGGTGCCACGCTGTCGAAGGTGTTTCGGGAGGATTACGTCTGCCTTCGATCCTGCGCCCGGCGCCGGGTGTGACATAGCCCGCAGTGCACCGGTGGTAGGACAAAATTCACCTGGCGCCGGCTTCCCCGGGGTGTCGTATGGTCGGCGGATGGCCGAGCCCCCGGTGGAGAACTCGCACGCCATGCTGTACTTCTCCGACGGCTCGCTGGCCTACGCCGGGCACTACCTGCACGAGGGCCTGCACCCGGTGCACACGCACAGCTTCGTCGAGGTGGCCGTGATGACCGGCGGCGAGGGCGTGCACCACAGCCTTGCCGGGCGCCAGCGGCTGGTGGTCGGCGACGTGATCCTGCTGCGTCCCGGGGTGTGGCACGGCTACGACGACTGCCGGCACCTGGACCTCTACAACTGCTGCTTCTCCACCGAGCTGCTGCAGCGCGAGCTGGCCTGGACCCGGGCCGATCCGCTGCTCGGCTACCTGCTCTGGACCGGGCCGTACTCCGACCAGCGGCGCGGCATCCTCACCACCCGGCTCGGCCCGGACCTGCTGGCCGAGTGCGTCGAGCACCTGGACGCCCTCGACCGGCTGCGGTTCCAGCCGGTGAGCCGGCACCGCGGCGACATCATCGGGCGGCTCTCGCTGTTCCTGAGCTGCCTGGCCCGGGCGGTCGTCGACGGCGTGGAGGCCGGCGCCGGCCAGAGCCACCCCGCGGTCATGGACGCGATGCGGATGATGGAGGCGCGCCCGGCGCACCAGTGGACGCTCACGGAACTGGCCGAGGCGCTGCACCTGGCGCCGGGCTACCTGGTCCGGCTCTTCAAGTCCGCGACCGGGCTGCCGCCGATGGCCTACCTGTCCCGGCACCGCGTGGAGCTGGCGGCGGCGCGGCTGCTGCACACCGACGACGCGATCAGCCGGATCGGCGAGTCCGTCGGCTGGCCGGACCAGAACTACTTCGCCCGCCGCTTCCGCGCGCACTACGGGCTCAGCGCCTCGGCGTACCGGTCCCGCTTCACCCACAACTCGGTGCGGCTGCGCACCTGGGCCGACCCCGGCTAGATGTCCAGCGCCGCCTCGATCCGGCGCAGGTGGTGGCGGGCCATCGCCAGGTTGGCCCGGTCGCGGTTCAGCGCCAGGTAGAGGAAGAGCCCGTGCCCGGACCGGGCCTGCAGCGGCCGGATCAGGTCATACTGGTTCTCCAGCGTGATCAGGATGTCCTCCACCTGCTCCTGGATGCCGAGCAGATCCATGGCGCGCAGCTTGGCCCGCACCACGTCGGTGTTGCCCGCCGCGGCGACGGTGAGGTCGAAGTCCCGCGAGCCGCCGGCGACGCCGAGCGCCATCCCGCTGGTGTGGTCCACCAGCGCGACGCCGAGGGCGCCCTCGATCGTCATCGCGTCCTTGAGCGCAACTTCCATGTCGGCCATGTCTTCGTCCTCCAGGATTGGCAACGGTCCGGGTGGGCGGGTGCAAGCCACCCACCGGTTCCATGCTGATCCGCAACGACTGATCTCGATCGGACTCGCTGTGCGACCCGGACGGCGCCCGCCGCCAGGGCCGATCCGGCCGACCGGGCGCTTGCCGGTCAGGGGTTGGGGCGGACCAGGCCGAGGTCGTAGGCGGCGATCGTCGCCTGCACCCGGTCGCGGACGCCGAGCTTGGCGAGCAACGCGTTCACGTGCACCTTCACCGTGCCCGTGGTGATGCCCAGGGCCGCGCCGATCTCGGCGTTGGACATGCCGGTGGCGATGCTGACCAGCACCTCACGCTCGCGCGGGGTGAGCCCGGCCGGCCGCTCGTCCGGCTCGGCCGGCCCGCCGAGGCCACCGCCGGCGAACGCGTCGATCAGCCGCCGGGTGACCGCCGGGCTGAGCATCGCCTCGCCGTCGGCGACCACCCGGATGGCGGCGAGCAGGTCCGCGGCCAGCACATCCTTGAGCACGAACCCGGCGGCGCCCGCCCGCAGCGCCTCATAGACATAACGGTCCTGGTGGAACGTGGTCAGCACCAGCACCTTGGTCTCCGGCGCGGCGGCGGTCAGCAGCGCGGTGGCGGTCAGGCCGTCCATGCCGGGCATCCGGATGTCCATGAGCACCACATCGGGCCGCAGCCGCAGCGCGAGATCAAGGGCGGACTGCCCGTCGGCCGCCTCCGCGACGACCTCGAGGCCCTCCTCGGCAGCAACGATCGCGGCGATCCCGGCGCGCACCATGAGCTGGTCGTCGACGACCATCACGCGAACGGCGATGACGCCACCTCCTTGTCGTCCCCGGCCGGCGTGCCCGGCCCGTCCCCGGCAGAAATGGTCCCAACCCGCGACCCACCCCCGCCGCCCGGCCCGCCCGCATCGGCGGAATCGGTCGCGCTGCCCGCACCGGCTGGGCCGGCCGCGTCGGTCGCGCTGCTCGCACCGGCTGGGCCGGCCGCGTCGGTCGGACTGCTCGCACCGGCTGGAGGGTCCGCATCGTCCGCGCTGCTCGGGTGGGCCTCGCCCGCTCCGGGATCACTCCGACGCTCATCCGGGCGGGAGTCGTCCGGATGAGGATCCGGGGCCGGGGACGAGCCCGGGAGATGGAGCTCCGGGAGGCCGTCCGCGGCCGTGGTCATGCTGCCGCCCACCGCCGCCAGTCGCGCCCGCAGCCCCGCTGCGATCTCCCCGCCCTCGTCCGCCGGCATCGGCCGCATCCCGATCCGCAGCGGGTCGCCCGTCAGGTCCACCCGGACCGTCACCGGCCCCGTGTCCCCGGCCAGCAGCAGCTCCACCACCCGGAAGACCGACAGGTCCACGTCCGCCGGCAGCGGGCGTCCCGCCCCCCGGATCTCCAGCGCCACCCGGCGTCCCCCGGCACGCCAGCGGTCGGCCAGGCCGGGCAGGGCCGCCGCGGTCGGTTGGGGGTCGCGGGCCGGGTCCGGGTCGTCGCGGAGGCCGTTCAGGAGGCCGCGCATCGCGTCCAGGGCCGTCCGGGCCGAGGCCAGCACCTGGTCGAGGTCGCCCGCGTCGGCCGCCGTCGCCACCCGGGCCGTGTCGCGGAGCACCGCCTCGCGCAGGCCCGCCGCCACCCGGGCCCGTTCGCGGCCGGCCTCCAGCAGCGCCTGGGCGGTGGCCGCGGCGACCGCGTCGTGCTCGCGGGTCCGGATGGTGGTGTGGCGGCGGCGGACCAGGTAGCCGGCCAGCCAGGAGGCGCCCATCGGCAGGCCGACCGGGCAGCCGACCATCGCGGCCAGCACGACCACCCACACCAGGTACGGGAGGTCGCCCTCCGGCGGCGGGTCCAGGGCCAGCGTGGCCGCGGTGGCCAGCACGGCCGAGGAGAGCGCGAGCGGGATCGCCAGCGCGCTCAGTTCGGGGCGGCGGCCGTAGCGGGCCACCCCGTAGACGGCTGCCGCTTCCGCGCCCAGGCCGGCGAGGAGCACCCAGCCCTGCGCCGGGGCGACCACGCCGGCGGCGATCAGCGCGGGCACGATCCACCCGGTCGCCGCCACCGCGCCGAGCGCCGTCCAGGGGTGGGTGCGGCGCCAGAGCAGCGGGATCGCGTGGATGGCCGAGACGAGCACGAGCAGCGGGACGGACGCCGCCGTCACCTGCGGGTCGTCCTCCCCGAGCAGCAGCGCGCCGGCCGGTGGGAACAGCGCCACCAGGAACACCACCACGTCGATCACCCGCTCGGCGCCGGGCCGGCGGGGGCGGCGCCGCGGCTCGGGTGGGGTGCCCGCCGCCGGCAGGACCGCCCGGACGCGCCAGCCGCCGCCCGGCCGGGGGCCCGCGGTCAGCGTGCCGCCCAGGGCCGTCGCCCGTTCCCGCATGCCCGTGACGCCCCGGCCGGAGCCCATCGTGGCGACGCCCTCCGCCCGCGCGCCGTCGTCGTCGACGGTCAGTTCCAGGGCGCCGGCCACCGGGGTGAGCCTGATCCGCACCGCGGCTGCCGGGGCGTACCGCAGGGTGTTGGTCAGGGCCTCGCGGGTGATCCCGCAGATCGCCTCCGTCGTCGCGGCCGGGAGGTCGCCCGGCTCGGCCCGCACGGTCACCTGCTGGCCGAGCAGCCGGAAGCCCTCGGCGAGCTCGGTCAGGCCGGCGGCGGCCGGACCGGGCCGTTCGTCCGGCAGCCGCAGCAGGGCGACCAGCCGGTGCAGTGCCGCCAGGGTGTCCCGGCCGGTCCGGGCGGCGAAGTCGCGCGCCTCGGCGACCAGGTCCGGCCGGGTCGCGCCGAGGCGCTGCGCGGCCGAGGCGATCACCACGATCGACGTCAGGTGGTGCGCGGTCACGTCGTGCAGCTCGCGGGCCAGATGGTGGCGTTCGGTGTCGGCCGCCCGGGCCCGGCGGTCCTCGGCCTCGGCCAGCCGGGCCGCCGCGGCGCCGCGTTCGGCGTGCCAGCGGTGCCGGGCCCGGCCGAACGCCACCACGCTCGCATAGACGACCAGGAGGATCACCAGCTCGGCCGGGTAGTCCGGGCCCAGGCCGGAGGCGGCGGCGATCAGCGCGCACTGCCACAGCACCACGGCGGCCCCGGCACCCAGCGTCAGCCGGTGTGAGCGCCGCACCGCCACGCTGTAGAGCGCGACCAGGTCGGCGAGCGAGATGATCAGCAGGGCGTCCGGCGGGACGCCCCAGGTGCCCGCGGTCAGCGCCGCGGCCACGATCCCGATGGTCGTCAGCGGCGCCGCCCGCCGCCAGAGCAGCGCCACCGCGACAGCGACGGTGGCCGTGACCCCGGTCGCCACCGCCGGGGCCGCCGGCGGCCGGCCGTCGGCCAGCGGGATGCCGGGCCAGACCGCCAGCTGGGTGACGGCGAGGACCAACGGCAACAGCCAACCCGGGATGCGCTCCATGACGCACCGACCCTAAGGGTCCGCGGCCGCCCGCCGCATCGGCCCTGGGTGGCACCGCCGCCTATGTCCGAGGGCAGAGCACGTCGTCCGGCATCCGGAATACTCAGCTCGGGCTCCCCACCGCCGACTGGTACTGCGCCAGAACCAGTGACAGCGAGCAGGGAGCCGAGCGCAGCGATGAGTGCAGCCGAGACGCGGGTGGGCCGCCGGCGCGCGGCCCGGCCAGTCCGTCCCGGCCCGCTGCCGCTGGTCGTGGCGGTGCTGGCGGTGGCCGGGGTGACCGGCTGGCTGGTCGTGCGCGACGGCGGTTCCGTGATGCCCGGCTACGTCGGTGGTCCGGTGGCCATGGCGGCCGCGTTCTTCGCCTGCCGGCGGATCGGTTCGATGATCGTCGTGCCGCGGCCGGTCCGGGGCTTCTGGCGGCTGTTCGCCAACGCCGCGCTCTGCATCGGCATCGGTGCGGTCGGCTCGTTCGCGTTCGCCAACAACGATCCGGGGCTGTCGCCCTACATGGCCGTGCCGACGCTGCTCGGCGTGGTCATGTCGGTGCTGGCGTTCCTGCTGCTGCCGATGGAGCGCCGGTCCGCGTTGCGCTGGGCCCAGCTGGTCCTCGACGGCGCCACCGTGGCCGTGGCGGGGGTGCTGATCTACTGGTACGTCGTCTTCGGCCTCGCCACCGCGGCCATCTCCACGGTCACCCAGGTCGGCGCCGCCGTGGTCGGGGTCGGCGCGCTGATCTCCCTGGTCGTCATCGGCCGCGCGGCGATGAGCCCGGCCAGCGCCGTGGACCCGGGGTCGCTGCGGGTGCTGACCGTCGCGCCCATGGTCGCGGTCGCCGTCACGGTGCTGCTCATCGCCGGCGGTGACACCGGACGGCTGGTCATCTCGGTGCTGGCCGCGCCGCTGGTCGGTGCGTCGATGGCGCTGGCCGCGTACCGTCAGGAACTGGTCCTGCGCCGCCCGGCGGCGGCCGTCACCGCGGCCGCGCCGCGCCGGGGTTATCACGTGCTGCCGCTGGCCGCGGTCATCGCGACCGCCGCCATGGTGATCACCGTGTCGGCCCGCCAGCTCGGCTGGCACCAGCGCGTCGTGATCATCGGCGCGGTGCTCATCGCGGCCTTCGTGGTGGCCCGGCAGCTGCTCGGCCTGCGGGCCAACGACCGGGCGCTGGTCGGCATCCGGGTGCAGCAGGCGGAGCTGGAGCGGCTCGCCATGCACGACCCGCTGACCGGCCTGGCCAACCGGGCCCGGTTCGGTGCCGTGCTCGCCGAGCGGCTCGACGCCCATCAGTGCGCCAGCGTGCTGCTGGTCGACATCGACGACTTCAAGACGGTCAACGACACCATGGGCCACGCGATCGGCGACCAGCTGCTCTTCGAGGTGGCCCAGCGGCTGCGCAACCACAGCTCGGTCCGGCACCTGCCGTCGCGCCTGGGCGGCGACGAGTTCGCCGTGCTGCTCGACGTCGACGACCCGGCGACCGCCGAGGACGCGGCGGCGCGCATCCTGCAGGCGCTCGCGGTGCCGTTCCGGGTCGGCGAGCACCAGCTGCTGGTCCACGCCAGCATCGGGGTGGCCCTGGCCGGGCCCGGCGACAGCGCCGACGAGGTGCTGCGCAACGCCGACATCGCCATGTACGCCGCCAAGGCCTCCGGCAAGGCGTCCTGGGCCCGTTTCGAGCCGCGGATGCGCAACGAGGTCGTCAACCACGCCCGGCTCGGCAGCGAGCTGCACAACGCGATCATCCGGCACGAGCTGTACCTGGCGTACCAGCCGGTCTTCGACCTGGTGACCGGCCGGATGGCCGGCGCCGAGGCGCTGGTCCGCTGGCGGCACCCGGTCCGTGGCGCGGTCTCGCCGGCCGACTTCATCCCGGTCGCGGAGCGCTCCGGCCTGATCGTCCCGCTGGGCGCCTGGGTGCTGCGGGAGGCCTGCGAGCAGCTCGCCCGGTGGCACGCGGAGTACGGCGCCGCCGCCATCCAGTCGATCAACGTCAACGTGGCGGCCCGGCAGCTGCGCGAGTCCGGCTTCGTGGACGAGGTCGCGGCGGTGCTCAGCGACACCGGCCTGATCCCGGCGAACCTGGTGCTGGAGGTCACCGAGTCCTCGGTGCTCGACGGCCGGCAGGTCCGCGACACCCTGCAGGCCCTGCACGAGCTGGGCGTCCGGCTGGCCCTGGACGACTTCGGCACCGGGCAGTCGAGCCTGAGCCTGCTGCGCGCGTTCCCGGTGGACGTGCTCAAGCTGGACAAGTCGTTCGTGGACGGCATCTGCGACGGCGAGGACCGCGGCCGGCTGGCGGTGGCCGCGGCCGTCGCCCAGCTCGCCGAATACCTCGACCTGTACGCGGTCGCCGAGGGCATCGAGACGGCGGCGCAGCTGGAGCGGCTGCGCGAGATGGGCTACCGGCTGGGCCAGGGCTACTTCATGGCCAAGCCGCTGCCGCCCGCGGAACTGGCCGAGCTGATGGTCCGTACCGTCCTGCCGGTCACCGCGGCGTGACGGGCCGGCCCGCCCGGGTGGGCGGGCCGGCCCGCCCGGCTACGCGGGAACCTCGTTGCGGTCGGCGCCCCACATGGTGTGGAAGGCGCCTTCCTTGTCGACCCGGTGGTACGTGTGCGCGCCGAAGAAGTCGCGCTGCCCCTGGATCAGAGCCGCCGGCAGGCGCTCGGCGCGCAGGCCGTCGTAGTACGCCAGCGCCGAGGCGAAGCCCGGCGCCGGGATGCCCTGCTGGGCCGCCGTGGCCACCACCCGCCGCCAGGCCTGCTGGGCGCCGCTGACCGCGTCCAGGAAGTACTCGTCCACCAGCAGCGACGGCAGGTCCGGGGACTTGTCGAAGGCCTGCTTGATGAAGTCGAGGAACTTGGCCCGGATGATGCAGCCGGCCCGCCAGATCTTGGCCATCTGGCCGGGGTCGATGTCCCAGCCGTACTCCGCGCTGGCCGCCTGGATCTGCTGGAAGCCCTGCGCGTACGCGACGATCTTCGAGGCGAACAGCGCCTGCTCGACGTCGGCCTGCAGGTCGGCGCCGCCGGAGCCGGCCGTGGCCGTGGGGCCGGGCAGGTGGGCCGCTGCGGCGCGCACCTTCGGGTCGCCGGACAGCGCCCGGGCGAACACCGACTCGGCGATGCCGGAGACCGGCACGCCCAGGTCGAGGGCCGCCTGCACGGTCCAGCGGCCGGTGCCCTTCTGCTCGGCCTGGTCCACCACGATGTCCACGAACGGCTTACCGGTCTCGGCGTCGACCTGCTTGAGCACCTCGGCGGTGATCTCGATCAGGTACGAGCCCAGCCGGCCCTCGTTCCAGCCGGAGAAGATCTCCGCGATCTCCGCCGGTGCATACCCGCCGACCGAGCGGAGCAGGTCGTACGCCTCCGCGATGAGCTGCATGTCGGCGTACTCGATGCCGTTGTGCACCATCTTGACGAAGTGGCCGGCGCCGTCCGGGCCGACGTGCACGCAGCACGGCTCGCCGTCGACCTTGGCCGAGATGTCCTCCAGCAGCGGGCCGAGCGAGGAGTAGGACTCCTTGGAGCCGCCGGGCATGATGCTCGGGCCGTGCAGCGCGCCCTCCTCGCCACCGGAGACGCCGGTGCCGACGAAGTGCAGGCCACGTTCGCGCAGCGCGGCCTCGCGCCGCCGGGTGTCCGCGAAGTGCGCGTTGCCCGCGTCGATGAGCATGTCGCCCGCTTCCAGCAGTGGCGCGAACTCGTCGATGACCGCGTCGGTGGCCTTGCCGGCCTTGACCATGATCACCACGCGGCGCGGGCGCTCCAGGCTCGCGACGAAGTCCTCGGCGGTCTCCGAGGGGATGAACGTGCCCTCGTGGCCGTACGACTCCACGAGTTCCTTGGTGCGCCCGTAGCTGCGGTTGTGCAGCGCGACCGTGTGGCCGTGGCGGGCGAAGTTCCGGGCCAGGTTGCGACCCATCACCGCCAGCCCGGTTACCCCGATTTGGGCCTTTTCCGTCATGAACGTCCTTCCTCCACGCGAGCGCCGGCACTTCAGCCCGGCGTCGCAAGCCGTCGCCCTCATTGTTACGTGTTCGCGGGGCGCAGGGTTCGACTGTCCCGGGCACCGGTTGCCCGGGCGGCACAAAACCGAAGATCGGCGCGACGGTACGCTCCGTGCGTGAAGCGCGGCGAGATCTGGACCATCGGCAGCCGCACCGACCTGCGCTACCGGGTCCTCGTGCTCTCCTCCGACAGCTACAACGAACGGCCGAACGCGTCGCCCTTCTGCGCGCCCATCGTGCGCCAGCGCGGCGCCACCGAACTGCCGCCGTTCGCGGTGGCCCTCACCGAGCAGGACCCGATCACCGGCGTGGTGGTGGTCAACCGGATGCGCCGGCTGCCGGCCTCGGTCGGCGCCGAGAAGATCGGCATGGTCACCGGCTCCAGCATGGCCCGGCTGGCCGAGGCGATGCGCGAGCTGTTCGAGGTGTAGCTACTACTACTCCACGCTCACCACGGTGACCTCGCGGGAGCCGGTCAGGGTGCCGCCCGGCGCGCCGACGTAGGTGCCCGAGGTCGGCGCCACGTCCGCGTAGTCGCGGCCGACCGCCACGGTGACGTAGCCGTGGTGGGCCGGCCGGCCGTGGCACGGGTCGAAGGCCAGCGCCACCGCCCGGTCGCCGTGCGGCACCAGCACCTCGACCCAGGCGTGCGTGCCGCCCTGGCCGACCAGGTGCCCGGAGACATAGCGGGACGGCACCCCGAGCAGCCGGCACATCGCCAGCATCACGTGCGCCGAGTCCTGGCAGACGCCCCGCCCGCCGGCCAGCGCCTGGGCCGCGGTGGTGCGGACCGAGGTCACGCCGTACTCATAGGTCAGGGCCGCGTGCGCGACCGTGCACGCCCGCTCGGCAGTCTCCCGGTGGTCCGCGCCGCGGCAGCGGTCCGCCAGCTCGCGCAGCGCGTCGTCCGGCTCGGTCAGCCGGGTGGCGCGCAGCGCCCGGGGAGCACGCAGCGCCGCCGCCGGCAGCTCCGGCGGCCCGTCGTCCACCACCCGGTCCAGCGTGGCGGTGAGCCGGAACTCGACCGCCTGCTCGACCCGCGCGGCCACCACCCGCACCACCGTGTTGCCGGCCGCGTCCTGCCGGACCCGCCGGGCGTGCGCCGCGCCGGTCACCGCCAGGCGGTGACTGCGCCGGTGGAGGTCGCCGTGCCGGCGCCGGGGCACCACCACCAGCCGCTGGGCGAGCGCGGTCACCGGCGCCGCGTACGCGTACCGGAAGCTCTGCTCGACCCGGAAGCCGATCCGCCGCGCGCCGTCGAGGTCCATCCCGACATGATCCGGCACGGCTGTTTCCGGCGCATCACGCAGGGGGACCCATCGATCCGGACGGGGGATCCGGCCGTTCGGCGGCACCGGCCGTCCGGGTGGTCCGCGGCCCGTCACCGGACGGCCCTCCCCAACCGGTCGTCCTTCCGGGTGACCCGGCACCGCTGCGCCCCTGGTGGGTCCCCGAGGGAGGTGAACGGGGGATGACGCCGCGCGGCGCACTGGCGTATGCAGGGAACCTGACGAGTTGATCCCGGTGAACAGGAGCGGAATGGGCGGCGGGCAGCAGGCATACCTGGTGGCGATGGAGCACCTGCGTGCGGTGGCGCGGCCGGTCGCCGGCGAGGGGGCACGCGGCACCGTGGACCGTGCCGTCGGCCTGCTCGCCGGGCGGACCCGGTGCCGGCTCGCCGAGGCCCACCAGTACCTGCTGCGGATGGCGGCGAACCAGGACCGGGACGTGGCCGACGTCGCGGCCGGCGTGATCAGCATGCTGGACATGCCGGAGCCCGACGACGGGCGCGGCTCGCCGGTGCCGGCCCTGATGACGCCGCCCGGGCCGCCGGTCGACCGGGCCACCGAGCCCTGGCTGGCGGTCGTGCAGGCCGTCCTCGACGTGCTGCCCGGGCACTCCGCGCTGCTCACCCCGGTCCGCGGCCGGGACGGCCGGCTGATCGATCTCGTGTACGCCGCCGGCAGCCCCGAGGCCACCGCCCCGGACGGCCGGCACGGCTGGCAGCTGGTCGGCACCCGGCTGGGCGAGCAGTTCCCGGAGTCGCGCGACAGCGGCCGGTGGGAGGCCTACGCGCGGGTGCTGGAGACCGGCGAGCCCGCCGAGATCGGCCCGTTCGCCGTCGGCGAGGGCCGGTGCACGGTACGGGTGCACCGGCTCGGCTCCGCCCTGTTCGCGAGCTGGGTGCACCACCGGGTCGACGCGGCCGGGAGCGAGAGCGAGCGGATCGCCAGCACCGAGCTGCTCGGCAACCTCGGCTGGGGGGAGTGGGACCTGGTCAGTGGCGAGGTCCGCTGGTCGGCGCAGGTCTACCGGATCTACGAGCGGGACCCGGCGCTGGGCCCGCTGTCCGCGGCGGAGACCGAGGCGATGACCGTGCCCGAGGACGTGCCGTTGCGGCTGGCCGCCGCCGACGCCTTCGAGCGCGGCGAGCGGGTCGACATCACCTGCCGGGTCACCGTCCACGGCCGGGTCAAGCACCTGCGCTCGGTCGTCGACGCGACCCGCGACGCCGTCGGCCGGCCGCTGCGCGTCTACGGGATAGTCCAGGACGTCACCGCCCGGGAGAGCAGCACCCGGCGGCTGGCCGAGGTGGAGCAGCAGCTCGCCGAGCACCGCCGCAGCCTGCACGCCGAGCACGAGCTGGCGGCCCGGCTCCAGCACATCATCCTGCCGATCCCGGAGCGCCCGGTGGAGCTGCCCGGGGTCAAGGTCGCGGTGCGCTACCTGCCGGCCGGCCAGGAGAACCTGGTCGGCGGGGACTGGTACCACGCGGCGGCGCTGCGCGACGGCTCGGTGCTGCTGGCGATCGGCGACGTGGCCGGCCACGGCACGCTGGCGGCGACCACGATGGCGCAGCTGCGGTACTCGCTGCGGGCGCTGGCCGTGACCACCACCGACCCGGCGGTGCTGCTCGGCCACCTGAACCGGATCACCTGCGACCTGGACGAGGAGCGCCCGGAGACGGCCGCGACCGCGATCGTGGCCCGCTACGAGCCGGACCTGCGCCGGCTGACCTGGGCCCAGGCCGGGCACCCGCCGCCGCTGCTGAGCCGCGGCGGTCGCACCCTGCCGCTGCCGCGCCCGTCCGGGCCGATGCTGGGCGTCGTGGAGGACGCCCGGTACGAGTGCGCCGAGCTCCGGCTGGCCATCGGTGACCTGCTGCTGTTCTACACCGACGGGCTGGTGGAGCACCGCTGCCGCAGCCTGGACGAGGGGATGGACGCGGTGATCCGCACGGTCGACGAGGCGGTGGCGGAGTCACCCGGGCAGCCGCTGGCGGGACTGGTCAGCCGGCTCCAGCAGGCCAACCCGGACGACGACACGTGCATCATGGCGGTCCGCCCGACCACCGGGCTGACCCAGGACCTGCGCGCCTATCTGCGCTCGCCCTGAGCCCGCAGCCGGGCGAGGCTGCTGTCCCGCACGCGCCGCTGCAGCTCCCGGTCGTACGAGACCGGCAGCGTCGGCGTCGCCACCGTGCGATCGAAGTAGCGCCCGGTCACCCGGGCGAGCTCGGGGGCGGTCGCCAGGCGCAGGATCGCGGCGGCGCCCTGCTCGGGGGTGAGCAGGGACCGCCGGATGAGGCCGTGGAAGGGCCGCAGCGCGGGCGGGGTGATCCCGGCGACGATGCCGGTGCCCACCAGCCCGGGGTGGACGGCGTTGACGGTGACGCCGGTGCCGTCCAGCTCGGCGGCGAGCAGGTAGCCGGTCATCAGCGTGAGCAGCTTCGCCCGCGCGTACGCGGTGAACGGGGTGTAGCCGTCGGCGCCGTTGACCGCGGTGAGGTCGTCCAGCTCATCCGGGTCGAGCCGGACCGGCCGGGGCCGGCGCCGCAGCTTGACCTGCCGGGTGTCGTTCATCGCGGCGGACACCACGTTGACCACCCGGGCGGGCGCCCCGGCCAGCAGGGACCCCCGCAACCGTTCGGTCAGCAGGAAGCCGGCGAGGTGGTTGACGGCCACGTGCCGTTCCAGGCCGTCGGCGGTGACCGACCGGTCCCGGTAGTGCGCCCCGGCGTTGTTGATCAGCAGGTGCAGCACGGGGTGGCGGGCGCTCACCCGCTCGGCCAGCCGGAGCACGTCGTCGCGGGCCGCCAGGTCCGCCGTCTCCACCTCCACCCGGTCCGCGCCGATCCGCTCCGCGATGTGGTCCCGGACCCGTCCGGCGCGGTCGTGGTCCCGCGCCACGAGCACCACCGTGCTGCCCAGCCGGGCCAGCTCGGTGGCGACGACCTGCCCCATGCCGCCGGTCGCCCCGGTGACCAGGCTGACCCTGCCGCTCAGGTCGGCGCTCATGCCGCGATCCGGGGGAACCGGTGCACGTACCGGGGCGCGGTCGCCTCGCCGAGCACGAACTCGGCCAGGTCGGCCCGGCCGATGGCCGAGGTCAGCCGGATCGGCAGGTCGGTGCCGACCCGGTAGCGGCCGGTGCGGGGCCGGTCCTTCAGGGCCGGCGGGCGGACGATCGTCCAGTCCACCGCGGCGGCCGTGATCAGGGCCTCCATGGTCTCCTTGTCGCGCATCTTGTCGGCCAGCGTCAGCCACAGGGCCCGGGCGTAGAGCGATCCGTCGTGGGTCTCGGCGGCGCCGTGGGCGCTCACCACGACGAGCCGCCGCGTTCCCGCACGGGTCATGGCGCCGAGGATCGCCCGGATGCCGTCGGTGCAGACCCGCGCCGGGCCCCGGGCGTTCGTGCCCAGCGCGCTGATCACGGCGTCCTGGCCGGCCACCACGCGATCCACCGCGGCCGGGTCGCCGAGCTCCGGGACGACCTCGACCCGCAGGCCGGCGCGTTCGGGCACCGCACCGGGCCGCCTGACCACGGCCGTCACCCGGTGGCCGGCGGCGACGCCCTGCGCGACAACCTCCCGCCCGGTGCCCCCGCTGGCGCCGAAGACCACGATCCTCATGTCTGCCTCCTCGATTTCCGAGACAATCTGTCTCAGAAGTGAAGCTTGGCAGTCGTGGGCCTGTGAGTCAAGCTGTCTCATAGGATGGCGGCATGACCCCGCCCGATCCGCGTGCCGCCCGCAGCCGCGAAGCCGTCCTGGTCGCCGCGCGGGAGCTGTTGCTGCGGCACGGCCCGGCGGCGGTCACCCACCAGCGCGTCGCCGAGCAGGCGGGCGTCGGCCGGGCCACCGTGTACCGGCACTGGGCCCGCGCCGAGCTGCTGCTGCTCGACGTCATGGCCGGCGCCGACCTGCCGTTCTTCCGGGAGCCGCGCAGCCCGGTCCGGCCCTGGCTGCACGCCCAGCTCCGGCTGCTCGCCGCCGACCTGGCCCAGCCGGAGGTCCGGGCGGTCGCGCTCACGCTGATGCACGGCGCCCTCTGGGACACGCACCTCGCCGAGCAACGCGATCTGTTCGTGGCGACGCTGACCGACCGGCTCGGTGCCGCCCTCGCGCTGGCCGCCGGCACGGGGGAGGCCGCCGGGCTGCCCGGCGCGGACGAGGCCGCGGCGCTGGTGGCCGGGGCCGTGCTCTATCGCACGGCGATGCAGAACGGCACCGTGTCCGACGCCTTCCTGACCCGGCTGATCGACGGCCTCGCCACCTGGCGCGCCGGCTGAGCCCGCCCCGGCTCGGCCGCCGGCACGCCGGAAGCCGGCGGGGGCTGGTGCGCCCCCGCCGGCTCGCGGTGCCGGTGCCGGTCAGGACAGCGGGCAGGTGTTGCGGTAGTCCGAGATCGCGGAGCTGCTCGGGCCCGGGCAGATGAACTGGTCGTAGCGGGTGTCGTCGTCGACGAAGCGCTTCAGCCAGGCCACCGCCTGCCGGGCGGTCGGGGTGTTGGTGCTCTGCGGGAAGAAGTGGCTGGCGTTGTTGAGCTCCAGGTAGGCCTTCTCGGTCGCCGACGGGATGCTGCTGTAGAACGGGATCGAGTGCGACGAGACCGGCGCGATGGTGTCGCTCTCGCCGCCGATGATCAGGGTCGGCACCCGCAGGCCCGACCACGACTTGGTCAGGTTCCACGGCGCCAGCGGCACCGCGGCCTGCAGCGAGGGCCGGTCCTTGGCGGCCTCCAGCGAGCCGCCGCCGCCCATCGAGTGCCCGGCCACGGCGAGCCGGGACGCGTCGATCCGGGACCGCACCGAGCTGGTCCGGGTCAGGTAGTCCAGCGCTGCCAGCAACTGGTTGCCGCGCGAGGCCGGCTGGTCCAGGACCGTGTTGGTCTCGATGCCGATGACCACAAAACCGTGCGAGGCGATCCGCGGGCCCAGCCAGCTGATGCTCGACCAGCTCGCGGTGTAGCCGGGTGAGATCGCCACCGCGCCGAAGGTGCCCTCGGCGGTGCTGGTCGGGTAGTAGATGACGCCGCCGCCGAAGCCGGAGACGCTGAGCGAGGAGACGCTCTGCTGGGCGGTGGCAAACGGTCCGCGGCTCGCTTCGAGGATGGCGGTGGTGGGCGCCGGGCCGCGTTCGTACGGGCTCGCCGCCCGGGCGGGGCCGGTGACGCCGGTCAGCGAGCCGGTGATCAGCGCGAGGGTGGCGGCCGCGGTGACCAGCAGGCGGCGGGCCCGGTGCCGGGCGGGGATGGTCGATGGCTGCACGTCGGACTCTCCTCGGGGTGGATGGAATCGACGAGCGTCAGTCTTTGGCCGGACCCGGCCGCGACACATCGGTGAAATCACCGGCCTTGACAGCAACCGGCCGGGGACCTTGAGTGTTACCCGGAGGTAACCCAGTGAGAATCAGCCGGAAACATCTCGCGTTCGCCCTCGCGCCCGCCCTGCTGCTCGGCGGGCTGGGGGCCCCGGCCGCCGCCGCCCCCGCCGCCCCGGCCGCGCTCGCCTGCGCGGCGCCGGTGCCCAGCGCCACCCGGCCCGGATACACCGTCGCCGATCCCGCCTGCGACCCGAACGGCACCCCGTTCACCGCCACCGCGGACTCGACCGTCCACACCGGCATCCGGGACGGCGCCGCGTACCGGATCGAGGTGCCGAAGGCCTGGAACGGCCAGCTGGTCGTGTACGCCCACGGCTACCGCGGCACCGGCACGGTGGTCTACGTGGACAGTCCCGCGCTGCGCGCCCACTACGTCGCCCGGGGCTTCGCCTGGGCCGCCTCCAGCTACCAGACCAACGGCTACGACGTGGGTCAGGGCGTGCGCGACTCGTACGCGCTGATCGGCCTGTTCCGCGAGGTCACCGCCCAGCGGGCGAGGTCGGTCTACATGACCGGCGCCTCGATGGGCGGGCACATCACCGCGGTCGCGATCGAGGAGCACCCGCGCGCGTTCGCCGGCGCCATGCCGGTCTGCGGCGTGCTGGGCGACGCCGAGCTGTTCGACTACTTCCTCGACTTCAACGTCACCGCGGCCGCGCTGTCCGGGGTCGGCATCGAGTTCCCGGCCACTCCGGACGCCGGTTACGCCGACCGCTGGCGCGCCCAGGTCAAGCAGATGCTGCCGGCCCTCGGGGTGGCCACGGGCCGCCCGCCGGTGCTGACCGAGGCCGGCCGGACCTGGTCGGACGTGGTGGAGCGGCGTTCCGGCGGCGAGCGGCCGGGCTTCGCCGGGGCGTTCGCCTACTGGAACACCGCGCCCAGCTCGGCGCCGACCCCGGACCTGCCGTTCGTCTTCGGGCTCTACCCGGGCCTGTCCGGCGGCACCGCCGGGATCGCCGGCGGCAACCTCACCGACAACCGGCGCACCCTCTATCGCAGCACCGACCGGGTGCTGCCGACGGCCGCCGAGTGGCGCCTCAACACCCAGGTGCTGCGGGTCGCGCCGACCGCCCAGCCGAGCCGGGGCCTGGACGGGGTCCCGCGCGTCGACGGCCGCCCGCCGGTGCCGGTGCTCTCCCTGCACGACGTGGGTGACCTGTTCGTGCCGTTCTCGATGGAGCAGGTGTACGCCCGCCGCGCGCTGCTCAACGGCCGCGGGAAGCTCTTCGTCTCCCGGGCGATCCGCGGCGTCGGGCACTGCGACTTCACCCAGCCGGAGCTGCGGCAGGGCTTCGACGACCTGGTCTCCTGGGTGCGCACCGGGCACCGGCCCGGCGGCGACGCGATCCTGAACCGGCGGGCCGTGGCGGCCGCGGACTTCGGCTGCCGCTACACCGTCGGGGAACGGGCCGTGTTCGGCCCCGCCTGCGGTTGACAGGGTTCCGCATTCATTGACAGTGTTCGATGAATGCGGACCCGGTTGTGGTGGATCGTCCCCGTCCTCGCTCTCGTCCCGGCGCCCGCCGTAGCGGCCCCGGCGCCGGCGCCCGGGGACGGTCCGCGGACCGTGGCGGACGTCTACCGCTACCTGGAGGACCCGGAGCTCACCGGCGAGGGCCAGGAGCCGCCGCACGCCGACCTGCGCCCCTACGCCTCGGCCGGCGCCGCCGCCGCGGACGTGACCAGCCACGACGCGGCCGACCCGAACGTGCTGCCGCTGAACGGCCGGTGGCGGCTGCGGATCTTCGACCGGCCCGACGACGTGCCGGCCGCCTTCCACGGCGCGGGTTTCGACGCCTCCGGCTGGCCGTCCGTGTCCGTGCCGCACACCTGGCAGTCCGACTTCCTCGACCACCCGGTCTTCCGCAACATCCCCTCCGACATCGTCCCGGACGACCCGCCTCGGGTGCCCCGCGACGTCAACCCGACCGGCGCGTACGTCCGCACCGTCGACCTGCCCGCGGACTGGGCCGGCGGCCGGGTCCTGCTCCGCTTCGAGGGCGTCACGAGCAACTACCTGGTCTGGGTCAACGGCGGCTACGTCGGCTACGACCAGGGCGGCTACACCCCGGCCGAGTTCGACATCACCGAGCGGCTGCGCCCCGGCCGCAACCAGCTCGCGGTCCAGGTGCACCGCTGGGGCAGCGGCGCCTACCTGGAGGACGTCGACCAGTGGCGGTACAGCGGCATCTTCCGCGACGTGCGGCTCTACCGGACGGGGCCGGCCCGGCTGCGCGACGCCACCATCACCACCGACCTGGACGCCGCGTACCGGGACGCGACGCTGACCGCCCGGCTCGACGTCGCGGGCGTACCCGGCAGCTTCACCGTGCGCGGCACCCTGCGCGACGCGCGGGGCCGGACCGTGACCACGATGACGGCCGCGACCGGCCTCGGTGAGGTCACGCTCACCGCGCCGGTCCCGGACCCGGCGAAGTGGAGCGCCGAGGACCCGAACCTCTACACGCTGGTCCTGGAACTGCTCGGGGCGGACGGCCGGGCGCTGCACACCACCGCACAACCGGTCGGCTTCCGCGAGGTCGAGGTCCGCGACCGGCAGATCCTGGTCAACGGCCGGCGCATCCTGATCAAGGGGGTGAACCGGGCGGAGACCGATCCGGACACCGGGCGGCACGTCACCCGGCGGGCTCAGCGCGCCGACGTCTTCCTGATGAAGCAGCTGCACCTGAACGCCGTCCGCACCTCGCACTACCCCTCGGACCCCTACCTGTACGACCTCGCCGACCGCTACGGTCTCTGGGTCGACGACGAGGTGGACATCGAGACGCACAGCCACGAGAACTGCCCGTCGAACTGCCTGGCCGACCGCCCCGAGTGGCAGGCCGCGTTCGCCGACCGCTTCCGGGCGATGGTGGCCCGCGACAAGAACCACCCGAGCGTCATCTTCTGGGACACCGGCAACGAGGCCGGCCTCGGCGCCGCGCACCACGCGATGGCGGCCTGGGCCGACGCCCACGAGCCCACCCGGCTGCTCTACCACCAGTCCAACAACCCGGACGGTGACGCCCCGTTCGCCGACGTGGACGGCCCGCGCTACCCGACCCCGGCCCGGCTGGAGAGCCGCGTGCTGAGCAGCGCCAAGCCGATCGTGATGGGCGAGTACGCCCACGCCATGGGCAACGGGCTGGGCAACTTCGACCAGTTCTGGGCGCTGGCCCGCCGCTATCCGGCGATGCAGGGCGGCTTCGTCTGGGACTGGGCGGAGCAGGACCTGCGCCAGCCGCTGCTCACCACCCCGGACGCCGCGCACGGCATCCAGGCGTTCCTGGTCGGCAAGCCCGCCGCGGTGCCCGGCCGCCGCGGCCGGGCCGTGGCGCTGTCCGGCCTGGACGACTTCGTGTCGGTCTTCCGGGACCGGCGGCTGGACCTGACCGGTCCGCTGACGCTGGACGCGTGGGTCCGGCCCGGCGAGTGGGCCGGCAGCTTCCCGATCCTCACCAAGGGCCAGGGGTACGCGCTGCAGATGCGCGACCGCGACACCCTGGAGTTCGGCGTGCACGCCGGCGGCTGGGCGACCGCCGCCGCGGACGTGCCGGCCGACTGGTACGGCGCCTGGCACCGGGTCACCGGCAGCTACGACGGCACCGCCCTGCGGCTGTTCATCGACGGCGCCGAGGTGGCGGCCACCGCCCGCACCGGCGCGGTGGACCCGGGGCTGTTCGAGGTCAACCTGGGCCGCAACGCCGAGACCCAGCAGGACAACGACCTGGCGAACCGCCGGCTCGGCCGGGGCCTGATCGACGACGCCCGGATCTACCCGGCCGCGCTGGCCCCGGACCGGCTCGCCGCGGACCCGGTGGCCGACGCGGTGCTGGCCCTGGACCTCGACACGTTCCGGCGCGACGGCGACTTCCTGAGCCGCGGCATCAGCCTGTCCGGCACCGACGGCCTGGTCGGCTCGGACCGGTACCGGCAACCGGAGACCGCGGAGCTGGCCTGGGCGCAGGCCCCGCTGCGGATCTCGTACGCCGGCGGCACGGTCCGGGTGCACAACGAGCAGCAGGCCGGCACCCTCGACGCGACCGTGCGCTGGCAGCTCACCGAACAGAGCCGGGTGCTGCGCGCCGGCAGCCGCCGGATGCGGCTCGCCCCGGGACAGACCGCGACCCTCGAGCCGGGCGCGCTGCCCGCGAACCCCGCCGACCGGGAACGCTTCCTCACCGTCACCGCGGCCGCCGACCGGGACATCGCCTGGGCCCGGCGGGGCTGGGTCCTCGGCCACGACCAGTTCGCCTCCGGCGGCCGGGCGGTGCCGGGCATCCTGCCGGCCCCGGTGACCGGCGCGCCCGCGCTGACGGCCGACGGCGACCGGGTGACCGTGTCCGGCGCGGGCTTCGCCTACCGCTTCGACGGCGGCGAGCTGACCTCGATGCGGGCGGCCGGGCGGGAGCTGCTGCTCGGCGGGCCGCGGCTGGACGTGTACCGGCCGCCGACCAGCAACGAGACGTACGAGTGGGGCACCGGCGACCGGCGGATCTGGCACGAGACCGGCCTGGACCGGCTGCGCACCACGGTCACCGGGGTGCGGACCCGGACGGAGGCCGACGCCGCGGTGGTCGAGGTGCGCAGCGTCGCGGCCGGGCCCGGTACCGGGGCGCTGCTGTCGTTCGACCAGACGCTGACGTACCGGATCGACCGGCGCGGCACCGTCACCCTGCGCCAGGACGTCGCCGCCCGGGGGTCGCGGGCCGCGGCGCTGCCGTACCTGCCGCGGGTCGGGATCTCGCTGCGGGTGCCGGCGGAGATGCGGCGCTTCGCCTACTACGGGCGCGGCCCGCACGAGTCCTACAACGACCGGAGCAGCGGGGCCCCGATGGGCGTCTACCGGAGCACGGTCGGCCGGGAGTACGTCCGCTACTCGCGCCCGCAGGCGTACGGCAACCACACCGGCACCCGCTGGGCGACCCTGCACGACGGCCGGTCCGGGCTGCTGGTCGGCGGCGCCCCCGACGTCAGCGTCACCGCCCACGACGACCTGGACCGCGCCGAGTACGACCACCAGCTCCCGCTGGTGCGCAACGACGGCTGGGTGACCCTGCACGCGGAGGCCGGCGAGACCGGGATGGGGGAGACGCCGAACTCGGTGCTGGCGCCGTTCCGGCTCGCGCCCACCCGGCCGTACTCGCACGAGCTGGTGCTGCGCCCGCTGACCCGGGCCGAGGTGGCCGCGGGCGGGGTCCCGGACCCGGACGTCCCGGCGCCGTGCCCGCCCGAGCTCACCGTGGACACGGACGGCCACCTCGAGCCCGGCGCCGCCGAGCCGGTGCGGGTCCAGGTCGCGGCCCGCTGCGCGGCGGGCCTGGGCGCTGCCACGGTGCGGCTGAGCGCCCCCGCCGGCTGGACGGTGCAGCCGTCCACGGTGGACCTCGGCGCGATCGGTGACCGGGAGACGGCGACGTTCAGCGTCACCGCCCCGGCGGACACCGACGTCGGCACGTACCGCCTGACCGCGACCGCGGAGACCACGACCCCGGACGGTTTCCGGTCGTCCACGACCGCCACCGCGACCACCGGGGCCCCGCTGCCGGCGGGCTACGCGTGGCTCAGCGACCGCCCGTTCACCGCACCCGTGAACGGCTGGGGCCCGGCGGAGAGGGACCGCAGCAACGGCGAACAGGGCGCCGCCGACGGCAATCCGCTGACCGTCGGCGACGTCGTCCACCCGAAGGGCATCGGTGTGCACGCCGTCTCGACCGTCGTGGTGGAGCTCGGCGGGGACTGCACCCGGCTGCGCACGGACGTGGGCGTCGACGACGAGACCGGCAGCGCGGGCTCGGTCACCTTCGAGGTCCGGGGCGACGACACCCTGCTGGCGCGTACGGGCGTGCTGACCGGCGCGGATCCTGCTCAGCGGCTGGACGTGGACGTGACCGGCGTGCGGCGGCTGGAGCTGCGGGTCACCGACGGCGGCAACGGTAACGGCAACGACCACGCGGACTGGGCCTCGGCCCGGATTGCCTGCTCGTGACCGGCGCCCTCGTCACCGGGCGGGCAGGACGGTGCCCGCGGTGCCGTCCAGGGTGATCCGGTCGCCGGTGGCGATCCGGGTCGTGGCGCCGGGGACGCCGACCACCGCGGGGATGCCGTACTCGCGGGCGACGACGGCGCCGTGCGAGTTGGCCCCGCCCATCTCCATGACCAGGCCGCCCGCGGTCAGGAACAGCGGGGTCCAGCCCGGGTCCGTCGAGGGGGCGACGAGGATCTCGCCCGGCTCCAGGCGCGCGCCGACCGGGTCGAGCACCAGCCGGGCGGTCGCGGTGACCGTGCCGGCGGAGGCGGCGGTGCCGACCAGCGCGCCGTCCGGGGCCGTGACGGCGTCGGCGGTCGCCTCCGGCTCGGTGCCGTCGGAGAGCAGCACCCGGGGGACGGCGCGGCGGCGCAGCTCCGCGTCGTAGTCGGCCCGCCGGTCGGCGACCAGCTCGTGCAGGTCGCGGCCGGCCAGCCCGGCCCGGGCCTCGGTGGTGGTCAGCAGGAAGATGTCCTCCGCCGCGGCGATCCGGGCGTCGGCGGCCAGCGCTTGGCCGACCAGCCGGAGCTGGGCCCGGAGCTGGGCGAAGGCCACGATGATCAGGTACTTGGGCAGCTCGCGGAGCCCGGCGAGACGGCGCGCGCGATCGAGGGCGAACCGGACCAGTGGGCGGCGGAGCGGCCCGCTGCGGCCGGCCAGGGTGCTGACCATCTGTCCGGCCTCCGCCGCGCCTCGGGCGAAGACCGTGTCGGGGGCGCCCCGGTCGTCGTCGAGGCGCAGGTAGTTGACCACCACGCCGATGATGTGCCGGGGGTCGTCGGACCAGCGCGGCATGCCGATGTCGATCTCGGCGACGGCGCGCTCGCCGTACCGGTCGAGGAAGTCCGTCAGGCCGGCCTGGACCGCCGTGGGCAGCTCGCCGGCGCGCCAGCGGCCGGCGAGCGTGTCCAGGGGCGTGTTCAGCAGCAGGGTGGTCGCGGCCGGGTCGCGGCGCACGGCGCGGGTCAGCCGCCAGAGGTCGAGGTCCATCGTGGTGGTGATGTTGTGCGGCAGGCCGCGCAGCACCGTCTGCAGCTCGCCCGGGCGGGCGCCGGCGAGCTTGCCGGCCAGGAAGAGCAGCGCGAACCCGCCGGCCGCCGACGCTCCCGCCCGCGGGGCGAGCGGGAAGACGTCGGTGGACAGGGCGTGCTCGACCAGGTCGAGCCGTTCGGCGGGGGTGGCGGTGGCGGGCAGGGACAGCCGGCGGCGGATCTCGGCGGGCAGCCGGTCCAGGTCGCGGTGCAGGGCGTCCGGCGTGGCGACGCCGCGGAGCAGCCGCGCCGGCAGCCGGTGCCGGATCGCGAGGCGGCCCACCCGGCGCAGGAACGGCTGCCGCGACCGCTGGGTGACCGCCAGGCGGGGATCGTCGAAGAGCCGCCGCATCACCGCCGCGGACCGGGCCTCCATGACGTCCAGCACCCGGGGCATGGCGAACCGGCCGACCCGGCTGCGGACCAGGCCGGTGGCGTCGACGAAGATCCGCTGCCCCGGGGTGACCAGCACGGGCGGCCCGGCGACCGGATCGGCGACCGGGAAGCCGAACTCGCGCGCCGCCGAGCTGCCGAGCAGCCGCAGCGCGGCGATGCCCATCGGGGTGATCGGCCGGTACAGCCCCTGCGCGACGCTGAAGCAGAAGTACACCCGCAGGCCGTCGGCGTCCGGGGCCGGCACCGGGTACAGCGTGGTGACCGGCCGGGCCTGGGTCAGCCAGAGCCCGCCGCCGGCGTCGACCGCCCACTCGGTGTCCTGGGGTGCGCCGTAGTGCCGCTCGACCCGGTCGCCGAGGGCGGCGAGCCGCAGCACCTGGTCGTCGGTGAGGCAGGCGGTCGCCGTGCCGTCCCCGGCACTGACGTGCTCGACGCCGCCGCCGGCCCGGGCCCGTACGGCGACCCGCTTGTCGCCGAGCCGCCGGCTGAGGATGGTGGCGGTGGCGGTGTCGACGACGAAGTGGTCGGGGTTGACCGCGCCGGCGACGACCGCCTCGCCGAGCCCGGGGCTCGCGTCGATGACGGCCTGGCGGCGCCGGCCGGTGACCGGGTCGGCGGTGAACAGCACGCCGGCCACCCGCGCGTCGACCATGCGCTGGACGACCACGGCGAGGTACACCGCGCGGTGGTCGATGCCGTTGCGGGCCCGGTAGACCACGGCGCGGTCGGTCCAGAGCGAGGCCCAGCAGCGGGCCACGGCGTCGATCACGCGGGCCGCGCCGACCACGTTGAGGTAGGTGTCCTGCTGCCCGGCGAAGCTCGCCGACGGCAGGTCCTCGGCGGTGGCCGAGGAGCGGACCGCGACGGGCACGTCCGTGCCCAGCCGGGCGTACCCGGCGGTGACCGCGGCGGCGACGGCATCCGGTACGGGCGCGGCCAGCAGCGCCTCCCGGGCGCGGCCGGCGAGCGCGGTCAACGCCGCGACGTCGTCGGCCGGCGCCGCGGCGAGCCCGTCGAGCACCTCGCCGGCAGCGGTGCCCGCAGCGGCCAGGCGGTAGGCGTCCGTGGTCACGCACAGCCCGCCCGGCACCGGCAGCCCGGCTCGGATCATCTCACCGAGGTTGGCCGCCTTGCCGCCGACCGTGGGCAGCAGCGAGGCGTCGACGTCGGCGAGGTCTACGACAAGGTCGGTGGCCATCCCCCGACGATAACTCAACGGGTGCTGAATTCGGCCGCCGCTTCCCCCATCCGCCCCTTCCGGCACAATGGACTGCCGTGACCGGAGAACCCCGCGTGTCGTGCGTCTTCATCTGCCACGACGGCGCCGGCCGGCTGCTGCTGGCCCGCCGCTCGGCCGGCGCCCGCGACGAGCCCGGCACCTGGGACACCGGCGCGGGCGCGCTGGAGTTCGGCGAGAGCTTCGAGGCCGCGGTCACCCGCGAGGTCCGCGAGGAGTACGCGACCGAGCCGCGCGAGATCACCCTGCTGGGCGTCCGCAACGTGATCCGGGCCGACCCGCCGTCACACTGGGTGGCCGTGGTCTTCGCCGTCCGGGTCGACCCGGCGGGCGTGGCGATCGGGGAGCCGCACAAGTTCGACGAGCTCGGCTGGTTCCGCCGCGCGACGCTGCCGTCCCCGCTGCACTCCCAGCTGGAACCCGCCCTGGCGCTGCTGCCCGCCGACCCTCCCGGAACGGAGTAGGCAAGAACCCTGGATTTAGTGTGATCGATGTTCCATGCTGGTCGTGGGAGCGCTCCCACCTCTCCTCGTCGTCCCCCTCGGAGGAACCCGCGCATGTTCTCGATCCGTAACAAACGGCGGCTCGCCGCGGCCGCGGCGGCCGTCCTCGCCGCCCCGCTGCTGTGGTTCGCCACCGCCGGCACGTCCCAGGCCGCCGCCGCGGCCCCCGCCGACGACTGGTTGCACGTCACCGGCAACCAGATCGTCGACGAGGCCGGCAACCCGGTCTGGCTCACCGGCACCAACTGGTTCGGCTTCAACGCCGGCGAGCGGGTCTTCCACGGCCTCTGGTCGGCCAACCTCACCGAGGTCACGAAGTCCATGGCCGACCGCGGCATCAACCTGGTCCGGGTGCCGATCTCGACCCAGCTGCTGCTGGAGTGGAAGGCCGGGCAGGCGGCGGTGCCGTCCGGCGTCAACACGTACGCCAACCCCGAGCTGACCGGCAAGACCACCCTGCAGGTCTTCGACGCGTTCCTCGCGCTGTGCCGGCAGTACGGCATGAAGGTCCTGCTCGACGTGCACAGCGCCGAGGCCGACAACTCCGGCCACAACCATCCGGTGTGGTGGAAGGGCACCATCACCACCGAGAACTTCTACCAGGCCTGGGAGTGGGTGACCGCCCGCTACAAGACCGACGACACGCTGGTCGCGATGGACCTCAAGAACGAGCCGCACGGCGCGCAGAACGAGAGCCCCCGCGCCAAGTGGGACAGCTCCACCGACGCGGACAACTGGAAGCACGTGGCCCAGACCGCGGCCCGGCGCATCCTGGCGATCAACCCCAAGGTGCTGGTGCTGGTCGAGGGTATCCAGGCGTACCCGAGGCCGGGCGCCACCTGGTCCTCGCCGAACACCAACCCGGACCTCACCCCGAACTTCTACAACACCTGGTGGGGTGGCAACCTGCGGGGCGTCGCCGAGCACCCGATCGCCCTCGGCGCCGACCAGGACCAGCTGGTCTACTCACCGCACGACTACGGGCCGCTGGTGTTCGACCAGCCGTGGTTCCAGAAGGCCTTCGACAAGTCCTCGCTGACCGCCGACGTGTGGACGCCGAACTGGCTCTACGTGCACGACAGCGGCACCGCGCCGCTGCTGATCGGCGAGTGGGGCGGCCGGCTGGGCCAGGACCCGCGGCAGGACAAGTGGATGACCGCGCTGCGGGACCTGATCGTGGAGAAGAAGCTGCACCAGACGTTCTGGGTGCTGAACCCGAACTCCGGCGACACCGGCGGGCTGCTGCTCGACGACTGGAAGACCTGGGACGAGCAGAAGTACGCGCTGCTCAAGCCGGCCCTGTGGCAGTACGCCGGCAAGTTCGTCAGCCTCGACCATCAGGTGCCGCTCGGCGGCGCCGGCAGCACCACCGGCATGAGCCTGGCCGCCCGGTACGGCGGCGGCACCGAACCCACCGGTTCCGCCTCGCCGTCCCCGTCGACCTCCACCCCGCCGGTGCCGACCGGGGCGTGCACCGCCACCTACCAGCAGACCAGCGCCTGGTCCGGCGGCTTCCAGGGTGAGGTCACCATCAAGAACACCGGCACCGCGGCCGCCCGCTCCTGGACGGCGACGTGGACCAACCCGGCGGGCACCTCGGTGGCTTCACTGTGGAACGGCGTGCTGAGCACCTCCGGCTCGGCGGTGACCGTCCGCAACGCCGCGCACAACGGCGCCCTGGCCGCGGGGGCGAGCACCACGTTCGGCTTCGTCGGCTCGGGGCCGGCGGCGACGCCGGTGATCACCTGCTCAGCCGCGTAGCCCGGCGAGATCCCGGCGGGGCATGGCCGCCCCGCCGGGCACCGGCCGGCGCCCGTCCCCGCTTCTGGCCCTTCGGCGGGGGCGGGGGCCCGGCGGGGGGTCCCCCCCGGGCGGCCGGGCCGGCCGCGCCCCCCCCGCGCCCCCCCCCCCCCCCCCCCCGGGGCGGGGGGGCGCCCCCCCCCCCC
>NZ_JBITLX010000012.1:191136-236918 GCF_044465625.1 Actinoplanes sp. NPDC049599
TAACACTGCCACCCCCGTGTCCCCGGGCTCACCCCGGGGGGGCCTGGCCCCCCCCGGGGGCCCCCCGGGGCCCCCCCCCCCCGCCGGGGGCGGCGGGGGGGGGGGGGGCCCCGGCCGGCGTTACCGCACGTGGCGCAGTGCCGTCAGGCCGCCGACCGGCGCCCGCCCCCGTACCGCACCGGTCGAGGCGTCGAGCCAGCGCACCTCGTCGGCACCGCCCACGTACACCCGGGACGCGTCCGGGGAGATCCCGATGCCGCGCACCGCCGCCGGCACCGGCCAGCGGGCCGCCACGGCCCCGTCCGCCGCCAGCGTCGTCACCGTCTCACCCGCGCCCAGCAGCAGCCGCTGCCGGTCCGGGGTGAACACCAGGCCCGCGGTCCCGGCGGCGGCCGGCACCTTGACCACCCGGTCGATCGCCAGTGTTTCCGTGCCGGCGTACGCCACCGAGCCCGACGTCGCGTCGGCGACCGCCAGCCGCCGCCCGTCCGCGCTCACCGCCACCGCGTGCCCGGCGGCCGGCCCGGCGCCGAACGGCTCCGGCAGGTCCAGGCAGTACGCCCAGCCCTCGGCCAGGTGCAGCACGTGCACGAACGCGTGCGCCCCGCTCGCCCGCCCGGCGACCAGGTCGCGGGTGTGCCGGTGCCCGGGCTGGTGGGTGTAGAGCGTGTAGAGGACCTGCCCGCCGGGCGCCGGCACCGCCTGCCGGCCGGCGCCGCGCATCTGCTCCTCGGCGCCGGCCGGCACCGGTGACTTGTCCCGGGTCAGCAGCGGGTGCAGCGCCCCGGTCGCCAGGTCCAGCCGCCGCACCCGGTAGCGCTCCGGCGCCGCGGCCGGGAACCACTCCAGCACGAACAGGCCGGTGGCGTCCTGGGTGAAGGCGTCCGGTTCGATCACGCCGCTCAGCACGTACTCGTGCGTCGCCGTGCCGGAGAGCACCAGGATCGCGGTCCGGTCCCGGGCCGCCGGGCGGTCCCCGGCCGCGTCCCGGGTCAGTGCGCACGCCCCGGGTGTCAGCACCCGCGGCACCCAGCCGGCCGGAATCGGCGCCGGCCCGCCCAGGTCGCCGGTGGCCGGGTCCAGCCGCTGCAGCCCCGGCCGGCCGCCGGCCAGCGTGAGCGCGCCGGCCAGCCGGCCGTCGGCGCTGGTCACCGCCGTCTGCCCGAGGACCCGCGGGTGCGGCCCGCCGAGCACGACCAGCCCCTGCTGCCGGGTCTCGGCCACCACCACATCCGGTACGGGCGCAGCACGCGCCGCCGCCGGGCGCGGCTCGTCGCGGCAGCCGCCGAGCAGGGTGGCGCCGCCCGCGATGATGAGAAGGTCCCGCCGGGTTGTCATGTCCTGTCGACACCGCGGGCGCGGACCGGGTTCCCGGGAACCTTCCCGGCGCGCGCGGTGTCGAGAGGGTGATGGTGACCGAACCGGACGATGCGGCAGCCGTGGCCCGGGCCCGCACCGGCGACGTGGACGCGTACGAGCTCCTCGTCGCCCGCTACACCGTGCCCGCGCACCGGGCCGCCGTCCTGCTCGGGGCGGGCGCCGACGCCGACGACGTGGTCCAGGAGGCGTTCGTGAAGGCGTACCGGCGGCTCGCCGGCTATCGGGGCGGGTCGGGCTTCCGGCCGTGGCTGCTGGCGATCGTCGCCAACGAGACCCGCAACCTGCACCGGTCCCGCCGGCGCCGCGACGGCCTGGTCCTGCGCGCGGCGGCCCGCGAGCAGCCCGAGGCGTCGGTGCCCGACCCGGCCGAGTCGGTCGTCGAGGTCGAGCGGCGGCGGCAGCTGCTCGCCGAGATCCGGCTGCTCGACGCCCGCGACCGGGAGGTGCTGGTCTGCCGGTTCCTGCTGGACCTGTCCGAGGCGGAGACCGCGCAGACGCTGGGGCTGCCCAGGGGCACGGTGAAGTCGCGGACCTCGCGGGCGCTCGGCAGGCTGCGCGGCCGGCTGGTGCGCGAGGAGGTGTCCGGTGGCTGACGATCTCGACGGCCTCGCCCGGGAGCTCCGCGCGCTCGCGGCCCACCTCGACGTGGGCGAGCCGGCCGACCAGCGGGCCGCGGTGCGCGCCCGGCTCACCGGGCCGGCCCCGGCGCCGGTCCGCCGGTGGACGGCCTGGTGGCGGCGGGTGGTCCGGACGCCCGCGCGCCGGGTGACGCTGGCCGCCCTCGCCGCGCTGATCGCCGTGGTCGCCGGGGTGGCGCCGGCCCGCGCGGCGGTGACCGACGCGGTCGGCGGCCTGCTCCGGCTCGCCGGCATCGAGGTGCGGCGCGAGCCCCCGCCCGGCGGCCTGCCGGCGCAGCCGGGCCCGCTGCCCTCGACGCGTACGGTCGCGCTGGTCGACGCCCGGCGGGCGGCATTGTTCCCGGTGGGGGTGCCGGCCGCGCTCGGCGCGCCCGAGCGGGTGGAGATCGGTGACCCCGATCCGGCCGGCGCGCCGCGGGTGGTCTCGCTGCGCTACCCGGGCGGGGTGCGGCTCGACGAGTTCGACGGCACGGTCACGCCGATCTTCTTCAAGACCGCACCCGAGGCGCGCTGGGTCACGGTGGGCCCGGCGGACGGGATCTGGGTGCCGGCGCCGCACCCGGTGAGCTACGTCGGCCGCGACGGGGTCGAACGCACCGAGACGACCCGGCCGGCCGGTCCCACTCTCATCTGGACGGACGGCGAGGTCACCTTCCGCCTGGAAGGGCTGACCGACCTCGCGGCGGCCCGGAGGATCGCGCTGTCCGTGGCGTGAAATCACGGCCGAAGTGTCAGACGTATGCGCGGGCGGGGCCGGGGAAGCCCGGGCCCCATGTCACGCTACGGCGACGAGGTGGCGTCGCTGGCGACCGCCCTGCGCGATCCCGGCGACCTCGACGAACTGGTCGAGCGGGCCGGCCGGGCCAGGGTGGTGCTGCTCGGCGAGGCCAGCCACGGCACCCACGAGTTCACCGCCTGGCGGGCGGCGCTGACCCGGCGGCTGATCGAGGAGCAGGGCTTCGCGTTCGTCGCGGTCGAGGGGGACTGGCCCGGCTGCGCCCGGGTGGACCGCAGCGTCCGCGCGCTGCCGGGGGAGGACGTCCGGCCGCGGGAGGCGCTGCTGGGGCCAGGGCGGTGGCCGACCTGGCTGTGGGCCACCGAGGAGGTGCGCGGCTTCTGCGAGTGGCTGCGGACGGCCAACCGGGCGCGGGGGCTGCAGGTCGGCTTCCACGGGCTGGACGTGTACTCGCTGGGGGAGTCGTTGCGGGCGATCCTGGCGCACCTGCGCGAGCACGACCCCGACCAGGTGCCGGCGGCGCTGGCCGCGTACCGGTGCTTCGAGCCGTACGCGGAGAACCCGCAGGCCTACGCGTGGTCGACCCGGTTCGTCTCGGCGAGCCGCGAGAACGAGGTCGTGGACCTGCTGGTCCGGCTGCGCGAACGCGAGGCGCGGCAGGCCGGCGAGCTCGCGGTATGGCAGCACGCCGAGGTGGTCGCGGGCGCGGAGCACTACTACCGGGCGATGCTGCACGGCTGCCCGCGCTCGTGGAACGTCCGGGACCGGCACATGGACGAGACCCTGGACCGGCTGCTGCGGCACTACGGCCCCGACGCCCGGGCGGTGGTGTGGGCGCACAACACCCACGTGGGCGACGCCCGGGCCACCGACCAGGCCCGGCACGGCGAGAACACCCTGGGCGAGCTGGCCCGCGACCGGTACGGCGCCGGCCGGGTGCTGCTGGTCGGCTCCGGCACGCACCGCGGCACGGTCGTCGCGGGGGAGTCCTGGGGAGCGCCGATGCGGGAGCTGGCCGTGCCGCCGGCCCGGGAGGGCTCGCTGGAGGACGTCCTGCACGCGACCGCGCCGCCCCGGGCTCTGCTCGCGTTCCGCCCGGGGGAGTGGCCGGCGCTGCTGACCGAGGAGCTGGCCCACCGGGCGATCGGCGTGGTGTACCGGCCGGACCGGGAACGCTGGGCCAACTACGTGCCGACGGTGCTGGGCGACCGCTACGACGCGTTCCTGTGGTTCGACGAGACCCGGGCGGTCCGCCCCCTGCACCCGGCGGCGGTCGACACCCGCGCCTGAGGCAGTATTGTCCTAGGATGCTCTACGCGATGTGCCGCGGAACCCAACGGCAACCGGGGTGCGCCTGTTCTGCGCTCCCGGCCTCGCGGCGGGGCCCGAAGGGGTTGGCATGACGGATACGCAGATCGTGGAGCTGGGCCTGCAGGCGATGACCATCGCGGCGAAGATGTGCGCGCCGGTGCTGCTGACGGCGTTGCTGATCGGTTTCGCGATCTCGTTGTTCCAGTCGGTGACCCAGATCCAGGAGGCGACGCTGTCGTTCGTCCCGAAGGCGGTGGGTGTCGGTGCGGCGATCCTGTTCTCGGGCAACTGGATGTTGCACGAGATGGTGACGTTCACGACGCAGCTGTTCGAGCGGATCCCGACGCTCATCGGCTGAGTACGACGCGAAAAGGGGGCCGCCCGGTGGCGGCCCCCTTTTTTTGTGTCCGGATCAGCTGATCTTCGTCAGGTAGGTGTCGAGCGCCGCGTAGCTCTGGTTCGCGCCCGTCTCCATGCCGGACTGGAGCATGCCGTCCCGGTCCTGCTGCGAGGCGAACGTGCTCGACGCGGTCACCGTGGTCCTGCCGTCCTCCTCGGTGAAGACGAACGTCTCCACCAGGACATGGCCGGCCATCGGCTCGTACTCGAAGGTCCAGGTGAACGTGTCCGGCGCCGAGATCTCGCGGAACTCGCCGCGGAACGCGTGCTCCTTGCCGTCCGCCGTCTCGACGAAGCGCCAGGCTCCGCCGACCCGGAAGTCGATCGTGACGTCGAGCGGGTTGCCGCGGCCCCACCAGTGGCGCAGGTGCTCGGCCTCGGTGTGCGTGGCGAAGACCAGGGCCTTGGGGGCGGCGAACGTGCGGCTCAGCACCAGTTCGGTGGGGCTGGGGGTGCTGACGGTGATGGTGCTCATGGCTGCTCCTTCTGCAGGTCGTCCAGGTATCCGCCGAGCGTGTCGTAGCGCTCCTCCCAGAGCCGCCGGTACTGCTCGACCCAGCCCGCCAGGTCACGCAGCGGCGCCGGTTCGATCCGGCAGCGCCGCCACTGGGCCTCGCGGGTGCGGGCGATCAGGCCGGCGCGTTCCAGCACGTTCAGGTGCTTCGAGATCGCCTGCATGCTGATCGGGAACGGCGCCGCGAGCTCGTTGACCGTGGCCTCGCCGCGGGCCAGCCGGGCGAGGATCGCCCTGCGGGTCGGGTCGGCGAGGGCGGCGAACACGCCGCTGATCGGGTCGGCCGTCGTCATGCTCAACCACCTGGCTTGTCAACTAACCGGTTTATCAACCGGTAGGTTGAGAGTACGCCGCAGGGGAACCGTGTCAACCCGGTCCTCCCGGGGAGCGCACGGCGAACGGCCGGCGAGGCGTGCTGGTTCGCGGACCGCCCGGGGTGAGGCGGGCGGGTCAGCGGTCGGCCACCACGACCCGGATCGTCGTGGTCAGCCGGATCACGCCGGTGTCGTCGGCCGCGTCGGCCAGCGCCCCCGCCGCCGCCTCGACGGCCTCGTCGCGGCGCGCGGCCGGGATGGCCCGGACCACCTCGAGGCCGCCGTGCGAGCCGACCCAGCGCATCCACTGCGCCGCGTCGGTGAAACCGCTGACCAGGGTGAACTCGGTGATCCGCGGTGCCGGCCAGCCGGACAGCGCGGCCCGGATGCCCTCCTGCGACTTGAACATCTCGTGGTGCTCGCGGCGCGGGCCGAGGCCCTCCGTGAAGCCCGCGATCGTCTTCATCGCGCGCTCGTAGCGCGGGTCGAACGCCACGAACGAGCTGAACGCCAGCCGGCCGCCCGGCCGCAGCAGCTCCCGGTATGCCGCCAGCGCCGCCGGCGGGTCCGGCAGGAAGAACAGCACCAGCCCGGCCGTCAGCACGTCGAACGCGCCCGGCGGGAATGCCGGCGCCTGGGCGTCGCCGACCCGCACCGACACGGCCGGCAGGTGGGCGGTCGCCGCCGCTGTCCGGGCCACCATGCCCGGCGCCAGGTCGATGCCGACGACCCGGCCGGTCGGTCCCGCCGCCGCCGCGGCCGGGAGCAGCACCGCGCCGCGGCCGCAGCCGATGTCCAGCACGTGCTCGCCCGCCCGGATCGCCGCGCGGTGCACCAGCTCGGCGCCCATCGGCGTGAAGAAGTCGACGCCCACGCTGTCGTAGCTCGCGGACGCCTCGTCGAAGACCCCGATCACGCCGGGCATTTCAGAATGCATGGCGGATCCGACACTACGGGCTGCGCGCCACGATCGGCTCACCGAGCGCGGCCACCCGCCGGCGACTTCTTGACACCCGGCACGAGCGCCTCGCGCCTGATCCGCACCCAGCGGTCGCCCGCCGCCGGGCCCGGCGCGGCTATGGCACCGGCACCGGTTCGGCCGCGGCGGCGGTGGACCGGGCCCGGCGGCCGGTTGTGGCCACGCCCAGCACCAGCACCGCCAGGCCGCAGCCGAGCAGGATCCACCAGCCGGTGCGGCTGGCCTCGGCGAACCCGGTGGCCTCCGGGCCGGCCAGCCCGGAGGCCACCGCGGCGCCGACCACCGCGACCCCGAGGGCGGTGCCGACCTGGCGGCTGGTCGAGGCGATCGCCGCGGCGACGCCCGCCCGCGCGCGGGGCATCCCGGAGACCGCCGTGTTGGTGATCGGCGCGTTCACCATGCCGAAGCCGAAGCCGAACAGCGCGTACGACCCGAACAGCAGCCAGACCGGGGTGTCCGCGGTGAGCCGGGTGAGCGGCAGCATCGCCAGCGCGATCGCCGAGCCCGCCAGGATCAGCGGCAGCCGTGGCCCGCGGGCGCCGACCATCCGGCCGGACAGCGGGGCGATCACCGCGGTCAGCGCGGCCATCGGCAGCGTGTAGAGGCCCGCGTCCAGGGCGGACAGGCCGCGGACGTCCTGCAGGTAGAGCGAGTTGAGGAACAGGAAGCCGCCGAGCGCGCCGAAGGCGCAGACCGCGATGACGGTCGCGCCGGAGAACGGCACGCTGCGGAAGAAGCGCAGCTCCAGCAGCGGCTCGGCGCGGCGCGACTCCCAGGCCGGCAGCGCGGCCAGCGCCACCAGCCCCAGCACGAAGCACCCGACGATCAGCGGCGAGCCCCAGCCGGTGGCCGGCCCCTCGATGATGCCGAAGGTGACCGAGGCCAGCACCAGCAGCACCAGCACCTGCCCGGCCGGGTCCATCCGGCGCGGGTGGCCGGCCCGGGACTCGGGCACGAACAGCGCGGCCAGCCCGATCGCGGCCAGCCCGACCGGCACGTTGATCCAGAAGATCGACCGCCAGCCCAGCCCGGCCACCAGCACCCCGCCGAGCACCGGCCCCAGCGCCATGCTGAGCCCGACCACCCCGCCCCAGACGCCGATCGCCCGGGCCCGCTCGCGCGGCTCGGTGAACGTGTTCGTGATGATGGACATGGCGACCGGGTTGAGCATGGACCCGCCGACCGCCTGCACCATCCGGAACGCGATCAGCCAGCCCAGACCCGGCGCGACGCTGCACAGCAGCGAGCCGATCGTGAACAGGGCCAGCCCGGTCTGGAAGGTGCGCCGCCGGCCCATCCGGTCGGCGACGGAGCCGGACAGGATCAGCAGGCTCGCCAGCACCAGCGTGTATGCGTCCAGCACCCACTGCAGCGCGGACACGGACACGTCCAGGTCGGCGCGGAGCGAGGGCAGCGCGATGTTCACGATCGTGGCGTCCAGGCCGACCATGAACAGGCTCAGGCAGCAGACCGCGAGCACCAGCAGGCGGCGGCGGTGACTGAGCTCGGGCATCGGCTCAGTTCTACCGCCTGGCACCGACGCTTCTGGCCAACCCGGCGGGCCCACGTGACACACGTCATGCCCGTTCCGGGAGACAGCGCGCGGTCGCCGCTGACCTTGTCGCCCCGCTCGGCGTCCCCCGGACCGGTGTCCGGGGGACGCCGCACTGTGTTCCTCCCCGCACACCTGGCAGGGTTCACCGGGAGACTGAACGGGGAAGACTGCGCGCAGCGTCCGCTCGTGTTGAGGAGAGACATGAAGATCTGGCCCGGATCGCCGTACCCGCTGGGGGCCACGTACGACGGCGGGGGTACCAACTTCGCGCTCTTCTCCGAGGTGGCCGACCGGGTCGAGCTGTGCCTGTTCGACGACGACGGCACCGAGACCCGGGTCGACCTGCCGGAGCGCGAGGCGCTGGTCTGGCACGGCTACCTGCCGCGGGTCGTGCCCGGTCAGCGGTACGGCTATCGCGTGCACGGCCCGTACGACCCGGCTGCGGGGCTGCGGTGCAACCCGGCGAAGCTGCTGCTCGACCCGTACGCGAAGGCGATCGACGGGCACAACGAGTGGAACAACGCGCTGTTCTCGTACCACTTCGACAACCCGGGCGAGGTCAACCACGAGGACTCGGCGCCGTACGCGCAGCGCTCCGTGGTGATCAACCCGTTCTTCGACTGGGCCAACGACCGGCCGCTGCGGATCCCGTTCCACCAGACGGTGATCTACGAGGCGCACGTCAAGGGCATGACGCAGCGCCACCCGGGCATCCCGGAGGACGTCCGCGGCACCTACTCCGGGCTCGCCCACCCGACGATGATCAAGCACTTCAAGGAGCTCGGGGTCACCGCCGTCGAGCTGATGCCGGTGCACCAGTTCGTGCACGACAGCACCCTGACCGACCGCGGGCTGAAGAACTACTGGGGCTACAACACCATCGGCTTCTTCGCCCCGCACAACGACTACGCGTCGTTCGGCGGGCACGGCGGGCAGGTGCAGGAGTTCAAGTCGATGGTCAAGGCCCTGCACGCGGCCGGCATCGAGGTCATCCTGGACGTGGTCTACAACCACACCGCCGAGGGCAACCACCTCGGGCCCACGCTGTCGTTCCGGGGCATCGACAACCCGGCGTACTACCGGCTGGTCGACGACGACAAGCAGTACTACTACGACACCACCGGCACCGGCAACAGCCTCAACGTGCGGCACCACGAGTCGCTGCGGCTGATCATGGATTCGCTGCGCTACTGGGTGACCGAGATGCACGTCGACGGCTTCCGCTTCGACCTGGCCTCCGCGCTGGCCCGCGAGTTCCACGAGGTGAACCGCCTGGCCGCGTTCTTCGACCTGGTCAACCAGGACCCGATCGTCAGCCAGGTGAAGCTCATCGCCGAGCCGTGGGACGTCGGCGACGGCGGCTACCAGGTGGGCGGGTTCCCGCCGCTGTGGACCGAGTGGAACGGCAAGTACCGCGACACCGTGCGCGACTTCTGGCGCGGCGAGCAGGGCAGCCTGGGCGAGTTCGCCTCCCGCTTCACCGGCTCGTCCGACCTGTACGAGATCGACGGCCGGCGTCCGATCGCGTCGATCAACTTCGTCACCGCGCACGACGGCTTCACCCTCAACGACCTGGTCTCGTACAACGACAAGCACAACGACGCCAACGGCGAGGACAACCGGGACGGCGAGAGCCACAACCGGTCCTGGAACGGCGGCATCGAGGGCCCCACCGACGACGCCGAGGTCGTCAAGCTGCGGGAACGGCAGAAGCGCAACTTCCTCGCCACGCTGCTGCTGTCGCAGGGCGTGCCGATGATCGCCCACGGCGACGAGCTGGGCCGCACCCAGCACGGCAACAACAACGTGTACGCCCAGGACAGCGAGCTGAGCTGGGTCGACTGGCAGGACGCCCGGATGCACGACGTGCAGACCCGGTTCACCGCCTCGCTGACCAAGCTGCGCGCCGACCACCCGATCTTCCGGCGCCGGCGCTTCTTCACCGGCGACCCGGCCGGCGACTCCAAGGTGGCCGACATCGCCTGGCTGCGCCGCGACGGCGAGCCGATGACCCCGCAGGACTGGAACACCCGTTCCGGCATGACGATGACCGTGTTCCTCAACGGCCACGGCATCCCCGAGCGGGACGCGCTGGGCGAGGAGATCCGCGACGACTCGTTCCTGGTGCTGTTCAACCCGCTCGCCGACGGGGTGGAGTTCACGCTGCCGCCGCGCTCGTACGGCCGTACCTGGGAGACCGTGGTCGACACGGCCGACCCGCTGCTGGCCGCCCGGCGCCGCACCACCAAGGCCGGCGGGCAGCGGCCGGTCGACGGGCACACCATGGTGGTGCTGCGCTGCCGGTACTGAAACCGGTTGCGGGGTGCGGCACGCTGACCGGGTGACCGGGATCGCGCTGAGCCGCCGCTTCTACCACCGGGCCGTCCGCCCCCTGCTGGGCGGGCGGCCGCACGCCGCCGCGCTGCTCGGCGAGGGCTCCGAGGTGCTCGGCTTCGACGACGGGGTCTCCACCGACCACGACTTCGGCCCGCGCGTGCAGGTGTTCCTGCCGCCGGGCGCGGCGGCGCTGTCGCTGGCCGGGCTGCCGGCCACCTTCGAGGGCCACCCGACCGTCTACGGCGTCACCGACCGCCTCGGCGGCGCGCCGGGCCACCAGGTCGAGGTGACCACCGCCGGCGCGTTCTTCACCCGGCGGCTGGGCGTCGACCCGGCCGTGGGGATGGGCCTCGCGGACTGGCTGCTGACGCCGACGCAGACGCTGGCGACGCTGACCGCCGGGGCCGTCTTCCACGACCCGGACGGCGAGCTGGCCCGCCGGCGGGACGCGCTGCGCTGGTACCCGGACGACGTGTGGCGGTACGCGCTGGCGGCCGGCTGGTTGCGGGTGGCCCAGGAGGAGGCGTTCGTGGGCCGGGCCGGGGCGGCCGGCGACGATCTGGGCTCCCGGCTGGTCGCCGCCCGGCTGGTGCGGGAGCTGGTCCGGCTGGCCTACCTGCTCGAACGCCGCTGGGCGCCGTACCCGAAATGGCTCGGCCGCGGTTTCGCCGAGCTCGGCCTGTCCGCCGTGGCCGGCCCCGCGCTGGCCGCCGCGACCGCCGCGGCGGACTGGCGCGAGCGCGAGGACGCGCTGGTCACGGCGGCCGGGATGCTCGCGGCCGCGACCAACGACCGGGGCCTGGCCGCCCCGGTCGACCCGGCGCCGCGGGCATACCACACCCGCGACATCCGGGTCGTCGGCGCCGACCGGCTGACCGTCGCGCTGACCGCCGCGATCACCGATCCCGGGCTGCGGGCGCTCGTCGACCGGCTCGGCGGTCGCCGCGGCGGCCCGATCGGGACCCTGCCGGGCACCATCGACCAGGTCACCGACTCCACCGAGATCCTCCTCAGCCCCGGCCGGTGCAGGTCGGCCGCGCCGCTGCTCGGCCTGGCCCTGGGGGGCGGCGACCCGGCCGCCGCGAGGTCCGACCTTTCGGCGGTCCCCGAGGTTGATCGGCGTCCGTAGATTGACGGAGGTGCCCTCCGATCGGCTCCACCGCGCCTGGTCCTGGCTCATCTCCGGCCGGCAGCCCGGCCCCGGCGCCGGCGACGAGGGCCTGCACGCGGCTGGCGTGCTGATCGACGAGGCGGTGGTGCTCTCCCGGGCCGGACAGGCCCGCGAGGCCGTCGCCGTCGGCGCCCGGGGCGCCGCGCTGGCCCGCGACCTCGCGGCCACCGACCGGGTCCGGTACCTGCCCGCGCTCATGCTGGCGCTGCGCAACCAGTCGGTCTGGCTGGGCGAGGTGGGCCGCCGGGACGACTCCCTGCGGCTGGCCGAGGAGGTCGTCGGGCTCTGCCGGGAGCTCGTCGTGCACGACCGCGACCGGCACCTGACCGAGCTGGCCGCGTCCCTGGGCCACCTCGCGCAGCGGTTGCGGGTGGTGGGCCGGACCGCCGAGGCGCTCGCCGCCGGCGAGGAGGCACTGTCGCTGATGGACGGCGCCGGCGAGGCGCACGACGCCGACCTGGCCAACGTGCTGTCCAACCACGCCGCCAACCTGGCCGCGACCGGGCGCGACGACGCGGCCCGGGCGGCCAGCGAGCGGGCGCTCGTGCTCTGGCGGGCGGCGGCCGCCCGCGACCCCGACCGCTACCGGCCGTTCCTCGGCCGGTTCCTGAACAACCACACCAACCGGCTGGTCGCGCTGGGCGAGCACGCGGAGGCCCTGCTCTGCAGCGTCGAGGCGGTCACGGTACGGCGGGAGTCGATGCCGGGCCACGGCCGGGAGCTGGCCGCCTCGCTGACCACCCACGCCGTCGTGCTGGCCCGGCTGGGTCGCGGCGACGACGCCCTGGCGGCCAGCGAGGAGGCCGTCGCCCTGTGCCGGCGGCTGGCCGCGGACGACTGGGAGGCCAACCTGGACGGTCTCGCGCTGACCCTGAGCAACCACGGCAACCGGCTGCTGGAGGCGGGACGCGAGGCCGAGGCGCTGGCCGTGGCGACCGAGGCGCTGGGGCTGTACCGCGGGCTGGCGGCCCTCGACCGCGGCGCGCACCTGGTCGGGCTGGCCTTCGCGCTGAACAACTTCGCCGTGCTGACCGACGACCCGGACCAGGCGCTGGCCACCGCCCGCGAGGCGGTCGCCGCCCGCCGGGAGCTGGCCGCGGCGCACCCCGGGGCGCACCGGCCGGAGCTGGCCACCGCCCTGGTCGTGTACGCGTCCGCGCTGGACCGGGCCGGGCGGGTGGACCAGGCGCTGGCCGCCGGGCAGGAGGCCGTCGAGCTGTGGCGGGCGGCGCGGGTGGCCGGCCGTACGGTCGGGGTGCACGAGCTGGCCCGGGCGCTGACCCGGCAGTCGGACCGGCTGGCGGAGGTGGGCCGCGACGCCGAGGCCGAGAAGCTGGCCGGGGAGGCGGTCGAGGTGTACCGGGACCTGGTCGCCGCGGACCGCGCCGCCCACCTGACCGCGCTGGGCACCGCGCTCAACGACCATGCGCTGCTGGTGGACGACCCGCAGCGACGGGTGGTGATCACCGGTGAGGCGGTCGCGCTGCGCCGCGAACTGACCGCCCGGGACCCGGACCGGCACCGCGCCGGGCTGGCCGGCTCGCTGGTCAACCTCTCCGAGGACCTGGACGACGCCGGCCGGGCCGAGCAGGCCTGGGTGATCGCGGAGGAGGCGCTCGCGCTGCAGCGCGAGTGCGCCGCCGCGGACCGGGACGGCAACCTGGAGTGGCTGCTGCGGGCGCTGGTGCGCTACGCCGAGGCGCTGGCCGGCGCCGGCCGGCTGGAGGAGGGCGTGGCGGTGGGGGAGGAGGCGATCACCGTGGGCCGGGAGCTGCTGGTCAAGGACCGGGCGGTGGCGTTGCGGCTGCTGGCCATCGCGCTGCGGGACCAGGCGTACCGGCTGTCGGCGCTGCCGGGGCGCGGCAAGGCCCGGGCGCGGCGGGCCCGGGCCCTGGACGACGAGTGCGACCGGCTGATGGCCGAGGACGAGCGCCGGCAACGCCCGGCGTGACTGTCCGCCCGGTCAGGCGTGGGGCCCGAACGCCTCCTGCACCTCGGCCGGGGTGAGCGCGCCGGCCCGGAACGTCGTGGTGCCGGCGTCGCGCAGCTCGCGAGCCGCGTCCCGCAGGGCGCCGTACGCCGCCCAGGCCAGCGCGCCCCCGGTGGAGACCCGCCGGACCCCCAGCTCGGTCAGCTCCGCGACGGTCGGCGCACCCGCCACCGCCAGCACGTTGACCGGGGCCGCCACCGCCTCCACCACCCGGGTGATGTCCGCCGGGGTGCGCAGCCCCGGGGCGTACAGCACCTCGGCGCCCGCGTCCCGGTAGGCGCGCAGCCGGGCGATCGTGTCGGCCAGGTCGTCGTGGCCGTACAGGAGGTTCTCCGCGCGGGCGGTCAGCACGATGCCGTGCCGGGCGCACGCGGCGGCCGCGGCGGCGACCCGCTCGGTGGCCGTCGCCACCGTCTCGATCTGCCCGGTGGCCGGGTCGTAGTCCTCGATGGAGATACCCGCGGCGCCGGCGGCGGCCAGCAGGTCCACCGTCTCGGCGATGCCGGCGGGGGAGTCGGCGAAGCAGCGTTCGGCGTCGACGTTCAGCGGCACCCGCACCGCGGCGGTGACCGCCGCGACGTGCGCGACGAGCTCGTCCCGGGTGACCTGCTGATCGCGTTTGCCCAGGCTCGCGGCCAGGCCGGAGGAAGTGCTCGCCAGCGCCGGGAAGCCGAGGCCCGCCAGGAGCCGGGCGGAGCCGACGTCCCAGGGATTGGGCAGCAGGAAGGTGCCGGACTCGTGCAGCGCCCGGAAGTGATCACGGAGGTCGGTCATGCCGCCCAGCCTGGCACACCCGGGGCGGTGCCGGTTTGGTGCCCGGCCCGGCGGGAAACCCGGATCTCATGCACAGGACGGAGAACGACCTCGGCCGGTTCGTCGAGGCGCAGCGGGACGTCTACGCCGACGCGCTGGCCGAGCTGACCGCGGGCCGCAAGCGCAGCCACTGGATGTGGTTCGTGTTCCCGCAGATCGCCGGGCTGGGCCGGACCGCCACCGCGCAGCGCTACGCCGTCGCCGGCCTGGCCGAGGCCCGCGCCTACCTGGCCCATCCGGTGCTCGGGCCGCGGCTGGTGGAGTGCGCCCAGGCGGTGCTCACGGTGCCGGGGCGGAGCGCGACCGAGATCCTGGGCACACCGGACGACCTGAAGCTGCGCTCGTCGATGACGCTCTTCGCGCACGCCGCCGAGGATCCCGCGGTGTTCCGGGCCGTGCTCGACCGCTTCTACGGCGGCGAGGACGACCCGGCCACGCTTCAGCGGCTGTAGCGCTCCCGGCGCACCTGGGGCTTGCGGCCCCGGATCGTGCTCTGCGACATCGCCTCGATCACCATCTCGGCGGCCGACTCCGGCACCTCGACCAGCGAGAACCGGTCGGTGATCTGGATCGCGCCGATGTCGCGGGCGCTGAGCCCGGACTCGCCGGCGATCGCGCCGACCAGGTCCTGCGGGCGTAGCCCGGCCCGCCGGCCGAGGCCGATGAACAGCCGGGCGACGCCGGCGCCGGCCGGGCCGCCGCGGCGTTCGGGCCGCTTGCCGTCGCGGCCCTCCGGGCGCTCCCGGACGGTTTCCCGCGGGGTCGGGATCTCCTGCTCGTCGACGTCGCCGCCGGCCGCCTCGTGGGCCAGCTTCACCGCGGCCAGCGCCACGGTCTCGATGTCGAACTCGCTGGTCAGCGACTCGATGACCACCCGGAAGCGCTCCAGGTCGTCGGCCTGCAGCGTGCTCTCCAGCGACGCCCGGGTCAGCTCCAGCCGGCGGGCCCGCAGGTCGGTGACCGTGGGCACCTTCTCCAGCGTGATCCGCTGCCGGGTGAGCCGCTCGATCGCCTTGAGCATCCGGGACTCGCGCGGCTCGGCCAGGGTGATCGCGGCGCCCTCGCGGCCGGCCCGGCCGACCCGGCCGATCCGGTGCACGTACGCCTCGGGCGCCGACGGCACGTTGTAGTTGACCACGTGGGTGAGCTGCTCCACGTCCAGCCCGCGGGCGGCCACGTCGGTGGCCACCAGCAGCTCGGTGCTGCCGGCGCGCAGCCGGCCCATCACCCGGTCGCGCTGGTCCTGGCTCATCCCGCCGTGCAGCGCCTCGGCCCGGTAGCCGCGGCCGTTGAGCGTCTCGGTGACCTGGTCGACCTCTTCCCGGGTGCGGCAGAAGATGATCGCCGCGGCCGGCGCCTCCACGTCCAGCACCCGGCCCAGCGCCGCCGACTTGTGCGCCCGCGCCACGATGTACGCGCTCTGCCGCACCAGCGGGATCTCGCCCGGGGCGGAGGACTCCCGGCCCATCTGGATCCGGACCGGCTCCTTGAGGTGCCGGCGGGCGATGGCGTCGATGCGCGGCGGCATCGTCGCGGAGAACAGCACGGTCTGCCGGGTCTGCGGGGTCTCGGCGAGGATCGCCTCGATGTCCTCGGCGAAGCCCATGTCGAGCATCTCGTCGGCCTCGTCGAGCACCACCGTGCGCACGTCGCTGAGGTCGAGGGTCTCCCGGCTGATGTGGTCCAGCACCCGGCCCGGGGTGCCCACCACGACGTCGACGCCGCGCTGCAGGGCCTGCAACTGGCGGCCTATCGGCTGGCCGCCGTAGACCGGCAGGACCCGCACGCCCAGGTCGCGGCCGTAGCGGTGGACCGCCTGCGACACCTGCTCGGCCAGCTCCCGGGTCGGCACCAGCACCAGCGCGGCGGGGCCGCCCTTGGCGTCCGGTTCGAGGCGGTGCAGCAGCGGCAGCGCGAAGGCCGCGGTCTTGCCGGTGCCGGTCGCGGCCTGGCCCAGCAGGTCGTGACCCGCCAGCAGCGGCGGGATGGCCTCGCGCTGGATCGGCGTCGGCTCTTCGTAGCCCAAGCTGGTCAGTGCCTTCAGCAGCTCGGGACGGAGCGCCAGACCGGCGAAGCCTGTCGCGTCCGCGAACAGGTGCTCGCTCATTATCTTTGCTCCGGATCCGTCGTGCGCCGGTCACAACGGTGACCGCATCAACGAGGACAAGGATACGGGGCCGGCGTCGGGCCCCGGCCGGCCGGGACCCGCAACGGGTGGTCCGGGGGTCGTACCTCCGACTCTGCCGGGGTGCCCGGGGCCCGGTGGGGTGAGGATGACGGGATGGCGGACGTGATCGTGGTGGGCGGCGGCATCATCGGCCTGACCGCAGCCGTGCGGCTGCGCGAGCGCGGCGCGGAGGTGACCGTGTGGACGCCGGACCCGCCGGAACGGACCGTGTCGGCGATCGCGGCGGCGGCCTGGTACCCGACCCGCACCGGCTTCGCGCCGCGGGTGCTGCGCTGGGCCGAGGCGACGTACGCCCAGTTCCGCCGGGACGCGTTCGACCGGGTTCCCGGGGTGCTGATGCGCGAGACCCGCAACCTGGAGCGATCCGGCGCGACCGGGGAGCCGTGGTGGGCGCCGGCCGCCCGCGAGGTGCGCTACCTGCCGGCCGACCCGCCGTGGACCCGGGAGGTGCGGTTCCTGGCGCCGCTGGTGGAGATGGGCACGTACCTGCCGTGGCTGCGGGAGCGGCTGCTGGCCGCCGGGGCGCGGGTGGTCCGGCGGCGGGTCGACCGGCTGGAGGAGGCGCTGGTCGAGGCGCCGGTGGTGGTCAACGCGACCGGGCTGGCCGCCGGGGCGCTGTGCGGCGACCCGGACGTGGTCCCGGCCCGGGGCCAGCTCGTGCTGGTCGCCAACCTGGGCGTCTACACCTCGGTCCGCGACGAGGGCGAGCCGGGCACGTACGTGCACCCGCGCACCCGCGACGTGGTGCTGGGCGGCACCTGGCAGGAGGGCGACTGGAACACCGTGCCCGACCCGGCCACCCGCGACGCGATCCTCGAGCGCTGCCGGGCGCTGGTGCCGGAGCTGGCGGGCGCGCCGGTGCTGGGGGAGAAGGTGGGCCTGCGGCCGGTGCGGCGCGGCGGAGCGCGGGTGGAGGCGGAGAAGTGGCCGGGCGGCACGGTGGTGCACGCGTACGGGCACGGCGGCGCCGGCATGACGCTCTGCTGGGGCTGCGCCGACGAGGTCGCCGCGATGACGCTCTGACAGTCACCCGCTCACCTTCCGTTGAACGGGTTACCCGATTAGGCTCGGCCGGGCCTTCGTCATCGTGCAACGACGCCGCGTGAGGAGACCGTCCGATGACCGATCGACCCCGCCTGCTGCCCCTGCTGGGTCCCGCGGGCCATGCCGGCCGCGACCCGAGGACCTGCCTGTACCGCTGCGGCAACGCCTGTGACCATCCGGCGCCCAACCCCTCGGCCAACCCGTACCTGGGCGACGTGGTCAACGCCGCGATGACCCGGCGCGGTGTGGTGCAGGCGGGCGCGGTCGGCGCGCTGGTGCTCGGTTTCGGCGCCGCCCCGGCCGCCGCCGCCCCGCCGGCCGGTGAGCCGCCGGCCGGCGCGCCGGTGGCCGGTTCGGAGCCGGTGGCGGCGCAGCCCCTCGGCGGCGGGCCGGCCGGGGCCCTGACCTTCAAGCCGATCCCGCCGAACGTGCTGGACAGCTTGATCGTGCCCAACGGCTACGACAGCGCCGTGGTGATCCGCTGGGGCGACCCGATCCTGCCCGGGGTGCCCGGCCTGGACGTGCACCGGCAGACCGCCGCGCGCCAGTCGGCGCAGTTCGGCTACAACAACGACTTCCTCGCCGTGTTCCCGCTGGGCCGCGACGGGCGCCGCGCGCTGCTGGTGGCCAACCACGAGTACACCAACGAGGAGCTGATGTTCCCGGGTTTCACCAGCCAGGAGGCGCTGAGCGTCGAGCAGGTGCGGGTCGCGCTGGCCGCGCACGGGATGTCCGTGGTGGAGCTAGAGCGGGTCGACGGGACCGGGCAGTGGCGGCCGGTCGGCGGGCGGCTGCGGCCGTACAACCGGCGGATCACCATGCTGGACACGCCGTTCCGCTTCACCGGCCCGGCGGCCGGGCACGCGCTGCTGCGCACCGCCGCCGACCCGCAGGGCCTGACCCCGATCGGTACGCTCAACAACTGCTCCGGCGGCGTCACCCCGTGGGGCACGGCGTTGTCCGGCGAGGAGAACTTCAACCAGTACTTCGTCGGCGGCGACGGGGCACCCGCGGCGCTCAAGCCCAAGCTGGCCCGGTACGGCATCTCGCCGACTGTCCGCGTACCGTCCGGGTCGCGGCGCTGGGACCGCGCGCAGGAGCGTTTCGACCTGGCCGAGCACCCGCACGAGGCGCACCGCTTCGGCTGGATCGTCGAGGTCGACCCGGCTGATCCGCGGTCGCGGCCGCGCAAGCACACCGCCATGGGCCGGTTCAAGCACGAGGGCGCCAACGTCATCGTGGCCCGCAACGGCCAGGTGGCGGCGTACATGGGTGACGACGAGCGGTTCGACTACCTGTACAAGTTCGTCTCCGACAAGAAGTACGTCCCCGGCGACCGGCGGCACAACCTGACCCTGCTGGAGTCCGGCACGCTCTACGTCGCCAAGCTGACCGGCGACAGCCCGGCGGCCGAGATCGACGGCACCGGCAAGCTGCCGTCCGACGGCGCCTTCGACGGCACCGGGAAGTGGATCAAGCTGGTCTCCGGCGACCGGTCCTTCGTGGCCGGGATGACCGCCGCCGAGGTGCTGATCTTCACCCGGCTGGCCGGCGACGCCGTCGGTGCGACCAAGCTGGACCGGCCCGAGGACGTGCAGCCCAGCCTGCGCACCGGCAAGATCTACGCGGCGCTGACCAACAACTCCAACCGGGCGGTCGGCACCAACGCCGGTGCCGACGAGCCGAACCCGCGGGCGGCCAACAAGCACGGCCAGATCCTGGAGATCGTCGAGGACGGCGGCGACCACACCGGCGAGTCGTTCACCTGGTCGCTGCCGATCGTCTGCGGTGACCCGGCCGACCCGTCGACGTTCTTCGCCGGTTATGACAAGTCCGCGGTCTCGCCGATCTCGTGTCCGGACAACGTGGCGTTCGACAAGGCCGGCAACCTGTGGATCGCCACCGACGGCAACGCGCTGGGCAGCAACGACGGCCTGTTCGCCACCGCCATCGAGGGCCCGGAACGCGGCCACCTCAAGCAGTTCCTTACCGTGCCGGTGGGCGCGGAGACCTGCGGGCCGTTCATCACCGGCGACGACCGGTCGGTGTTCGTCGCGGTGCAGCACCCGGGTGAGATCTCCGGCGCCACCCTGGACGAGCCGGCCTCGACCTGGCCGGACGGTGATTTCGCCAAGCCGTCGGTCGTGGTGACCTGGCGCCTGGACGGCGGCCCGATTGGCACCTGAGCGGCGAGTTCATCTGCCGTTCACCGCTCGTCCGAATCCGACTCAACCGCAGCTCTTAGCGTCAGGCGACCCCGCCCGTGGCGGGGCCCACCTGCCTGCGAGGAGCTCTGCCCTGATGACTGAACGACCCCGCCTGCTGCCGCTGCTCGGCCGCGCCGGCCACGCCGGGGGCCGCGACTCGATGACGTGCCTCTACCGGTGCGGCAACGCCTGCGACCACCCGGTGCCCAACTCCTCGGACAACCCGTACCTGGGTGATGTCGTCACCACCGAGATGTCGCGGCGCGGCGTGGTGCGCGCCGGCGCGGTGGGCGCGCTGGTGCTCGGCTTCGGCGGTGCGGCGGCCGCGGCGGCGGGCCCGGCCGCGGCCGCACCCGTCGCTGCCGCCCCGGTCACCGGGACGCGGCCCGGCACCCTGCCGAAGGGCAAGGCCGGCCCGCTGACCTTCAAGGCCATCCCGCCGAACAAGCTGGACAGCCTGATCGTCCCGAACGGCTACGACTCGGCCGTCGTGATGAGCTGGGGCGACCCGGTGTTGCCCGGCGCGCCCGCGTTCGACATCACCGAGCAGAGCGTGCGCCGGCAGGCGGCGCAGTTCGGCTACAACAACGACTTCGTCGGGGTGCTGCCGCTGGGCCGCGACGGGCGGCGGGCGCTGCTGGTGGTCAACCACGAGTACACCAACGAGGAGCTGATGTTCCCGGGCTTCACCGGCCTGGAGGCGCTCAGCGTGGAGCAGCTCAAGATCGCGATGGCGGCCCACGGGCTGTCGGTGGTCGAGCTGGAGCGGGTCGACGGGACCGGGCAGTGGCGGCCGGTCCGGAGCCGGCGGCTGCCGTACAACCGGCGGATCACCGCCCTGGAGACGCCGTTCCGGTTCACCGGCCCGGCGGCCGGCTCGGCCTGGCTGCGCACGGCCGCGGACCCGAAGGGCACGACCGCCATCGGTACGCTCAACAACTGCGCCGGTGGCGTCACCCCCTGGGGCACCGTGCTGTCCGGCGAGGAGAACTTCAACCAGTACTTCGTCGGCGGCGACGGGGCACCTGAGGCGCTCAAGCCCAAGCTCGCCCGCTACGGCATCTCCACCACCGCACGGGTGCCGTCCGGTTCCCGCCGCTGGGACCGCGCGCAGGAGCGTTTCGACCTGGCCGAGCACCCGCACGAGGCGCACCGCTTCGGCTGGATCGTCGAGGTCGACCCGTTCGACCCGGACTCCACGCCGCGTAAGCACACCGCCATGGGCCGGTTCAAGCACGAGGGCGCCAACGTCATCGTGGCCCGTAACGGCCAGGTGGTCGCGTACATGGGTGACGACGAGCGGTTCGACTACCTGTACAAGTTCGTCTCCGACAAGAAGTACCTCCCCGGCGACTCGGCCCACGCCCGGCGGCACAACCTGACCCTGCTGGAGTCCGGCACGCTCTACGTCGCCAAGCTGACCGGCGACAGCCCGGCCGCCGAGATCGACGGCACCGGCAAGCTGCCCGCCGACGGCGCCTTCGACGGTACCGGCACCTGGATCAAGCTGGTCTCCGGCAACCGGTCGTACGTGCCCGGGATGACCGCGGTGGACGTGCTGACCTTCACCCGGCTGGCCGGTGACGCGGTGCAGGCGACCAAGATGGACCGGCCCGAGGACGTGCAGCCCAGCCTGCGCACCGGCAAGATCTACGCGGCGATGACCAACAACTCCAACCGCGGCGTGGGCACCAACCCGGGCGTCGACGAGGCCAACCCGCGGGTCGCCAACAAGCACGGGCAGATCTTCGAACTGGTCGAGGACCGCGGCGACCACACCGGCGAGTCGTTCACCTGGTCATTGCCGATCGTCTGCGGCGACCCGGCCGACCCGTCGACGTACTTCGCCGGCTACGACAAGTCCGCGGTCTCGCCGATCTCGTGCCCGGACAACGTCGCCTTCGACAGCGCCGGCAACCTGTGGATCTCGACCGACGGCAACGCGCTGGGCAGCAACGACGGCCTGTTCGCCACCGCCATCGAGGGCTCCGAGCGGGGTCACCTCAAGCAGTTCCTGACGGTGCCGCTGGGCGCGGAGACCTGCGGGCCGTTCATCACCGGCGACGACCGGTCGGTGTTCGTCGCGGTGCAGCACCCCGGCGAGATCTCCGGCGCCAGCGTGGAGAAGCCCGCCTCGACCTGGCCCGACGGCGACTACGCCAAGCCGTCGGTCGTGGTCACCTGGCGCCTGGACGGCGGCCCGGTCGGCAGCTGACGCCCCGCCGGCACACGGTGGACCTCAGACGGTCCGGAGGTCCACCGTGTGCCAGACCAGCGAGTCCTGGTCGCCGGTCGCCCACCACAGCACGCCGCCGCGGCTGAACGCGCCGTCCGCCGCCGGGCTGACCTCCACCGTGCGGTCCGCCGTGATGTCGTAGACCAGCAGGCCCGCCGTGCCGGTCAGGTCGGACTCCGGTCCGGTCTCCGACAGGATCTCGAAGCGGTCCAGCACCGCCACGTCGGTGACCGCCGCGCCGGCCGTGCTGCCCGCGATCCGCCGCCGGCCCGAGCCGTCCGGGTGCATCAGGTCGATCCGGGCCAGGCCGTCGCCGTTCATCACCAGCACCCGGCACCACGCCGCGGCGCAGGTGATCAGCTCCGCGCCGGTGCTCTCCACCGGGGTGTCCCGGTTGGTCGCCAGGTTGCGCAGCCGGGTGGTGCCGGCCTGGTCGCCGCCGCCGTCGGTCAGCCACGGCCACGCCGTCAGCGCCCACTCACCGGGCTCCTCGTGGACCGCCACCGCGCCGCCGGTGAGCGCGACCGACCGGATCTCGGTCACCTGGGCGCCCTCCTTCGCGGCGGCCCAGTGCACCCGGCCGTCGGCCAGCACCAGGTCCCACTGCGAGCCGAAGAAGACCGCGTTGCCGGTGTCCGCGGTCAGCCGCCGGGCCGGCCCGCCGCTGCCGCGGGCCGTCCAGATCTGCGTCGGCTCGCCCCGGGCCGACTCCGTCCACACCAGATCGTCGCCGGCCGCCGCGAACGCGCCGAACTCCGGGTTCGTCGCCAGCGGGCGGCGGCGCAGCTCCCGGATGCTGTCGTCGGCGGCGCGCAGCACCAGCCGCTCGGCGGTGCCGTCCGGGCTCGGCGCGGTGCCCAGGCTGGTGCGCGCGTCCAGGAAGATGCCGGGCTGGTAGATCGGCCCGTCGCGCAGGTTTCCGCGCAGGTCGGCGCGCTGCGCGGCGGGCCAGGCGGCGGCCAGGGCGACGCGGCCGCCGGGCGCCGGCCGCGGCTCGTCCGGGCGGTACGCCAGCAGCGCGCCACCCGCGGCGAGCGCGACGGCCAGACCGGCGACGGCGGGCAGCTTCCTCATTCGTACGGCTGCTTCGGCGCGGTGATCTCCTGCCAGGAGGCGACCTCCAGGTACGGCACCTCGGCCCGGTTGACCGGGTCCAGGCTGGTCCGGTCGGTCCAGGTGCCCACCACCTGGAACCAGGTGTCCGCCGGGAGGCCGGTGGGGACGTCCCCGCTGAGCGCCACCTTGATCGGCCGGCCGTCGGCGGCGCAGCAGGACAGCACCATCCGCGCCAGCATCGGCTGGCCGTCCGGGCCGGGGGTGGCGAACCCGGTCAGCCGCAGCGTCCGGCCGGTCAGGCTGCGCCCGTCGTCGAACAGCGCCCGCGAGGCGTAGTCCAGCAGGCCGAGGTCGACCGGGTCACCCGGCGGCAGCGCCGGATAGTCGGACTCGCCGGCGGGCGCGGTCAGCACCGTCCCGGCCTGCCCGGCTGCGTACGAGCCCAGCGCCGGCGGCGCCACCAGCAGCAGCCCGAGCACCGGGAGCAGCAGCAGCCAGCCCACCGCCGGCTCATGGTGGTGGCCGGCCGCGTCGGCCCGGCCGCGCAGCTCGTCCCAGAGGGTCAGCACGGCCGCCGCGACCAGCAGCACCCCGGCGCCGATCAGGAACGGCCGCAGCCCCTCCTTGACGTAGCGCAGGTACAGGTCGGAGAGGCTCGCCTTGAGGATCGCGCCGCCGAACAGCAACAGGAGCACGGCCTGGGCCTGCTTGTTCACAGCAGCACCGCCCCGACGGCCGTGCCCACCAGGACCGCCGTGGCGAACGTGGTGGGCGCGAAGCGGACCGTGAAGCGCCGGCCGAACATCCCGGCCTGCATGGCGATCAGCTTGAGGTCGACCATCGGGCCGACCACCAGGAACACCAGCCGCGAGGTCAGCGAGAACTGCGACAGCGACGCGGCCACGAACGCGTCGGCCTCGCTGCAGATCGACAGCAGCACGGCGAGCACGGCCAGCGCGATGATCGACAGCACCGGGTCGCCGGCCAGCGTCTGCAGCCAGCGCTCCGGCACCACCACGTTGATGGTGGCGGCGGCCGCGGCGCCGAGCACCAGGAACCCGCCGGCGTGCATGACGTCGTGCCGGCAGGCCGCCACGAACGCCCGCAGCCGCGAGCCGTCCTCGTGCGGCCGGGCCGGCAGCTTGATCCACTCGGTGCGGCCGAGCCGGAGCCAGAGCCAGCCCATCACCACCGCCACGATCAGGCTGGCGCCGCCGCGGGCGACCACCATCTCCGGGTTGCCGGGGAAGGCGACCGCGGTGGCGGTGAGCACGATCGGGTTGATCGCCGGCGCCGCGAGCAGGAAGGCCAGCGCGGCCGCCGGGGTGACCCCGCGGCGGATCAGCGACCCGGCGATCGGCACGCTGCCGCACTCGCAGCCGGGCAGCACCACCCCGGCCAGGCCGGCGGCGGGCACCGCCAGCGCGGGGTGCCGCGGCAGCGCCCGCGCCCAGAACGACCGGGGCACGAACACCGCGATGACCGCCGAGAGCACCACGCCGAACACCAGGAACGGCACGGCCTGCACCAGCACCGAGACGAACACGGTGGTCCAGGTCTGCAGGCCGGGCGCGGAGACCAGCGCGGCCAGCGGGTTGCGGAACACCACCAGCAGCACGAGCAGCACGGCGAGCACCTCGACCGAGCCGATCCGGCGGTGACCGGGCGGCGCGGCGGGCGGGTCGGCGGCGTCCGCGGGCGCGGACGGCGCCGTGACGTCCTGGGATGCGGTCACAGTGGTCACTCCGGGTCGCGGGGTTCGGTCGGCCGCCGCCCACCCTATCGGGTCCGCCGCCCGCGACGCCTATGCTGAGCTGCGCATATGTGTATCTGACGAGGTAGCCGCCGCGATCCGGTTGCGGCCGGCCTCCTTGGCCGCGTACAGGGCGGCGTCGGCGCGCTGGAGCACCGCGTCGGAGGTCTCGGCGCCGTCCCACTGCGCCACGCCGGCGGAGAACGTCTGGCCCAGCGGGGTCAGCGCCAGCGCCCGGTCGAGCACCTCGCGGGCCTGCTCGACCCCGGCGCCGGGCAGCAGCACCACGAACTCCTCGCCGCCCCAGCGGGCCACGGTGTCCACCTGGCGCAGCGCGCCGTGCCAGGCCGCGCTCGCCTCCTTGAGCAGCCGGTCCCCGGCCGGGTGGCCGTAGCTGTCGTTGAACCGTTTGAAGTGGTCGAGGTCGAGCAGCGCCACCGTCACCGGGGTGCCGTCGCGCCGGGCGTGCTCCAGGGCGCGGGGCAGCTCGTCGTTCCAGGCCCGCCGGTTCGGCAGCCCGGTCAGCTCGTCGGTGCGCGACAGCTCGCGGACCTGGCGGGTCTGCAGCTCGACCTGCCGGACCAGCTGCGCCATCCGGGTGACCACGAGCAGGAACAGCGCCGTGCAGCCGACCACGATGGCCAGGCCGTCGGTGACCGCGCCGTGGTAGAGCTGGGTGGCCAGGATCGCCGGGGCGATCAGCGACGTGGCGGTCAGCACGACCAGCTGCAGCCGGCCCAGCCGGGGCGGCTGCGGCGTGGCGGCCCGGCTCACCTCGCGGGCGCCGGAGTGCAGCGCGGCGATGCCGAACAGCGTGAACGCGGTCAGGAACACCTGGTCCAGCCCGCGGCGGAACCACAGCACCTCCTCCAGGTGGGCGCCGAGGTCACCGAGGTTGCCGAGCAGCACCCAGGTGGTGTCGCCGATCAGGAACGCGGCCAGCGACCCGGTGATCCACCAGAACGACGCGCCGCGGCTGCCGCCGGTGCGCAGCAGCCGGGTCATCATCGCCAGCAGCAGCAGGTCACCCACCGGGTACGCGACCTGCACCGTGCGCCCCAGCACCGTCATGTCGGTGTCCTGCGCGGCGGGGTGGATGACGTAGACCCAGGCCAGCAGCCCGAGGCCGGTGGTGATGGTGGTGGCGTCGACCATCGCCGTCCAGTTGCGCCGGGTGTCGCGGCGCCGGATCAGCAGCCCGAGCCCGAGCGCGCACGCCGGGTAGAGCACCAGGAAGAACGGGTCGGACGGGGTCGGCATGTCGCTCCAGCCGAGCACGTCCGCGCTGTAGATCGCCACGCCGATGCCGGTGGCGTTGCCGAAGATGCCCAGCGCGAAGCACCACCAGGGCAGCCGGTCGCGCACCGGCAGCCGGCGCACGGCGAGCACGATGGCGGCGGTGCCGGCGTACCCGATCGCCACCTCCCAGCAGCTCTCCCACCAGCCGTTCTCGGGAACCAGCTGGTAGCCGGCGATGGCCACGGCCATCACGGCGGCGTAGAGCTTCCAGGTGCGCCCACTCGTCATCGGATCAGCACACTGGGGCCGGGGTGACCGGGCGGGACCCGGCCGGGTGCCCGGCGGTTGCACCTACGATCGGGCGGTGCCGATTCTTGATTCACACGCCGCCGCCCTGGCCGCCGCCGACCGGGTCGCCGCGGCGCTCGCCCCCGGGGTGATCCAGCGGGACCGGGACGGGGCCGCGGCCGTACCGTCGGAAGCGCTCGCCGCCCTGGACGGCTCCGGGCTGCTCGCGATCACCGTGCCGGCCGCCGACGGCGGGCCGGCGCTCGGGCCTGCCACGCTGGCCGAGGTCACCCGGATCATCGCCGCGGTCGACCCGGCCATCGCCCAGGTCCCGCAGGCGCACTACCTGCTGGTCGACGTGCTGGCCGTGCACGGCGGCCCGGCGCTGCGGGCCCGGCTCCACGGCGACGTGCTGGCCGGCCGGCGGATCGGCAACGCGCTGGCCGAGCGCGGCGGCACGCACGCCCAGGACCTGTCGACCCGGATCAAGGACGGCCTGCTCAGCGGCCGCAAGTACTACTGCACGGGCGCGCTGACCGCGGCCTGGATCGCGGTCAGCGCGCTCGACGACAACGGCCGGCTGGTGCTGGCCTTCGTGCCGCGCGACGCCGCGGGCGTCACCGTCGACACCGACTGGGACGTGATCGGCCAGCGCGCCACGATCAGCGGCACCTGCACGTTCACCGACGTGCCGGTGGAGCTGGCGCTGGACTACGCGGGCGCCTTCGAGGTGCCGCAGCAGCTCGGCGCGCGGGCCCAGCTGGTGCACGCGGCGATCGAGGTGGGCATCGCCGAGGGGGCGCTGCGCGACGCGACGGCGTACCTGAGGGAGAAGGCCCGGCCGTCCACCGAGGCGGTCCGGGCCGGTGCGGCCACCGCGGCCGGCGATCCGCACGTGCTGCACCGGTACGGCCGCACCGCGACCCGCGTCCGCGCGGCGGCGGCCCTGCTCCGGGAGGCAGCCGCCGTCCTCGAGGAGGTCGGGCTGGTGCCGGCCGGCCCCGAGCAGGCGGCCCGTGGCTCACTGGCGGTGGCCGCGGCGAAGGCGTTCGCCAGCGAGGTGGCGGTCGAGACGGCGTCGGAGCTGTTCACCATGTGCGGCACCAGCGCGACGGCGGCCAAGTACGACCTCGACCGGCACTGGCGCAACGCCCGGACGCACAGCGTGCACGACCCGCTGGACTGGAAGTACCACCACCTGGCCGCCTGGGAGCTGGCCGGCGTGCAGCCGCCGAACCACGGCCAGCTCTAGGGTCTGCGGTAGGCGGCGAACACGATCGGGGTGCGGACCGTGAAGCCGAGGTGCTCGTAGAGGCGGATCGCCCCGGTGTTGTCGTGCGCGGTGTGCAGGAACGGCAGCTCGCCGCGGGCCCGGATGCCGGCGGCGACCGCGCCGATCAGCCGCGACGCCAGCCCGGCGCCGCGGTACGCCGGGTCGGTGCAGACCGCGCTGATCTCGGTCCAGCCGTCCAGCCGCATCCGCTCGCCGGCCATCGCCACCAGCGCGCCGGCGCGCCGGATGCCCAGGTAGGTGCCGAACGCGGGGGTGCGCTTGCGGAACGGTCCCGGCCGGGTCCGCTCGACCAGGTCGAGGATCTCCGGCAGGTCGTCGTCGGTCAGCTCCACCGCCTCGGGATCCGGCGTGCCGCGCACGCCGGTGCCCACCAGCTGCACGCCCGGCACGCCGCCGGCCACGGTCCAGCCGGGCGGGGCGGTCAGCCCGGGCGCCGCCAGCAGCGGCTCCTCGTCCGGGCCGGCGAGCGCGGCCAGGTCACGCCAGGCGGCCGGGTCGGTGGGGTCGTCGACGGCGGCGAACGGGCTGATGTCGGCGGGGAAGCGGGCGCTGCGGCCGTGCCGCTCGGCGAGGCCCGCCTGCGGGCCGGTCAGCGCCGCCCAGGCGGGATTGTCCAGGATCTGCACGCCGCCGATTCTGCCCGGCCGGCGGGCCCGCGACGAAGCGAAATACCGCACCACCGACCGGTGGGCGGGTGGCGGGCGCCGCACCGCCGTCCTAGAGTGGCGGCATCCACAGGAGCTCGGGGAAGGGACGGACATGCGAGGAACCGGTGTGTTCAGGCCGTCCATCCGTTCCCTGACCTCCGAGGATCTCCTTGCCCACGCTCAATCTCGGCATCCTGGCGCACGTCGACGCCGGTAAGACCAGCCTCACCGAGCGGCTGCTGTTCACGCACGGCGCCGTCGCCACGCTCGGCAGCGTCGACGCCGGCAGCACCACCACCGACAGCGGTGAGCTCGAACGCGCCCGCGGCATCACCATCCGGTCCGCGGTGGCCTCGTTCGCGCTCGGCGACCTGCGGGTCAATCTCCTCGACACCCCCGGCCATCCGGACTTCATCGCCGAGGTGGAACGCGCCCTGGCCGTGCTCGACGGGGCCGTGCTGGTGCTCTCCGCCGTCGAGGGGGTGCAGGCGCAGACCCGGGTGCTGCTGCGCTCGCTGCGCCGGCTGGGCATCCCCACGCTGCTGTTCGTCAACAAGATCGATCGGACCGGCGCGCGCGGCGACGCCCTGCTCGCCGAGATCCGGGCGAAGCTGGGCGTCGGCGTGGTGGCGCTGAACGCGGTCCGCGACCCCGGCAGCCCCGCCGCCCGGACCGTGCCGCGGGACTGGGCCGGCGCCGCCGCGGAGACCCTGGCCGACCACGACGACGACCTGCTGGCCCGGCTGCTCGACGGCGGGCGGCCGACGCCGGCCGAGCTGACCGGCCCGCTGCGGGCGCAGACGGCGGCGGGCCGGGTGCACCCGGTGTTCTTCGGCTCGGCGATCACCGGCGAGGGCACCGACCGGCTCGCCGACGGCATCGCCGCGCTGCTGCGGCCCCGCCCGGTGACCGCGGCCGGCACCAGCGGGCTGGTGTTCGCCATGGAACGCGGGGTGGCGCTGTTGCGGCTCTTCTCCGGTGCGGTGCGCGAGCGGCAGCGCCTGGTGCTGCACCGGCCCGGGCCCGACGGCGGCCGCCAGGAGATCCGCGGCCGGGTCACCGCCCTCGAGGTGGTGGGCGGCGCGGACACCGAGCTCACCGCCGGCGGCATCGCCCGGGTGCACGGCCTGACCGGTGTGCGGGTCGGCGACCGGCTCGGCGGGGCCGAGGCGCCCGCGCCGCAGTTCTCCCCGCCGGGCCTGGCCTGCCTGGTCCGCCCCCGGGACCCCGCACAGCAGGTCCGGCTGCACGCCGCGCTGACCGAGCTGGCGGCCGAGGACCCGCTGATCCGGACCCGGGCGGCGCCCGGCGGCGGCACCTCCGTGCTGCTCTACGGCGCGGTCCAGCGCGAGGTGCTGGCCGACCGGCTGGCCCGCGACTACGGCCTGCTCGCCGACTTCGGCGAGGTCCAGCCCGTGTACGTGGAACGGGTCAGCGGCACCGGCGAATGTGTCGTGGCGCTGGACCCGCGCCGGGCCAACGACTTCTGGGCGACCGTCGGGCTGCGGGTCGAGCCGGGCCCGCCGGGCTCCGGGCTGCGCTACCGCCGCGAGGTGCAGCCGGGCGCGGTGCCGCAGGCGTTCCACCGGGCCACCGAGGAGGCCGTCCGGCGCACCGTCGAGCAGGGCCTGCACGGCTGGGAGGTGATCGACTGCACGGTCACGGTCATCCGGGCCGGCTACCGGTCACCGATCTCGACGGCGGCCGACTTCCGCGGGCTGGCGCCGGTGGTGCTGCTGCGGGCGCTGCGCGACGCGGGCACCCGGGTGTGCGAGCCGTGCCAGGCGTTCGAGGTGGAGGTCCCGGCAGAAGCACTGAGCGCGGTGCTCGGCCGGCTGGCCGGGCTCGGCGCCGAGGTCACCGACTCGGCCGAGCGGGCGGGCTCGTGGACGGTCACCGGGCTGCTGCCGGTGCGGCTGCTGCCGGAGCTCACCGCCGCGCTGCCGGGGCTCACCCACGGCGAGGGCACGCTGGCGAGCCGCCCCGGCCCGGACCGGCCCGTGCGCGGCGCCGCCCCGCGGCGGCCCCGGCTCGACGGCAACCCGCTGCACTACCAGGAGTACCTGCGGTTCCTCAGCTCCCGGCTGCCGGCCGGCTGAGCGGCGACGACGCGGGCCGCCACCGGTGCGGCGGCGGGTCAGGCCCAGATCTCCGTGCCGGTGGTGACCGTCCGGTCGGTGCCGGCGGCCTCCTCGATCGCGAGCGCGACGAGGTGGTCCTGGGCGCCGTCGGCCAGCGGGTACGGCGCCGGGCCGGCGCCGCGGACCCAGGCCGCGGTGGCGTCCAGCAGGGTGCCGATGGCGATCTCCTCGTCGCTCCAGCGCCGCCCCGGGTACGGGTTGCGGTACAGCACCTCGCCGCCGAGCGTGATGGTGTCCGTGTCGAAGCCGTCGAGGTCCAGGTCGTAGCCGGTCTGCCGGCGTACCAGCGGGGTGCGCACCAGGGTGCGGGGCGCGGCGAGCCGGACCACCTCGTCGTCGCGCAGCTCGCCGTGGCTGCCGCGCACCAGCAGCCGGCGGAAGCGCAGCTGGTTGTGCCACTGGTTGTCGGTGAAGTCGTAGAGCCCGGAGCGGCCGCCGCCGAAGTCCAGGGTGGCGATGGTGGTGGTGGCCGGGCGCGGGTCGTCCTCGTCGGTCCAGCCGTCCCGGGTCAGCGGGTTCAGCAGCGGGGCGGTGCTGCGGCTGGCGCGCACGGTGACCGGGCCGCGGCCGGCGCCGAGCAGGCCCCGGATGAGCGAGACCGCGTGGTACTGGTGGGTCGAGGAGACCTGCACCTGGGTCGGGGTCCCGATCAGCCCCGACCGCACGGCCGCCGCGCGGGCCGCGTGCGAGGGCATCAGCAGGTACTGCTCGGCGACCTGGACCAGCCCGGAGGCGCCCACGGCGGACCACAGCTCGCGCAGCCCGGCGGCGTCCGGTGCGGGCGGGGTCTCGGCCAGCACCGGCAGGCCCCGCTCGACGGCCTCGCCGATGACGCCGGGGCTGGCCTGCCAGGGCACGGCGGTGACCAGGAAGTCCGGTGCGGCCTGCGCGACGCAGTCGGCCAGCGAGGTGAAGGTGGGCACGCCCAGGGTGCGCGGGCTGCGCACGACCGCGCCGACACACCGCACGTCGTCGAGCCCGGCGGCGAGGCGCCAGAACATTTCCGCGCGCCACCCGGCGCCCACCACTGCGAAAGTCGTCACCGGCGCACCTTAACCGGACACGGCGGGGCCGGTGGAGTCCCGGACCACCAGTTCGGTGGCCAGCTCCACGTGCAGGGCCTCCAGCGCGTGCCGTTCCAGCAGCCGGGCCAGCAGCGTGACGGCCATCCGGCCCAGCTCGGCCAGCGGCTGCCGCACGGTGGTCAGCATCGGGCCGGTGGCCCGGCTCAGGTCGATGTCGTCGAAGCCGGCGATCGACACGTCCGCGGGCACCCGCAGCCCGCGTTCGGTGGCGGCCTGCAGCGCGCCGACCGCGGCCTTGTCGTTGAAGCCGACCAGCGCGGTCGGCCGCGGGTCGAGGTCGAGCAGCTCGCCGGCGGCCCGCCGGCCCCACGCCACGGTCGGCTCGACGTGCCGGATCAGGCCGGGCGCGCCGAGCACCCCGGCGTCGGCGAGGGCCGCGGCGTGCCCGGCGAGCCGGGCGTCGCTGGCCAGCCACTCGCGGGGCCCGGCCACCACGCCGATCCGCCGGTGGCCCAGGCCGGTCAGGTGGGCGGTCAGGCGGCGCGCGCCCGCGGCGTGCGCGGCCGACACGGCGGGCACGTCGCGCGGGGGCGGCAGCCGCGGGTCGACAACCACGAACGGGAACCGGCGGCGGCGCAGCGCCTCGAGGTCGGCGGCCGGCTCCGGCGGCAGGATCAGCACCGCGCCGGCGATGCCCGGCCGGCCGGGCAGCCCCGGCAGCACCGCGACTTCCTGGGCCGCCTCGCCGGCGCTGAGCAGCAGCGGCCGCTCGTGCAGCTGGAGCGTCTCGGCGACCGAGGACACGATGATCCCGAAGTAGTCGGTCAGCAGGTACGGGCAGCGCACCAGCACCGCGCCGGGGATCGGCCGGGCCGGCCCGCGCGGCCGCGGCCCCGGCCGGTCCAGCCGGGCGACCGTGCTCTCCACCAGCTCGCGGGTCTCCGCGGTGACGCTGCCGCGGCCGTTGAGCACCCGCGAGACCGTCGCGATGGACACGCCCGCGGCCGCGGCGACCTCCCGGACGGTGCTCCGGCCGGACTTTGTTACATCGCCCTGTTTCACAAGCAACCACAGTAGCCGATTGACAGTCCCGTTTCAGCATTGTTTCCTGTCGATGGCGGGGCAACCTCTTGTTCCATTTGTTACACAGGGAGTGGCGATGAGACGACGAGCGTTCGGCGCGGCGGCCACCGCGGCGCTGCTGATCCTGGCGCCCGCGCCCGCGCAGGCGCACGGCGGTGCGGCGGGCCGCACGCCCGAGGCCCGGGTCTGGGTCACCACGGTCGACCGGGCGGAGCAGCTGCACGAGCGGGCCCCGGTCGCGTTCCGCCGCGGCGGCAGCGCCGAGACCACGATCACGATCGATCCGGGCACCCGCTACCAGAGCATGGACGGCTTCGGCGCCTCGCTGACCGACTCCGCCGCCAGCGTGCTGTACCGCCTCGACCTCGCCGCCCGCGACGCCGCGATGCGCTCGCTGTTCGACCCGCGCTCCGGCATCGGCGTCAGCTTCCTGCGCCAGCCGGTCGGCTCGTCGGACTTCACCGCCACCGCGGCGCACTACAGCTACGACGACGTGCCGGCCGGGCAGACCGACTTCGCCCTGCGGCACTTCAGCATCGACCACGACCGGGCGCAGATCCTGCCGCTGCTGCGCCGCGCCCGGCAGCTCAACCCGGACCTGAAGATCATGGGTACGCCGTGGAGCCCGCCGGCGTGGATGAAGACCAGCGACTCGCTGATCGGCGGCCACCTCAAGGACGACCCTCGCGTTTATGACGCGTACGCGCGGTACCTGGTGAAGTACGTCCGCTCCTATGCCGCCGCCGGTGTCCCGATCGACTACCTGACCGTTCAGAACGAGCCGCAGAACCGGCACGACGGCGGCTACCCGGGCGCGGCCGTGCCGGTGGCGCAGGCCGCGAAGGTCATCACGGCGCTCGGGCCGCTGCTGCGCAAGGCCAGCCCCAGAACGAAGATCCTCGGGTACGACCACAACTGGAGCACCCACCCCGGCGACGTCGGCACCACGCCGCCCGGCGAGGACCCGGAGACCGACTACCCGTACCGGCTGCTGGCGACCCCGGCGGCGAAGTGGCTCGCCGGCACCGCGTACCACTGCTACTCCGGTGAGCCGAGCGCCCAGACCGCGCTGCACGAGGCGTACCCGGACAAGGGCATCTGGTTCACCGAGTGCTCCGGCTCGCACGGGCCGGGCGACACCCCGGAGCAGATCTTCCGCGGCACCCTGACCTGGCACGCCCGGACGCTGGCGATCGGCACCACCCGCAACTGGGCGAAGTCCGTGGTCAACTGGAACATCGCGCTGGACAGCACCGGCGGCCCGCACCTGGGCGGCTGCGACACCTGCACCGGGCTGCTCACCCTGCAGGCCGACGGCACGGTCACCCGCGACGCCGAGTACTTCACCATCGGGCACCTGGCCAAGTTCGTGCGCCCCGGCGCGGTCCGGATCGCCAGCACCTCGTACGGCACCACCGGCTGGAACGGCCAGCTCATGGACGTGGCGTTCCGCAACCCGGACGGCTCCACCGCCCTGGTGGTGCACAACGAGAACGACGACCCGCGCACGTTCGCGGTGGCGGTCGGCGACCGCACGTTCTCATACACGCTGCCCGGCGGCGCGCTGGCCACGTTCACCTGGCCGCGCGGGCTGACCTCGGAGCTGGACCCGGTGCCGCTCACCGGCGCCACGGCGACGGCCTCCCCGGCGGGCGAGACCCCGGCGGCGGCGGTCGACGGCGACGGCGCCACCCGCTGGTCCAGCGGCGCCGCGCAGGCACCCGGCCAGTACCTCCAGGTCGACCTGGGCCGGGCGCGGACGTTCCGCCGGGTGGCGATCGACAGCGGCGGGAACCTCGGGGACTACGCCCGCGGCTGGGAGCTGAGCGTCAGCAGCGACGGCACCACCTGGCGCACGCCGGCCGCCGGCGCGGGCACCGGCCAGCTCACCAACGTCGACATGCGGCCGACCCGGGCCCGGCACCTGCGGGTCACCTCGACCGGCAGCAGCGGCAGCTGGTGGAGCATCGCGGATCTGCGCTTGTATTCCTAGATCGCTTGACCCGGCCCCAGGGGCGGACGGCAGGCTGGCGCCATGGAGATTCGCACGCGGGACGTGCCCGAGCAGCACGTCGTGACCGAACAGCGCAGCGTCGACCAGGCGGCGCTGGAGGCCTGGCTGCCCGGGGCGATGTCCCGGGTGGCCGGGGCGGCGACCGCGGCGGGCGGGGTGCTGGGCACCACCGCCTGGCCGCACCTGGGCCGCGACGGCGCGGACCAGCCGGTGTTCGTGGTGATCTACGAGGGCAACCCGAACGAGGGGGAGACCCCGGTGGAGGTCTGCGCCCCGATCGCGGAGCCGGGCGCGGCGACCCGGACCGTGCCCGCGCACCGCGAGGCGTACGTCCGGGTGACCAAGGAGCAGGTGCTCGCCGGCGCGCTCGGCGGGGTCTACGAGGGCATCGAGAGGTGGATCGGCGAGCAGGGCCTGGTGGTGGCCGCGGCGCCGCGGGAGACGTACTGGACCGACTTTCCCGCCGCGGGGGCGCAGGACCCGGTCTTCGACGTCGCGTTCCCGGTGGCGGCCCGTGGCTGAGCGGCTCTCCGGGCTGCTCACCACCGGCGAGTTCGCCCGCCGGTCCCGGCTGTCGGTCAAGGCGCTGCGCCTGTACGACCGCAGCGGCCTGCTCCGCCCCGCCGAGGTCCACCCGGGCAACGGCTACCGCCGCTACGCCGAGCACCAGCTCTACGCGGCCCGGCTGATCGTGCTGCTGCGCCGCCTGGACATGCCGCTGTCGCAGATCGCCGAGATCCTCGGCGCCGGCGGGGCGGATGCCGGCGCGTTGCTGGCCCGGTACTGGACCGACGTCGAGCGCCGGCTGGCCGCCCAGCGCGGCCTGGCCGACCGCCTGGTCCGCAGCCTCGCGGGGGAGGCCCGGGCCCCGGACGGCGCCTGGCCGGTCGCCACCCGCGAGGTGCCGGACCAGGTGGTGCTGACCGAGCAGCGGTACGTCACCTCCGCCGAGCTGACCTGGATCCGCGCGGCCACCGACCGGCTCGCCGCGGTCGCGCAGCGCCACGGCGGCCCGGCGGGGCCCCGGTTCGTGGTGTTCCACGGCGAGGTCAGCGAGGACAGCGACGGGCCGGTCGAGGTGTGCCTGCCGGTGGCCGCCGGCGCCGTCGACCCGGCGGTGGCCGCGGTGCGCCACGAGCCCGCGCACACCGAGGCCTACATCCCGGTGATCCGCGGCCACTTCGAGCCGCCGCAGATCCTGTCGATCTACGACGCCGCCCGCCGCTGGGTCCGCGACCACGGCCGGGTCGTGGCGGCGCCCCCGCGCGAGGTGTACGGCTACCCGGCCGACGAGGACCACGGCGACCCGGGTGACCTGATCTGTGACGTGGCAGTCCCGTACGCCTGAGCACACCCGCGTTTGCCACCCGGGCCGCGGGGCATGTGCGGCTGCGTGACCACCACCACCGCCGCCGCGCCGCCCACCAATCGCTGGAAGGCGCTGACCGTCGCGCTGGTGGCCGGGTTCATGACGCTGCTCGACGTCAGCATCGTCAACGTCGCGCTGCCGTCGATCCGCGCCGACCTCGGCCTGAGCGCCGGCGGCCTGCAGTGGGTGCTGTCCGGCTACGCGCTGACCTTCGGGCTGCTGCTGGTGCCGGCCGGCCGCTTCGGTGACGCCCGCGGGCGCCGTACCGTGTTCATCGCCGGCCTGGCGGTCTTCACCCTGGCCAGCGCCGCCGCCGGGCTGGCCACCAGCGCCACCTGGCTGATCGTCGCCCGGCTGGTGCAGGGCGCCGCGGCCGGCGTGGTCAACCCGCAGGTGTCCGGCCTGATCCAGCAGCTGTTCCGGCCGGCCGAGCGGGCCCGCCCGTTCGGCCTGCTCGGCGCCACCATCGGCATCTCCACGGCGGTCGGCCCGCTGCTCGGCGGCCTGCTCATCCAGGGCTTCGGCGCGGAGTCGGGCTGGCGGTGGATCTTCTTCATCAACATTCCGATCGGCGCGGCGGCGATCGTGCTGGGCCACAAGTGGATCCCGGCCCGCCGCGCCGACCAGCGCGAACGCGAGAGCCTGGACCCGGTCGGGGTGGTGCTGCTCGGCCTCGGCGTGCTGCTGGTGCTGCTGCCGCTGGTGCAGGAACGCGAGTGGCAGGGCCCGGCGAAGTGGCTGCTGCTGGTCGCCGGCCTGGCGGTGCTGGCGGGCTTCCTGGCCTGGGAACGCCGCTACGCCGGGCACGGCACCCCGCTGATCGAGCTGAGCCTGTTCCGGGTCCGCTCGTACGGCCTGGGCGCGCTGATCGGCCTGCTCTACTTCGCCGGCTTCACCACGATTTTCTTCATCTACACCCTGTACCTGCAGAGCGGCCTGCGATACAGCGCGCTGCTGGCCGGGCTGGCGATCACCCCGTTCGCGCTGGGCTCGGCGGCCGCGGCGGCGCTCGGCGGCCGGATCGTCAACCGCTACGGCCGCCCGCTGGTCGCGGTGGGCCTGGCGCTGGTCGCGGCCGGGCTGGCCGGCACGGTGCTGGCGCTGGACCTGGTGCCGGGCGCGGACGGCGGCTGGGCGGCCGCGGTGCCGCTGCTGGTCGCGGGCATCGGCAGCGGGCTGGTGATCAGCCCGAACCAGACCCTGACGCTGGCCGAGGTGCCGGTCGAGCGGGCGGGCAGCGCGGGCGCGGTGCTGCAGACCGGCCAGCGCATCGGCACGGCGGTGGGGATCGCGGTGGTCGGCGCGGTCTTCTTCAACCGGCTCGCGGCCAGCGCCGGCGACTGGTCCTCGGCGCTGCGCACGGCGCTGGTGGTGACCATCGGACTGGTGCTGGTGGCGCTGGCCGCGGCACTGGCGGATGTGCTCGCCGCCCGCCGTACGGATTGATTGACGCAACCGGATGGCCGCCGACAGCGATGTCGGCGGCCATCCGGCGTTACCGCGGAATGGTCAGGCGGCGATTCCCGCCGCTATCGGCATCAGCGCGTCGGCCCGGCCCAGACGGACGGCCCGGCCCAGCGGGTGGGTCCGGCCCAGACGGTCGGACCGGCCCAGACGGTCGGTCCCGCCCAGCGTGTCGGTCCGGCCCAGACGGGTGTGGTGTCGGTGGTGTGCATCGGCCGCTCCCCTCGTGAAAGGACTGTCGTCCCTCGGCTCGGCGGCGACGTTACGCAATTCCGCGGCACGGGGGAACCGCCGCGCGCTGTTAAGGACCCGACAGTGACGCCATTGCGGAACGGGCGCATCATTCGGTGCATCAGCCGAGTCACGGGGGGCTCCGATGATGCTTCTTTCGCGCACCTATGGGGATTTCAGCCGCTACTGGCTGGCCCGGCTGGTGTCGTACGCCGGCGACCAGATCGCCCGCACCGCGCTGCTGATCGCGGTCTTCGACCGGCACGGCGGCGCGGCCCTCGGGCTGCTGCTCATCGCCGCCACGGCGCCGCGGCTGCTCGGCCCGGCGCTCGGCGCCCTCGCCGACCGCTTCGACCAGCGCCGGATCATCGTCGTCTGCGACCTGGCCCAGGCCCTGCTCTACGTGGTGATCGCGCTGCTGGCGCCGCCGCTGCCGGTGCTGCTCGCGCTCGTCGCGGCGGCCGCGACGGCCGCGACCGCGTTCACCCCGGCGGGCCGCAGCCTGCTCCCGCGCCTGGTCGGCAAGGACCGCCTGGGTACGGCCAACGCCCAGCTCGCGGTCGGCGTCAACCTGGGCTTCGCGGCGGGCCCGGCGCTCGGCGGCCTGCTGCTGGCCGGGGTGGGCCTGAAACGACGTTGCTGGTCAACGCAATGACGTTCGTGGCCTCCGCGGTCCTGGTGGCCGGCATCCACGCCCTGTCACCCGCCGCCGGCGACGGCGCCCGCCCGTTCCGGGTCATCCTGCGCGAAGGGCTGACCACGGTCCGCGGCAACCCGGTGGTCCGCGCGGTGGCAACCGGCTTCCTGGTGATGGTGACCTTCGCCGCGCTGGACAACGTGGCGCTGGTCCCGTACGCCCGCGACTCGCTGGGCGCGAGCCCCGTCGCGATCGGCCTGCTCGGCTCCCTGTACGGCCTGGGCATGGTGCTGGGCCCGCTGCTGATCGCCCGCGCCCGGATGGACCTGGTGCTGTACGCGGCGTTCGCGGCCCTCGGCGTGGGCACCCTGCTGACCGGGGCGAGCCCGCTGCTGGCGGTGGCGCTGGCCGGTCAGGCGCTGGCGGGCGCGGGTGCGGGCTGGCACAACGTCGCGGCGGACACGCTGATCCAGCAGCACGTCCCGGCGGACCGGCTGGGCACGGTGTTCGGCACGGTCTACATGTTCCCGTACGCGGCGGAACTGCTGGCCTACGCGGCCGGGACGGCGCTGCTGGCCCCGGTAGGCGCCCGCGGGCTGCTGCTGATCTCGGGCGCGGGCATCCTGGTGACGCTGGCCGTGGTCGGGCCGATGCTGGCCCGCGCCCGCCGGTCGGCGCCGCCGGAGGAGGAGGCCGGATCGGCAGCGCTGCCGGTGTCGGCCGGGCTGCCCTCGCCGGCGGTGCCGGTCGGGCTGCCGGAGCGGGAGGCCGCGCCGGCGGGTGGTTGAGCGGTGAGGGGCCGGACCGGCCCGGGGTTGCGGCTGCTGGTTAGCTGGTCGAGGCCGCCGCGACCCGGCGGGCGGCCGTCCCTCTTCGCGAAGGTGGTTCACGGCGTGCGTACCAGGACCCGGCTGACGACGATCGGTGTGCTCGCGGGGCTGGGGGTGCTGACCGCGGCCGGCCCGGCGGCGGCGCACGTCGAGGTGAGCGCCGACAAGACCCGGGCCGGCGCGGCGAACGTGACGCTGACGTTCCACGGCGAGGCCGAGAACCCGTCCGGCATCAGGTCGGAGCGGGTGGTGCTGCCCGAGGGCATCGCGCCGGCCGACGTGACGGCGGTCAAGGTGCCGTCGGGCTGGACCTTCACCCCGAACGCGGACGGCTTCGTGGTGGGCGGCAAGGCGCTGCCGTCGGGCCGGGACGCCGAGTGGAAGGTCAAGGTCAGGAAGCTGCCGGACGGGGAGACGCGGCTGTCGTTCAAGACGCTGGAGACGTACGCGGACGGGGAGATCTCCCGCTGGATCGAGATCCAGGAGAAGGGCGAGGACGAGCCGGAACATCCGGCGCCGCTGATCACCCTGAAGCCGGGACCGGCGGCGGCGCCTGCGACCAGCAGCGCGGCTCCCGCACCGGCCTCGTCTTCTGTGCCGTCCCCGGTCGTGACATCGCCGGTGCCGGCCACGATCCAGGCCGAGCCGGCCGCGGAGGCCGACGAGGGCTCGTCGACGTGGTGGATCTGGGTGGTGGTCGCCCTGGTGGTGGTGGCCGGGGGCGTGGGCTTCCTGCTGAGCCGCCGCCGCACGACCCCGCCCCCGGCGGAGTAGACCACGGCGCAGCCTCACTCGTGCATCCGCGGGCCGCTCCCGGCCCGCGGGGGATCGGCTGGTTGAGCGCCGACCGGCCGCGGGCCTCGGCCTGTCGTCGCTCAGCCGGCGAGGGCGTCGACCAGGCGGCGGGCCGAGCCCGCCAGGTTCCACCTCTGGGCCAGCGCCAGCAGCGCCTCCGGGTCCTGTGGCGCGGTCGGCAGGGCCGGGTCGAATTCCGGCAGCCGCACGTCCAGCGCCACCTTGCAGACCGGCAGCGCCGCCGCCAGGTAGGTGCGGGCCGCGTCCAGCTTGGTGCGCAGCCCCGGGGCGAAGCCGGCGTCCTTGTCGTCCAGCGCCGCCAGGATCTGCTCGATGCCGCCGTAGCGGGCGATCAGCCGGGCCGCCGTCTTCTCGCCCACTCCCGGGACGCCGGGCAGGCCGTCGCTCGGGTCGCCGCGCATCGCCGCGAAGTCGGCGTACCAGCGGGCCGGGACGCCGTACTTGGCCTCGACGGCGGCGTTGTCGCTGTCCTCCAGCTTGGCCACGCCGCGGCCGCAGTAGAGCAGCCTGGTGCCGCGGGTGTCGTCGACGAGCTGGTAGAGGTCGCGGTCGCCGGAGACCACCTCGACCGGGGCGGGCTGGGTGGCGGCGAGCGTGCCGAGCACGTCGTCGGCCTCGTAGCCGGGCACGCCGAAGGTCGGGATGCCGATCGCCTGGAGCACCTCGAGCAGGACCGGCACCTGCTTCTCCAGCGCGGCGGGCACCTCCTCGACGTCGCCGTGGGCGACCCGGTGCTGTTTGTACGACGGGACCAGCGCGACCCGCCAGGCCGGGCGCCAGTCGGCGTCCAGGGCGCAGACCAGCCGGTCCGGGCGGCGGGTGCGGATGAGCTGGGCGATCATGTCGAGGAAGCCGCGGATCGCGTTGACGGGCTCGCCCGCCTCGGTGCGGGCCGCGGACTCGGGGATGCCGTGGAAAGCGCGGAAATACAGGCTGGGGGCATCGACTGCCAGCAGGGGTCGCTCGGTCACGGAACCAACCTAGCGGTGCCCACCGACACTCCGCGGCACCCGTCCGGCGGGGCGGGATGACGGTCGGCCTAACGACCGTTAAGCTTACGGATGTGACGGTCGAGCGGATCCTGCCAACGGACGAGGCCTACGAGCTGCTGGGGCTGACCCGGGAGATCGCCGCGGGTGAGCTCGCTCCCCGGGCCGCCAGGCACGAGCACGAGGGTATCTTCCCGCGCGACGTGCTGCGCACCATCGGGCGCGCCGGGCTGCTCGGGCTGCCCTACCCGGAGGCCGACGGCGGTGCGGGTCAGCCGTACGAGGTGTATCTGCAGGTCCTGGAGATCCTGGCCGGCTCGTGGCTGGCGATCGCCGAGTCCGTCAGCGTGCACACGCTGTCCTGCTACCCCGTCTTCGCGTACGGCAACGAGCGCCAGCGCAAGTCGCTGCCGGACCTGCTCGGCGGTGACCTGCTGGGTGCGTACTGTCTCTCGGAGCCGCAGGGCGGCTCGGACGCCGCCGCGCTGAGCACCCGGGCCGTGCGCGACGGCGACGACTATGTCGTCACCGGCACGAAGGCCTGGATCACCCACGGCGGCCAGGCCGACTTCTACAACATCTTCTGCCGCACCGGCGGGCCCGGCCCGGCCGGCATCTCCTGCCTGCTGGCCGACGCCGACACGCCCGGGATCCTGCCGCAGGCACCGGAACGCACGATGGGCCTGCGCTCGTCGGCGCCGGCCCAGATCGTCTTCGACGACGCCCGGGTGCCGGCCGAGCGGCTGGTCGGCGACGAGGGCGTCGGCTTCCGGATCGCCATGCAGGCGCTCGACGCGGGCCGGCTGGGCATCGCGGCCTGCGCGGTCGGCCTGGCCCAGGCCGCGCTCGACTACGCCGCCGGGTACGCCCGCGAGCGCGTGCAGTTCGGCCGGGCGATCGGCGAGTTCCAGGGCATCGGCTTCATGCTGGCCGACATGGCCACGGAGATCTCCGCGGCCCGCGCGCTGCTGCTGCACGCCGCCCGGCTCAAGGACGCCGGCCGGCCGTTCACGATCGAGGCGGCCAAGGCCAAGCTCTTCGCCACGGACGTCGCGATGCGGGTGACCACCGACGCGATCCAGGTGCTCGGCGGGGCCGGCTACGTCAGCGACCACCCGGTGGAGCGCTGGTTCCGCGAGGCCAAGGTGCTGCAGATCGTCGAGGGCACCAACCAGATCCAGCGCCTGGTGATCAGCCGTTCGCTGACCCGCGGCTGAAACGGGTTCGTTGCCCGGGCGTCACGACCGGTATCTTGTCGCCGTGGAAGAGATCGACCGGGCGATCGTGGGCGCCCTCACCGTGGACGGCCGGCTGTCCTACACCGATCTCGCCGAGCGGGTCGGGCTGAGCGTGTCGGCCGTGCACCAACGGGTACGCCGGCTCGAACAGCGCGGCGTCATCAGCGGCTACACGGCGAAGGTCTCGTACGAGGCGCTGGAGCTGCCGCTGACGGCGTTCGTGGCGATCCGCCCGTTCGACCCGTCGCAGCCCGACGACGCCCCGGAACGGCTGGCCCACCTGGCCGAGATCGACTCCTGCTACTCGGTGGCGGGGGAGGACTTCTACCTGCTGCTGGTCCGGGTGGCCAGCCCGGCCGACCTGGAACGGCTGCTCCAGGAGATCCGCACGGCGGCGAACGTGACGACCCGCACGACGGTGGTGCTGAGCACGCCGTACGAGAACCGCCCGCCGCGGATCGCGCCCGCCGACAAGCCGGAAGCATAGCTTCCTAGGACGCCTCACGGGGGGTGCGCCGGGCCGCCTCAGGAGAAGTCGGCGAACGAGTGGATCCTCAGGTCGAGCGGGCACGCGCCGCCCTCGGTCCGCACCGCGGTCACGGTGAGCGTGCGGCTCCGGGGCAGCCGGAAGGCCGCGGGCCGCGACGGCCTGGCCGGAGGCCACGGTGGCGTCGCCGTCGAGCACCTGTCAGCTGACCGTGCCGGCGTCCGCGCACCCGACGGTCTCGGTCACCAGCGTGGCCCGGGCAGCCGGTTGCCGTCCGGCACGGCGAAGCCCGCGCTCCCCGTGCCCGGCAGGGCCCATTTCTGGTACGTGAGGCAGGCGCCCTCGCCGCACTGGTCGGTCACCTCGATGCGGGGCCGGTCGCCGGCCACCACCGTCAGCGGAACCGTCAGCAGCATCGGCCGGCTCGGCCTGGATCGTGGCCGGCGCCGGCGATGTGACGACCTGGGACGGCACAGAAGACGAGGCCGGGGCAGACCAGCACCGCCGGCACCGTGGCGGCCAGACCGGCGCGGATCCGGCGGCGGCCCTGGCCCGCGTCCGCTGCTCGGCCGCGGCGCGGATCCGGGCATCTCCGGGCCCGGCGCCCGGTCCCACCGGAGCCGGCGCCGGAGCCGGAGCCGACAATCATCCGAACGAGACCCGGCCGGGTCAGGCCGCCGCGTCGGTCAGGGCCTGGAAGAGCCGGGCCGGGTCCTCGGCCAGCCGGTTGCAGACGTAGAGCCACCACTCGGTGCCGAACACCACGTACTCGCGGGTCGGGTGGCCGTGGCCGGCCAGCGCCGCCAGCCGGTCCGGGCCCAGCCCCAGCAGCGTCTCGAACTCCCACGGCGCGTCCGGCGCCGGCTCGCCCAGCAGCGCCTCGAGCCGGTGGATCAGGTCCCAGTCGTGGGTGGCGAACGAGCACAGGTGGCCCGACTCCGCCAGCGACCCGGCCAGCTGCAGGTACGCCGTGGCCAGGGCCGCGTCGTCGCGGGCGTACGCGATGGTCTCGGGCTCGAGGAACGCCCCCTTGACCAGGCGGATCCGGCCCGGCAGGCGCAGCAGGCCGGCCAGGTCCGTGGGGGAGCGGTGCAGCCGTGCCTGCACGGTGACCCCGACGTGGCCGAAGCGCTCGCTGAGGTCGCGGTGCACCGCCAGGATCGCGTCGGTGCGGCCGGAGCCCTCCGCCGAGATGATCATTTCGCGGCCGGTGGCGGCGGTGGCCTCGGCGATCCGGGTGCCGTTGGCCAGGGCCAGCTCGGCGGAGACGGCCAGGCCGACGTGGGACAGGTCGAGCGAGATCGAGCAGCCGGCCGGGAGCTTGTCGGCCATCGCCACGAACACGTCGGTCTCGTGCTCGGCGCGGGCGGCGTCGCGGCAGCTCTCGCCCAGGTACTCGGCGTTCGCGCGGTGGCCGCGGCCGATGATGTCGGTGATCCGGGGCACCGCGTCGAGCAGGTCCTCGCCGGCGACGTAGCGGCGGGCCACCTTGCGGGCCAGCGGGCCGAGCACCGGGTCGGCGGGGATGCTGAGCTTGAGCCGCTCGTCGAGGGCGAGGGTCCGGAGCACCTGGGCTGCCTGCGCGGGGTCGTTGATCACCCGTCCAGCCTGCCAAAGAGCAACATCCTAGGACGCTGTAGGCGGCGTGCGCCGCCCTACAGCTTGAACGGCCGCCTACGGCGGGCCTAGCCTGATCATGTGGAGAAGAAGGTTCTGAGCAGGGAGGACTTCCGGCGGTTGCCGCCGCGGGTCACACCCGAGCAGATGGTGCCGACGCAGCCCGTGGCGCACCCGCGCCAGGACCCGCGGGAGGGCACCGACGACGAGTGGCGCATCCGGTTGGGCTGGACCGCTTGACCGAGGAGCCGCTGACCGGCGGGAACGTCGCCGACGCGGTGGTCCGTTCCGGTGACACGGTCCGCAAGCCCTGGACGCCCGCGACCCCGTCGGTGCACGCGTTCCTGCGTCACCTGCGGGCCAAGGGTGTGCCCGGCGTGCCGGAGGTCCGCGGCCGCGACGACCACGGGCGGCAGGTGCTCGCCTACGTGCCCGGGGTGCAGGGTGTGGCGCCGCCGATGACCCTGGACGAGCTGGGCCGGCTCGGGGCGATGGTGCGCGCGCTGCACGACGCCGCGGCCGACTTCGTGCCGCCGCCGGACGCACGGTGGGACGTGGCGATCCCGCCGGACGGCGCCGACCTGGTCTGTCACCAGGATCTGGCGCCGTGGAACCTGATCCGCGACGGGGACACCTGGACCTTCATCGACTGGGACGCTTCCGCGCCCGGGACGCGGCTGTGGGACCTGGCGTACGCCGCGCAGACGTTCCCGCCGCTGGTGGCCGGCGGTGACCCGGCCGTCGACGCGCCCCGGCTGCGCGCGGTGGTCGACGGGTACGGCCTGGACGAGGCCGGCGGGCAGGCCCTGCCCGGGCTGCTGGTGCGGCGTACCCGGGCGATGTACGACCTGTTGCGCACCGGCGGGCCGCCGTGGTCCCGGCTGTGGGCCGAGGGCCACGGGGTGCACTGGGGTGGCGCGGCCGGCTACCTCGCCGCGCACCTGCCGGTGTGGCGGTCGGCGCTGCGGTAGGTCCGCCCGGGCGCACTGGGTGAGGTACGGCGGCGCGAAGGTGGCGCGGCCGGCCAGGTCGGGGTGGGTCGCGGTTAGCCACGGACCCGGTCGGGCAGGGCCGCGCGCTGGCCGGCCTGGCGGCCGCCCGAGCTCGCGGGCGTGCCGGCGGACGCAAACCCAAGATGACTCCCGCCCTGATCAACAAGGCACAGCGCAGGTACGACAGCTGCCAGTTCACCATTTCCGAGATCGCCGCCTTCTGCAGCGTCACCCCGATGACCATCTACCGCAACATCCGCGCCGTCGTCACACGGATAGCCATGCACGTCACGGCGCAGCGGTGGGTCCGGGCATCGCGATGTTCCCAGCGGCCGCCAACGCCGCTCCTCCGAGTTCGGGAAGCTGGACGCAGTGTTTCGGCCCGCAGCTCAGCACAACCTACCGCCGTTACGGATCGGCGACATGGGCGTCAAGTACGCACGCAGGCATTGGAGGTCAGCGCATACGTCGGCTTCCACCGGTGGGTCGCCGCGTGCGTGGCAGCCCAGGATTGGCGACATGACGCCGGTGCCTTCCTCGACGTTTCCATACCCCTGACTTCATCCAGCCCATTGCCGATTTCGTCCGGTATGCGGGATTGGCCCTTGGAGGTCGAGGGGTCATCTCAGGAGGAAAGGGACGCGAGTGGTGGACCTTGTAGCGGCGTTTGTGCCCTGAACAGCGAAGGAGTTGTGTTTGTAGGCAGGCTCTGGAGTTGATGCTGTGCGAGAGATGAAGGTTTGGCCCTTCGGAGTCGCCC
>NZ_JBITLX010000013.1:0-199768 GCF_044465625.1 Actinoplanes sp. NPDC049599
AATCCTCGGAATACTTCGAAGGGCGGGGCACCGGGACATCCTTCCCCCAGACCACTGTCTGGTTTCAAGGTGTCCGGCTCGAAGGTGGAACTTCAGTTCTTGGTTGCTCGCTGCTGGGTGCATGATCCGGCCTGGTGGTCCCCTGGTGGTCCCCTGGCGGTTCGGGGTCTGGCTTCCGTGCTTGTGGGGGCGGCCAGTGATTCTGTCGGGCAGGTCGGCGTGGGTGGTGGTCAAGCGAATGGACCTCGCAGTTGCGGTTGATTTTGTGCTTTGGCGTCTTTCAGGTTGGCGCGCTGGATCGTAGAGTCGCTGTCGCTTGTCGTCCCGGCGTCCGGCTTGGGTGGGTGGCTTCCGGCGATCACCAGGAAACTTGGCTGGCCGGAGCAACTTGTCGACGGGCGCACGCGCCGCTGCTACCGGCTCACCGACACGGGTGCGGTCGGGTTGTCAGCGGCACGGCGGATTTCGTAGGTTTGCCGGTTGTGCTGACAGGGATGGTTGCCGGTCGGCCCGCAGTTCCGCCGATGTCGTTTTTTATGGGGCCGCAGTGACGCCACAGTGGAACGGGGTCACTTGCTCTCGCCGGGCGCGGTCGCTGGTGGGCGCTCGGCTGCCGGGTGGGGTCAGGGAACTGTGCGCTCAGGTTGGCCACGTATCGCAGCGACGGTGGTCGCGTTTGTCCACAGCCGTGTGGCACCGATGTTCAGGTCGGCCGCGGTCGTTGGTGCGGAGCCGGCCTGTCTTCGGGCGTCCGCTGCGATCGGTCGGCTGATCGCTTGGTTGTCGGGCACACGATGTTGTGACGGGTGGCGGCTTGGCCGTTCCGGGCGATCACCGTGCTATTGGGCCGTTCGCCTCGGTGAAGGCAGCCGGGGCATCACCGAGCGTAGTTACGCGGTGCTGGTCGGTTCTCCCGGTGCGGGGTCGTCCTGCGGGCGAGGTATACGCCGATGGTGGGCTGACCGGCGGGTTTGGGTTTTTGGGGCCGGGGTGTCGGCTTTTGGCAGTTGGTGTGGGCTACCGGGCGGGGTTTGGATCTGTCAGGATGATCTCCTTTCGGAGCGGGACGCAACGTTTCGGGTCCTGTCTACGTCTATGTATGCAGGGCCTTGGATGGCGCCGGTCGGCATCCCTCGAATGTGAGAGTCATGATTCAGCGACGTAAGGTGATTGTCGGCGCGGTGGGTATGGCCGCGGCTGCTGCGGCTGCCGGGTGCTCCTCGTCCGGCAAGGCGGACGGCGGCACGGACTGGGTCGAGCCGGCCGCGAACATCGAGCAGGTTGCGCCCGTCCGGCTGAGTGTGACGCCGGCGAACGGGGACACCGAGGTGTTGCCGGTGAAGCCGATTGTTGTCAGCGCCGCAGACGGCAAGCTCCAGTCGGTCACCGTCACCTCCGGCAAGGCCAAGATCGACGGTGCGATCCAGGATGACGGGACGTGGCGGTCGGTCGAGGATCTCGCGTACGGCAAGAAGTACAAGGTGAGCGTCACGGCCACCGACGGCGCGGGCAAGACGACCACCGAGGACAGCACGTTCACCACGCTGAAGCCGGAGAACATCGCCCGGGTCACCTTCCAGGCCAACGGGATGCTCGCCCTCAAGGAGGGCCGGACGTACGGCGCCGGGCAGCCGGTGATCGTCGCGTTCAGCCGCGCTGTCAACAAGAACGCGGCGGAGAAGGCCATCGAGATCAAGACCTCGCCCGAGGTCAAGGGCAAGTTCTTCTGGAAGGACGACAAGACCGTGCACTGGCGGCCGGCGAAGTACTGGGCCGCCGGCACGACGGTCAAGGTGAGCGTCGGCATGTTCGGCGTCAAGCTCGGCAAGACGACGTACGGGGCGCGGAACGCGTCGACCCACTTCAAGATCGGCCGGCAGCTGATCGCGGTCAGCGACAACCGGACCCACCTGACGAAGGTCTACATCAACGGCAAGCTCGTCCGCACGATGAAGTGCAGCCTCGGCAAGGGCGGCGGCACCACCGGGGCGAACGGCGAGAGCATCAGCTACTGGACGGCGGGTGGCCCCCACGTCGTGCTGGGCAAGAAGCGCAAGCACACCATGAGCTCGGCGAGCTACGGCGTCACCGACCCCAAGGACCCGAACTACTACGTGTCGGAGAACATCGAGTTCTGCACCCGGATCAGCTATTCCGGCGAATACCTGCACGCCGCCCCGTGGAACGGCTCACTGGGCCGGGCGAACCTGTCACACGGGTGCATCAACCTCAGCACGGCTGACGCCAAGTGGGTCTACAACAACTTCCTGGTCGGCGACATCGTCGACGTCAGGAACACCCCGCGCGAGCTCCCGATCTGGAACGGTATCGGCGACTGGACGGTCCCGTTCGACAAGTACGGCCGCCGCTAGCCTGCCGTGGGCGGTCTTGACATCGGTGCGGCGGATCGCTGGCCCGCCGGGGCGGCGACCCGGGCGACGAGGAACTTCGGGGCCAGCTCGCAGTAGCTGTCGGTGAGGAGCTCGACGACCTCGGTCCAGTCGGTGTGGTCGCCGAGGAGGGCCCCGGCGACGTTGTGGCCCCAGCCCGCGCGAAAGAACGGAAAGCCGCTGCCGGTCAGGCCGAGGAGCTCGGCGGCGGGCACCCGAAACGTCATCACCGTCGGCGGCTCGCCGGCGACCGGGTGCCGGGGGTAGACCAGGTTGCGCCCAGGGTCGGGCGTGTAGACATGGGCGAATGTCCGCTTGCGGATCCGCCAGCGGACGCCGATCCAGGCCGGTTCCTCGTACGTCTCCGGCAGGCCCAGGCAGATCGGCCGCAACCGGCGCAGGAGCTGCGGTGGCACGTCTCCGGGGCCGGACATGGGCCGACAGTACCGGCCGCCGGCGACCTTCGCGCGCCGTCGGGCTGCACCCGCGGTGGCCGGGCGGCCTCCGTGGTGGCACTCGTCCTGGCCGGCCGACCCGGGGAGTGAGTGCGGCCTCCCTCGGAATACATACCCCCGGTGGTATTTTGCGAGCGGCCTTCCGTGACGGGGATCGCGTGTTCTCCCGGTCTGCCAGGTGTACCCGCCGGGGTATCGTTGCGCAGGTAGGCGACGGGGTGGGAGGCACGGTATGGAGATCGACCAGGATGCGCTCGGGGACGTCATCAGGCGGCTGCGGCGCGCGGAGGGGCAGATCCGTGGTGTGATCGCGATGCTGGAGGACGGCCGCGACTGCGCCGATGTGGTGACCCAGCTCGCCGCCGTGTCCCGGGCGCTGGACCGGGCCGGTTTCAAGATTATCGCCAGCGGCCTGCGGGAGTGCGTGAAGGCGGAGGGCAACGGCGAGAAGCCGAGCCTTGATGTGGCACAGCTCGAGAAGCTGTTCCTGTCGCTGGCCTGACGTGCCCAGCCGCCGCGCGTGACGAGCGCCGCGGGGGGTATCACGATCCGTGCGGAGCGGACGTGCTGAACCGCGCGGCCTCGTCGCCTGTCAGCCGGCCCGCGGGCAGGCGCCGGCCGCAGATCACCAGCAGTAGGTCCTGGGCCGGTCCGCGCACCGGGGCGCCCGTCCCGTAGGTCCAGTCGAGGTCGGTTGCCCGCAGGCTGACCCCCGCCAGGTCCGTGCCGAAGAAGGCGACGTTCTTCGGCTGGAGGCCGGTCAGCACCAGGGCGACCCGCTCGGGTGGCGGCCGGCGGTCCAGGCCCAGGCCGACCGTGATGTCGAGGCCGTGGATGAGGTCGTGGGACAGTGCGCCCTGCGGGCCGCCGCCGGGCGGGGTCCAGGGGCTGGTGATGTTGGCGCGCAGGTCGGCGAGCAGCTGCTCGGGTGACATGCGGGCGGCGTCGCGCCGGGCGGCGCGGTCGGCCATCCGGTTGATGTCGCCACGGGCCTTCGCCAGCTCCACCAGGGTGCGGGCGAGCGACATCCGGTACGGCGCCGTCGTGTGGGCGATGACCTCGCGGACCCGCCAGCCGGCACACAGGGTCGGGGCGTTCCACTGCTCCGGGGTGAGCGTGGCGAGCAGGTCTGCCTGCTCGGCGCGTTCCGCTTGCACCGCGGCCTCAAGGTTCTGCATCACGTTCTCCTGTTCGAGGGCTTTGCAGGATTACGGATGGGCCGCGGCGAACTCATCGGGCACCGGCTCACCAAGTCGGGCGGACCCGGCCCGGGGCGGCGATGCGCCGCAGGTCCGCCTTCAGGGCGGCCAGCCGCTCCGGGCCCAGGACGTCCGCCCAGGGGCGCAGCATCTCGACCGCCGCCTCGTCCGCCGCGCGGGTGCACGCCCACCCCTTCGGGGTCAGCACGACCAGGCGGGCGCGGGCGTCGGCGGGGTGCGGGCGGCGTTCCACGTACCCTTTGGTCACGAGTTCCTCGACCATCTGGCTGGCCGCCTGCTTGGTCACGTCGAGGTGTTCGGCGAGCTGGCCCACGGTCGCGCCGTCGCCGGCCAGGCGCACGAACGCGAAGCCGTGCGCCGGGCGCAGGTCGGTGAAGCCGCGCGCCCGGACGCCGGCGTCGACGCCGTCCACCAGGGCGCGGGCGGCGCTCAGCAGCAGCACCGGCAGGTCGAGCAGATCACGGTCCACCGGAACAGTTTGACAGATAGGTCAAGCTGCTTGACTATTTAGTCCAGTAGCTTGACGATCTGAGAGGATCACCATGCCAGTCATTCGTGAGCAGGACGCCGTGCGGCACGAGTTGCACGGCGCCGCGTTCCATTCCTACGTCGCGCCGTCGTCCGGCAGCCGGGAGCTCTGCGCCTGGCGGCTCGACGTCGCCGCCGGCACCACCGGGGTGCCACACCGGGTGAACCGGGAGGAGGTCCTGCTGGTGCTCACCGGCGAGCTGACCGCGACCATCGGGGACAACCGCACGACGGTACGGGCGGGTGAGGTCGCCTTCGTGCCGGCCGGCGCGCTCTTCGGCCTGGACAACGTCTCGGACGCGCCGGCGGCCGCCTGGGTGACCACCAGCATCGGCCTCGAGGCGACCCTCGCGGACGGTTCGCTGATCAGCCCGCCCTGGGTGCGCTGAGTGCGGCTGACCCCAGGACGGCGGGAACGCCGCATCCCCCTGGAGGGGCGGCGGCGTTCCGGGTGGTGAGCGGAACTGCGGTTCCCGGCCTACTTGGACGGCTCGGGGATGTCGCAGGTGATCTTCGGGTTGACGCCCAGCCAGTTGAGCGGGCCGGCGACCACCGTGACGATGACCGTGCCGGCCTCGGCACAGCTCGCGTCGCCGGATTCCTTGAAGTATCCACGCTCGAACGCGGCGACGGCGCCGAGGACGAGCCAGATGATGACGATGACTCCGCCGATTGATCCTGCGCGCATCGAGGGCTCCTTGGTCGTGGGGACTGGCCCCGAGATACCCCGAATGCGGCGATCTTTAAACGGAGCCGCGCACCGCCTGCAGGGTGTAGGTGTGCGGCAGGCGCTGGGGACGGTCGGTGAGCTGCCATTCTCCGTCGGCGACCTGGCTCATCCGGCCGGGCAGCGCGTTCCACGGCGCGGTGGTGTGCTCGGTCAGGCCGGTCACCGTCAGGCCCGCGTCGATCAGGGCCGTGACCACCTCGCCGAGGCCGTGGTTCCACTCGTGCGTGGTGTTGTGCACGAACTCGGTGTCCGTCTCGACGTACGTGCCGCCCTCGGTCCAGATCGTCGGCTCGGTCTGCTCGAAGTACGGCAGCTCCACCGCCAGCACCCCGTCCGGGCGCGGCTCGTCCGGGATCGCCCACAGCATCGGGTGGCCCTCGCGGAGGAACAGCCGGCCGCCCGGGCGCAGCAGGTCCGCCACGACCCGCGCCCAGCGGCGGATGTCCGGCAGCCAGCAGAGCGCGCCGATGCCGGTGTACACCAGGTCGAAGCCGCCGCGGTCCAGCTTGTCGGCCGCCTGGTAGACGTCCGACTCCACGTACTCGACCGGGGTGCCGGCCAGGGCCGCGATGCGCCGGGCCTCCGCCAGCGACGCCGGCGAGAAGTCCAGCCCGGTCATCGTCGCGCCCAGGCGGGCCAGCGACAGGGTGTCCGTACCGATGTGGCACTGCAGATGCACGCCGCGCAGGCCGCGGAGGTCGCCGAGCCGGGGCAGGTCGAAGCGGACCACGTCGCTGAGGTGCGCCGGGTCGTCGGCGAAGGCCGACACGCGGTAGTCCTTGGACGCCGCGTGGGCCGGCGCGCGCTCGTCCCAGCTTGCTCGGTTGAGGGTCCGGTAGTCGCTCACGGCGGTGACGGTAGCGCAGCTCCCGGCCGGTCACCTGGTAGTTTCCGAGTCGACGGGGCTGAATGCGAAGGCGGTAGGGGTTGGAGACCAGGCGTACGACGGTGCGGGACGTCCGCCGCGCCAACCGGGCGAGCCTGCTCACGGACCTGTTCCACGGCGGCCGGCAGAGCCGGCAGCAGCTCGGTGAGACCACCGCGCTCAGCCAGGCCAGCGTGAGCAACCTGATCGGCGAGATGATCGACGAGGGGCTGGTCGAGGAGGCCGGCCTGGTCGGTTCGGACGGCGGGCGGCCCCGCGCGCTGCTGCGGGTGGCCCCGGGGTACGGCTACGTCGCCGGCGCCGACGTCGGCGAGACCCGGCTGCTGGTCGAGCTGTACGACCTGGCGATGTCCCGGCTCGCCGTGGCGCAGTTCTCGCTCGGTGACGACGGCCCCGATCCGCAGCTGACCGCCGCCAAGCTCCTCGAAGGGCTGGAGACGGTGGTTGCCGAGGCGGGCATCGCGCGTTCCGAGGTGCTCGGCTACGGCGTCGGCGTGCCGGGCGTGGTCGACCACTCCGCGGGTTCGCCGATCGTGCACTCGCAGACCACCGGCTGGGACGCCGTACCGCTGGGCGAGATGCTGCGCGCCGGCACCGAGGTGCCGGTCTTCGTGGAGAACGGCGCCAAGACGCTCGGCCAGGCCGAGATGTGGTTCGGCGCCGGCCGGGGCGCCAAGCACGCGGTGATAGTCATGGTGGGCACGGGGGTGGGGGCCGCGGTCGTGATGGACGGGCGCGGTTATCGCGGCGCGTTCAGCAACGCGGGCGAATGGGGTCACACCACCCTGGTGTACGACGGTGCCGTCTGCCGGTGCGGGGCACGGGGTTGCCTGGAGGCGTACATCGGGTCGGAGACGGTGATCGCCCGGCTCGCCGAGGCCACCGGCCAGCGGCCCGACCCGAAGCTGCTGACCCGGATGCTGGCGGCCGACGGGGCGCTGGACGAGGCGGCCGCGGCGGTCATCACGCAGACCGTGGGCTACCTGGGCGCCGGGATCGCGGGACTGGTCAACCTGTTCTCACCCGAGCGCATCGTGCTGGGCGGGCCGGCGGGCTTGGCGTTGGGAGAGCGCTTTCTATCGGACATTCGCGACGCTGCCGCACGAAACGCGCTGCGGCATCCGTACTCGCGTACCCGGATCGATCTCTGTCAGCTCGGGCCCGACGCGGTCGCGATGGGCGCGGCCACGCTGCCGATCGCCCGGCTGCTCGCCGACGGCGGGCTGCCGGGCACGCCGGGCCCGGCGGCGCCACCGTCGCGGGCGGCCCACCGCCGATCCCTGAGCCGCGGCCGCGGCTGAACTCGACCCCGGGTCTGACCCGGGCCGGCGCGGCGTCCCGAGGGCACCGCGCCGGCCCGCCCCCGTTCAGTCGCCGCGGACGCGGCTGATCGTGTCGCGGAACCAGAGCGCCGACTGCTTGGGCGTCCGGACCTGCGTGTTGTAGTCCACGTGCACGATGCCGAAGCGCTTCGCGTAGCCCTCGGCCCACTCGAAGTTGTCCATCAGCGACCACGCGAAGTAACCCCGCACGTCCGCGCCCTGCTCGCGGGCGTCGGCCACCGCCGCGATGTGCGCGGCCAGGTACGCGGTCCGGTCCTCGTCGGCCACGTTGCCCTCGGCGTCCGCGGTGTCGTCGAACGCCGCGCCGTTCTCCGTGATGACCATCGGCAGGCCGGGGTAGTCGCGGGAGAGCCGCACCAGCAGCCTGGTGAAGCGGTCCGCGGTGATCGGCCAGTCCATCGCGGTGCGCGGGCCGGGCGGCAGGATCGCGCGGACCACCGGCAGCCCGTCGGCGTCCGTGGAGTTGCCCTGCTCGTCGGTGCCGCTGAAGTCCTGTCCGAAGTAGAAGTTCACGCCCAGCACCTCGAACGGCGTCGAGATGATCTCGAGGTCGCCGTCCTGGACCGGGAACGCGGTGCCACGCGCCGCCAGGTCCTCGACCATGTCCGCCGGGTACTGGCCCTTGCGCAGCGGATCCAGGTAGATGCGGGTGCCCATGCCGTCGGCACGCCGGGCGGCGTCGCGGTCGGCCTGCGTGTCGGTGGCCGGGTCCGCCGTACCCATGTTGAGGGTGATGCCGAACTTCATCTCCCGCGGCGCCGCCGCGCGCATCCGCTGGGTCGCGAGGCCGTGGCCCAGCAGCAGGTGGTGCACCGCGGCCATGGCGTCGCCGAAGTTCTTGCGGCCCGGCGCGTGCACACCCACGAAGTAACCCAGCCAGGCCGAGCACCACGGCTCGTTCAGCGTGGTCCAGTTGTCCACCCGGTCGCTGAGCCGGTCGAAGACCAGCATCGAGTAGTCGGCGAAGCGGTACGCGGTGTCGCGGTTCGGCCAGCCGCCGGCCTCCTCGAGCTCCTGCGGCAGGTCCCAGTGGTACAGCGTGACCCACGGGTCGATGCCCTGGGCCAGCAGCTCGTCGGTCAGCCGGTCGTAGAAGGCCAGGCCGGCCTCGTTGGCCGGGCCCTTGCCGCCGGGCTGCACCCGGGGCCAGGCCACCGAGAACCGGTACGTGTCCACGCCCAGGCTCTTGATCAGGGCGACGTCCTGCGGCATCCGGTGGTAGTGGTCGCACGCGACGTCGCCGTTGTCGCCACCCACCACGGCACCGGGCACGCGGCAGAACGTGTCCCAGATGGACGGGGTGCGGCCGTCCTCGGCGACGGCGCCCTCGATCTGGTAGGACGACGTCGCGACGCCCCACTTGAACGACGGCGGCAGGTCGGCGGTGGGCAGGAGCAGCCCGGGTGCGGGCGTGACGGTGGGGTTCATGGTTCTCCTGTGGGGGATGGGTACGAGGACGGCCCCGGCTGGTGGGCCGGGGCCGTCGGCAACGCTGTGCTCAGCCGACCGGCTGCTTGACCGGGTGCAGCCAGCAGGCGACAGTGCGGGTCGCCCCGTCGGGGGTGTCCGGGCTGCCGAGCACCGGGATGTTGTCGGCGCACGGCTCGAAGACCTTCGGGCACCGCGGGTGGAACGAGCACCCGCTCGGCATGCCCTTGAGGTCGGGCGGCGAGCCGGGGATGCCGGCCAGCTCCCGGCGCGGCCCCCGCAGGGCGGGGAACGAGGAGAGCAGACCCTGGCTGTACGGGTGCAGCGACTCCTTGTACAGCGTGGTCGCCTGCGCCTCCTCGACGATCCGGCCGCCGTACATGATGGCGATCCGGTTCGAGAACTCCACCAGCAGCGACAGGTCGTGCGTGATGAAGATGACCGAGAAGCCGAGCCGCTCGCGCAGCTCGATGAGCTGACCCAGGATCTGCCGCTGCATCACCACGTCCAGCGCCGTGGTCGGCTCGTCCATGATGACCACCTGCGGCTGCAGGATCAGCGCCATGCCGATCATGACGCGCTGGCGCATGCCGCCGGAGAGCTGGTGCGGGTAGGCGTCCATCCGGTCCGGCGAGATGCCGACCAGCTTGAGCATCTCCCGGGCCCGGGCGTTGCGGCTGTGCGACGACATCTGCGGCTCGTGCGCGGCCAGCACGTCGGTCAGCTGGGTGGAGATCTTGTGCACCGGGTTGAGCGAGTTCATCGCGCCCTGGAACACGATCGCGGTCTCGGCCCAGCGGAACGCCTGCAGCTGCTTGTCGGTCAGGCCCAGGACGTCGTACGGCTCGCCCTGCTCCGGGTGGTAGATGACCTCGCCGCCGCTGACCACGCCGGGCGGGGCCAGCAGCCGGGTGAGCCCGTACGCCAGGGTGGACTTGCCGCTGCCGGACTCGCCGGCCAGGCCGAGCACCTCGCCGCGGTGCAGGGTCAGGTTCACGTCGCGGACGGCGTGCACCGCCTGGTCGCCCAGGCCGTAGTCCACGTTCAGGTTCTTGATCTCGAGCACCGGCTGCTGGCTCATGGGGTGGTCGCCTCCTTGCTGCGGCTGACCGGGGTCGGCTTGCCGCCGATGACCGGGATCGGGCTGGCGTGGGTGTGCGGCGCGCCGGAGTTGTCCAGCACCGGCGTGAAGCCGACCCGCATCCGTACGGTGCGGCCCGAGGCGGTCTTGATCTTCGTCTTGCCGGCGCTGCGCAGCCGCGGGCTGACGAACTCGTCGATGCCGAAGTTGATCAGCGAGAGGGCGGTGCCCAGGAACGCGATCGCCAGACCGGCCGGGACGAACCACCACCACGCGCCCTGCGCCAGGGCCTGCTGGCTCTGCGCCCAGAACAGGATCGTCCCCCAGTTCCACGAGGTGGCCGAGCCGATGCCGATGAAGGCCAGGGTGATCTCCGAGGTGACCGCGAAGATGACCGTGCCGACGAAGCCGGACGCGATGATCGCGGTGAGGTTCGGCAGGATCTCGAAGATGATGATGCGCCAGGTGGACTCGCCGTTGGCCCGGGAGGCCTCGACGTAGTCGCGTCTGCGCAGCGACAGGGTCTGGGCTCTCAGCACCCGGGCGCCCCAGGCCCACGAGGTCAGGCCGATGATCAGCGCGACCAGGGCGTCACCGCCGCTGGGCACCGCCGCGGTCACGATGATGATCAGCGGCAGGGCCGGGATCACCAGGAACACGTTGGACAGCGCGGACAGGCCGTCGTCGAAGCCGCCGCCGAGGTAACCGGCGGTGACGCCGATCAGCACCGACAGGATCGTGGCGATGATGCCGGCGGCGAAGCCGACCAGCATGACGGCCCGGGTGCCGACCAGGATCTGGCTGAAGACGTCCTGACCCAGGTGGGTGGTGCCGAACCAGTGGTCCGCCGACGGCGGCGCCACGAACTGGTCGCCGCGGGCGTCCGGGTCGTACGGCGCCACCCACGGCCCGATGATCGCGAAGAGCAGGTACAGGCCGAGCACGACGATGCCGGTCATGGCCTTGCCGTTGGCGATGAACCGGAACTTGCGGCGCTTGGCGGCCTTGGTCGGTTTGGCCGGCTCGGGCTGCGCCATCGCACCCTGGCCGGGAATGACCTGGTCGATGCTGGAGGTGGGGATGGTCACCTGTCAGCCCTCCTTGCGGGTGCGCGGGTCGAGCATCAGGTAGGCGATGTCCGCGATCAGGTTCGCGACCAGCACGGAGATCGTGATGACCAGGAAGATGCCCTGCATCAACGGGTAGTCCTTGGCGCCGACCGCCCGGAAGAGCAGGAAGCCCAGCCCCGGGTAGGAGAAGACGATCTCCACCAGCAGCGTGCCGCCGACGATGAAGCCCAGCGACAGCGCGAAGCCGGAGATGTTCGGCAGCAGCGCGTTGCGGGCCGCGTAGCTCAGCGCCACCCGGCGGTCCGACAGCCCCTTGGCGTGCGCGACGGTGATGTAGTCCTCCGCCGCGACGGTGACCATCATGTTGCGCATGCTCAGGATCCAGCCGCTCACCGAGGAGATGAGGATGGTCAGCGCGGGCAGCAGGCTGTGCTGCAGCGCGCTGGAGATGAACGGCCAGTCCGGGTACGGCACCACGTCGGTGCCGTAGCCGCCCGAGGACGGGAAGAAGCTGTCCGGCCCGGCCAGCAGGTAGATCGCCAGCAGGCCCAGCCAGAAGTACGGCACCGAGCTCAGGAACGTGGTGGCCGGCAACAGGCCGTCGATCCACGAGCCGCGCCGCCAGCCGGCCAGCACGCCGAGGCTGGTGCCGATGAAGAAGCTGATGATCGTGGTGATGCCGACCAGCGCCACGGTCCACGGCAGCGCGTCGCCGATGACCTCGGAGACCGGCGACGGGAACGCGGTGAACGACAGGCCCAGGTCACCGCGGAAGAGCTGCTGCCAGTAGTCGACGTACTGGCTCCACAGGCTGGCGTCCTTGTCCAGGCCGAACAGCACGTAGAGCGAGTCGATCGCGTCGCTGCTCATCTGCCCCTGGAACCGGGCCAGCAGCGACTTGACCGGGTCACCGGGGATCATCCGCGGGATGAAGAAGTTGATGGTGATCGCGGCCCACGCGGTGAAGAGGTAGAACAGGATCCGCTGGATCAGGAACTTCATCGGACCTCCTCCGGGTGCGCGTCCCCGGCGACCAGCACGGCCTCGGGGGAGAAACCGGTGGCGGCGGAGCCGGGCGGCTGCTCGGCCACGGTGGCCTCGTCGTAGAGCCAGCAGGCGGCCCAGTGCCCGGGCTTGTCGCCGATCTCCAGGCGCACCGGCAGGTCGGTCACGCAGCGCGGCATGGCCATCGGGCAGCGCGGGTGGAACCGGCAACCGCTGGGCGGCTTGATCAGGCTGGGCGGCTCGCCGTTGCCGCGGTCCGCGGCATCGCCGAGCATGTTGGCGATCCGGTCCGGGTCCGGCGCGGAATCGATCAGGAGCCGGGTGTACGGGTGGGCCGGCGACTGGGTCACCGACTCGCTGTCGCCGCCCTCGACCATCCGGCCGGCGTACATCACCATCGTGTCGTCGGCGAAGTAGCGGGCCGACGCGATGTCGTGGGTGATGTAGAGGATCGCCAGGTTCAGCCGTTCCTTCAGGTCGCGCAGCAGGTTGAGCACGCCGAGCCGGATCGAGACGTCCAACATGGACACCGGCTCGTCGGCGAGCAGCGCCTCCGGGTCCGCGCCCAGGGCCCGGGCGATCGCCACGCGCTGGCGCTGGCCGCCCGAGAGCTCGTGCGGGAACTTGTCGAGGTAGCGCTCCGGCGGCGTCAGGCTGACCCGGTTGAGCAGGTTGGCCAGGGCCGCCTCCAGCTCCGCCGCGGAGTTGCCGGCGTTGTGGTGGATCTTCAGCGACCGGGTCAGGTGGTACCGGATCGTGTGCACCGGGTTCAGCGACGCGAATGGGTCCTGGAAGATCATCTGGACCCGGGCCGTGTAGGCGCGGAACTGCCGTCCGCCCCGGACCTTCGTGCTCTCGCCGTGCAGCTTGAGGTCCCCGGCGGTGCGGGGATAGAGCTGGGCCAGCAGGCGGGCCACCGTGGACTTGCCGGAGCCGGACTCGCCGACCAGGGCGGTCACGCGGCCGCGCCGCAGCGTGAGATGTACGTCATCAACCGCGTGCACGGCCTCGTGCGTGCGGGTGAAAAGGTCGCGCAGCGTCCGGCGGACGGGGAAGTGCTTGGTCAGGCCGATCGCCTCAAGCACCACCTCGTTGGCCGGCGCCTCGGCCTCTGGGCTCAACGTCATGCCGAGTTCCTTCGCAGGGGTGTCGGACTGCCGCGGTGCCGTGCCCCGGACGGGACGAGCCCGTCCGGGGCACGGCGGTGCGGATCAGGAGTTGGCGGGCTTGAGGTGCAGGACGACGTCCAGGGCGTTGGCCTGCGTGGGCTGACCGGCGCCGTAGGGGTTGGTGTCGTCGGGCCAGCCGACCCAGTTCTTGGTGCTGTACGCCATGCCGATGTTGTCCGCGCCGACCGGGATCATCGGCACCTGCTCCACGAAGATCTTCTGAACCGTGTTGAGCGCGGTGGTGCGGGCGGCGTCGTCCGAGGCGTTCGCGTACGCCGCCAGGGCCGCGGTGGCCTCGGGGCTGTTGAAGCGGCCGAAGTTGCCACCCGGGGAGGCGACACCGATCTTCTTCATCACCTTGCCGTCCATGACGGTCTGGTAGATGTCGTACGGCGTCGCGCCACCGTTGGTCCAGCGGAAGGTGGCGTCGAACTTGCCCTCCTCGACGTTGCGGAACCAGGCGTCCTGGTTCGCCTTGTCGACGGTGGCGGCGATGCCGATCTGCGCGAAGTTGTCCTTCACGATCTCGAGCGAGGTCTGGTAGTCGGACCAGCCGCTCGGGTCGGTCAGGGTGATCTTCACCGGCTTGCCGCTCGGGTCGTTCAGCGTGCTGCCGTTGAGCTTGAAGCCCGCCTCGGCCAGCACGGCCTTGGCGCCCTCGACGTCGACGGCCTGGTTCTTGCCCTTGTACTCCGGCGCGACGTACGCGTCACCGGCGGGCGACGGCAGACCGGTCACGCTGGACACCAGCGGGTGGAAGTAGCCGGCCGAGGCCTGGTTGAAGATGTCCTCGCGGTTGACGACCATGCTCATCGCCTTGCGCAGGGCCACGTTGTCGAACGGCGCCTTGGTGGTGTTGATGTACAGGCCGTGGATGCCGAGGATCGGCGGGGCCCAGACCTTGTAGTGCGCCGGGTCCTTGTCGATGAAGACCGTCTTGTAGTTCGGGATGAACACGAAGGACCACTCGTTGGAGCCGTCCGACAGGGCCGTGGTCTGCGCGTTGTTGTCGGTGTACGACGTGTAGCGCAGCTCCTTGACCTGCGGCAGGTCCTGCCAGTAACCCTCGGTGCGGACCGACAACGTGGTGGTCTGCGGGGTGAAGGTCTTCAGCGTGTACGGGCCCGAGCCGACCGGCGTCTTGTTCGCGTCGGTGGCGGGGTCCTTGATGCCTTCCCAGATGTGCTTGGGCACGATCGGGGTCTGGCCCAGCCACTTGTCCTTGTAGACGAACATCGAGCCGGTGAAGGTCACCGTGACGGTGTTGCCGCTGGCGGTGATCTCGCCGTACGGCGTGGCGGCGGAGTTCAGCGCCTCGTTCTTCTTGATCAGGTTGAACGTGTAGGCGACGTCGTCACCGGTGACCGGCTTGCCGTCCGACCACTTCGCGTTGTCGCGAACCGTGATCGTGACCTTCTTGAAGTCCGGGGTCCACTCGGCGCCGGTGGCCAGCCACGGCTTGGAGGCCTCGGCGGGCTTCACCGGGTTCCACATCATGAGGGGCTCGTAGAGCATCCAGCGGTAGCCCAGCGAGGCGCCCGCCGACGTGCCGAGGAACGGGTTGTGGTTCTCCGTCTGCGGGCCGTTCGGCATGCCCACGTTCAGGAAGGTGACGCCACTGCCGGCCTTCTTGTTGCCCTCATTGGGCGATTCGCCACAGGCGGCCAGGCCGCCCGACGCGAGCACGCCGGCGACGGCGACCGCGATAAATTTCCTGCGCTGCATTTCTGATGTCTCCTCAGGTGGTGCGGAATCGGGTGAGAGGGGTGCCCCGAGGCAGGGCGGGTGCGCCGCACGTCGAAACGTCGGCCGTCTTGCGGGTTATGGGGGAGTACGGCTTACGAGTGGTCGGTCTGGGGTCTCGGGCCGGTGGAGCCGCGGACGGTGAAGGTGGCGGGGATGACGGTCGGGCGGTTGGGCAGGGGTGAGCCCTCGAAGTGGGCGAGCAGCATGCGTGCCGCTGCCTCGCCCATCTCGCGCAGTGGTTGGTGCACGGTGGTGAGCGGCGGCTGGGTGTGCGCCGCCATCGGGATGTCGTCGAAGCCGACCACCGCGACGTCCTGCGGGATGCGCCGGCCGCTGTCCAGCACCGCCTGCATGGCGCCGGTCGCGGAGAGGTCGTTGTGCGCGAAGACCGCGTCGAACTCCACACCGGACGCGATCGCCGCCTGGATGCCGTCCCGGCCACAGGCGATGGTGAAGTCGCCGGGCAGGACGCGGTCGGCGCTGATCGGGTGGCCGGCCTCGGCGTAGACCGACGCGAAGCCGTCCAGGCGCTGCACCGTGCAGCCGAAGCGCTCGGGCCCGGCGACGATCAGCGGCTTGCGCCGGCCGATGCCCAGCAGGTGCCGGGCGGCGGCGCCGGCTCCGGAGTGGTTGGTGGTGCCCACGCTCGGGATCTGGCCGGGCTGCACGTCCCGGTCGTCGATCAGCACCACGGGCAGGCCGCGGGCGTGCAGCATGGCGATGTAGTCGAGGGTGCCCTCGGGCTCGATGACCAGCAGGCCGTCGAAGCTCTTGGCGGAAACCTGGGCGCCGAACTGGCGCATCGACTCCTCGCCGCGGTTGCAGGTGAACAGCAGCAGGCCGTAGCGCTCGGTCTCGAGCACGTCGACGGCGCCCTGCAGCACCTCGCCGATCCACGGCCAGGTGAGCGAGGGGACCAGCATGCCGACCACCCGGGTCCGGCCGCGGGCCAGGCCCACGGCCCGTGAGCTGGGCACATAGCCCAGTTCCTCGATGACCTTGCGGACCCGGGCGGCGGTCGACTCGTCCAGCTCACCCTTGCCGTTGAGCACCCGGGAGACCGTGGTCTTGCTGACCTTGGCCCGGGCCGCCACATCGGCGATGGTGATTGGCACGTGTCCTCCGACTTGTGTCCAGATGGTTGCACCGCAGTTTCGGAACCGGTTTCGGGAGCGGTTCCGGCAGTTAACTCCGGTGAGCCGGGTCACGTCAACGCGTCGGTATCTTTATTTAGGTTTCGAGACGATAACCAAGGAGCGGCTTACTCGTTTACGTGCTGCGCAACGCGGTCGATACCGAGCGAAACGGGCAGCCGCCGGGCGGCGCCGGCGCGCGCTCAACCGCCGGGCGGGCGGGGTGCTCGGGCCGTCGGGTGGGCGGGGCGCTCGGGCCGTGGGCGGCGGGTGCGCTCGGGCCGCCGGCCGGCGGGTGCGCTCAGGCTGTCGGGTGGAGGGTGCGGCGCAGGGCCGTGGTGCCGAGGGCGACCGCCGTCGTTCCCACCGCCATGCCGCCCAGCACGAGGATCGTGCCGACCAGGAACAGGCCCGTCTCGTCCGTGGCGGCGGCCTGCGCGGTCCACGCCGCGGTGAACGCGACGGTCATCACCGCGGCGGCCGGCAGCGCCGGCACCCGCAGCAGCACGGCCGCGATCAGCAGCGCGAGCATGGTGAGCACGAGCCCGGCGACCTGGGCGGTCGTGTACGGCCCGGAGTAGTTGCCGGTCTCGGGGTCGAGCTGCATCTCGGTGTCCCGGCCGAGCCAGGCCCACCAGGCGAACACGGTCGCGGCGGCGAGGGCGAGCAGGCCGGCCGTGGCGCGGAAAAGCTTCTTCGCAGGCATGGACCGAACCTAGGCCGGGTGCCGCGGGCCCCGGATGAGCCCGCATACCCAGTTCATCCGGGTACGGACACACCCTCCACCCGGCGCACCACATCGGGCAGCACCTCGCCCAGCGCGGCGTCCACGATCAGGCCCGCGTACGGCTCGCCGCGGGTGATGCCCTGGTTGACGATGGCGACCCGGATGCCGTCCTTGGCGGCGCGCAGCACGAACCGCCGCCCGGACATCACGGTCAGCGAGGAACCCAGCACCAGCAACGTGCGCGCCCCCGCGACCAGCTCGAAGCTGCGGCTGACCCGGTCGGGCGGCACGGTCTCGCCGAAGTACACGACGTCGGGCTTGAGCATCCCGCCGCACGACGCGCAGTCGACAACCGTGAAGCCGTCCAGCCCGGCGTCGTCGATCTCGACGTCGCCGTCCGGGTTGACCGCCGTCACGGCCGCCGCGAAGCCCGGGTTCGCCGCGTCCAGCCGGTCGGAGTGCGCCGTCCGGGCGGTCAGCTCACCGCAGCCCAGGCAGGTGATCCGGGAGAGGTTGCCGTGCAGCTCGACGACGGCGTGCGCGCCGCCGGCCTGGTGCAGCCCGTCCACGTTCTGGGTGATGACCCCGTCGAGCCGGCCCAGCTCCTGGAGCCGGGCCACGGCCCGGTGACCGGCGTTGGGCCGGGCGTCGCCGATGGTGCGCCAGCCGAGGTGGCTGCGCGCCCAGTAACGCCGCCGGGCCACCGGATCCCGGGTGAACGCCTGGTAGGTCATGGGGGTGCTGCTCCGGGCCACGCCGGACGGGCCGCGGTAGTCCGGGATGCCGGATTCGGTGGACAGGCCGGCCCCGCTGAGCACGACCACACCCCCGTCGCCGACCCACTCGGCGAGCTGCTCGATCTGCGTCACCCCACCATGGTCCCTCACCCGGTGGAGTGGGACGAAGGACGCACTCACCACTATCTGTGCACGGACGGGCCGAGAACGGTAGGTTGATCGGGTGGCCACTGTCGCGCGCCTGCTGCCCCGTCACTGGGACGGGCGACGCCTGCTGCAGTTCCTGACCGGCCTCGCGCTGATCGCCCTCGCTTTCACGCTCCCCGCCCTGCTGGACCAGGGCGGCCCGGCCGCCGACGCGCCGGTGACGGTCATCACCACGGTCGACACGCCGCTGCCCCCGGGCCTGCCGCTGACGGAGGCCCCGGAGCAGACCCGCGCGGGCGCCGACCAGGCCGGCCTGGCCCTGGAAGCGGACAGCACCGACCCCGCCACCGCCTCCGAGGACGCCGGGTCCGCGCAGGACACGGATGGCGGCAATCAGGGCGCTGCCCCGATCGACGCCGGCGTGGTGCAGGGTCCGGCCGGGCTGCCGGTGCAGGGCCGGCACGGCGGCCGGATCTGCGTCGAGGCCCGCTCGGCCGCCGGCAGTTCCAGTCAGCGCACCCACAGCGAGCGCGGCCCCCCGCGCGCCTGAGCCGGGCGCGCCACCGGGCGCGACCCGCGCGCTTGAGCAAGGTGCGCGATCCGTGACCGGCCGCGATCCGCGTGCTCGGGCCGGGTGTGGGATCGGCGTTCGGGACTGGCCGCGATCCGCGTGCTTGGACCATGCGTGTGATCCGTGCTCCGGTCCGGCCGCGATCGGCATGCTCGGGCCAGGTGTGGGATCCGTGCTCCGGTCCGGCCGCGATCCGCGTGCTCGGGCCAGGTGTGGGATCTGTGTTCGGGATCGGGCGCGATTCGCGTGCTTGAGCCAGGTGTGGGATCCACGGTCCGAATTGGACGCGATCCGCGTACCTGAGCCAGGCGTGTGATCCGTGGGCGGACCGGCTGCGAACCGCGTGCTTGAGCCAGGTGCGCGACCCGCGTGCTCGGGCCGGGCGCGCCACCCCGCACCGCGCTGACGTGCCGTGCCCTGACAGCTTCAGCCCTCGACTTTCATGAGCGATCCCTGTGCGCGTAAGGGAATAGCTCAAAACTCCGACGCGCAACCGAAGAGAAGCCGGTGTTCATCGTGGAAACCGCCATAACGATCTGGATGGTCCTGCTGGTCGCCGTCGCCGCCGTGACGGCCTTCTTCGCCGTGCCCCGCCGTTCCGCCCGGGCGGTGGCCTTACCCGCCGCCGTGCCGATCGATGAGCGGGCGCTTGCCGCCGAGCGGGCCGCCGAGGTCTCCCGGCGGCGGCGGGATGACTGGGTGCGTGCTCAGGAGCGGGTTGATGCCACCTGGGCCGAGTTCGACGCCGCCGATCGGGAGGCACGGCGGGTAACCGCCGCGGCCGCTTTCCCGATTCTCAAGCAGCGCCGGACCCGGGCCGAGCTGGCCGATCGGGAGCGTAATCTGCATCGCATCGCGACCGCGGCCTGCCGGCGGCGGGAGTTGTCCATCGCGCAGCTCAACGAGGTGCTGGCGCATCGGGGGATGTGGAATCCGCGGCGTCATCCCGTTGCCCAGGAGGCCGCGGTGCGGGCGGCCGTGCGGGAGCATCGGTTTGCCGCCTATCGGGCCGCGACCGAGCTGGAGCGGCAGGCGTGGCAGGAGGCCGAGCGGGCGGCGGCCACGTTGCGTAAGCTGCGCGCGGAGGTCGTCACCGTGCGTGCGCAGGCCGGCCGTGACGTGCGGTGTCAGCAGCAGTGGACGCCGGCTCGTCCGGCCAAGGCCCGGCTGGCGGTGCGCTGAGCGCCGTGGCGATGTCCAGTGTGGACCTGAGGGGTCCTTCGGTGCGGTGGCGCGTGGAGTTGCGGCGCGCAACTCAGGCAGGCCAGGTACCGTCAGGGTCGCTGATGACGGACGGCAGGAGGCCGAAGTGTCGTTGACCCCGGCGGGCCGCCCGCCCGCCGTACGGCTGCACCGGGCCGCGCGTGTCGAGGACGCGGTGCACGAGATCATCGAGCGCCGGTTGCGGCAGCGTGGCTGGGAGCCGGTGATCACGGCGTACACCGGTTACGGTGCGCCGGGGTGGGCGCGGGTGATGGCCCGGGTTGTGCTCACCCGGCGCACGCGCGCGGTGAAGAAGCTGGACAAGGTGCGGGGCTGGCGCAGCTTCACCACGTCGCCGGTGAACAACGCGCCGGTGCAGATCCAGATCGGCGATCAGGTGCACGAGACCCGCACCGACCGCAGCGGATACGTCGACACCCGGGTCAAGGGTGACCTGGCGCCGGGCTGGGCGACCGTGCGGCTCAGCACCGAGGGCGCCGAGCCGGTCGAGGCGCCGATCCGGGTGGTCGACCCGGCGATGAAGTTCGGGGTGGTCTCCGACATCGACGACACGGTCATGGTCACCGCGCTGCCCCGGCCGCTGCTCGCGGCGTGGAACACGTTTGTGCTCGACGAGCACGCGCGGGCAGCGGTGCCGGGCATGGCGGTGCTCTACGAACGGCTCGTCGCGGCGAACCCGGGCGCGCCGGTGTTCTACCTGTCCACCGGCGCCTGGAACGTCGGGCCGACGCTGGCCCGCTTCCTCTCCCGGCACATGTATCCGGCCGGTCCGCTGCTGCTGACCGACTGGGGGCCGACCCCGGACCGGTGGTTCCGCAGCGGCCAGGAGCACAAGCGCAACACCCTGCGCCGGCTCGCCGCGGAGTTCCCCGACATCCGGTGGCTGCTGATCGGCGACGACGGCCAGCACGACCAGGAGATCTACTCCGAGTTCGCGCACGAGCACCCGGACAACGTCGCGGCCGTCGCCATCCGGCGGCTGTCGCCCACCCAGGCCGTGCTGGCCGGCGCCATCCCCGGGCCCTCGGGCACCCCGGAGGCGGTCGGCTCGGGCGGCAAGACCTGGTTCGCCGCACCGGACGGGGCCGGCCTCTGGTCCCTGCTGAGGGACACCGATGTGGTCTGAGGATCAGCCCTCGTCAGCCGCCGCCGGCGTCTTGTCCGCCGTGCCCTCGGTGACCCGGGCGTGCAGCTTCTCCCGGATCTCCTCCGGCGTGTACGCCCGGCGCCGCCGCTCCCCGCGTGCCAGCACCACACCCGTGGCTGCGACCCCTGCAAGCCCGGCCAGTCCCGCTACTTTCCACCAACGCATCTGCTGAGGATAGACACGTGGTCGCCGACATCAGCCTCGACGAGGCAATGGATCTCACGCGTACGGGTGACATCTGGATCTTCCGCGGCCGCTCCGGCCCGGACCGGGCCATCCAGGCGATGACCAACAGCCCGGTCAACCATGTCGGGATGTCCCTGGTCATCGAGGACATGCCGCCGCTGATGTGGCACGCCGAGCTGGGCAAGTCGCTGCCCGACATGTGGTCGGGCACCTTCCAGCGCGGCGTGCAGCTGCACGACCTGCGCGACGCGGTCAGCGTCTGGGCCAAGCGGTACGGCCAGCGCGGCTGGCTGCGGCAGCTGGAGCAGCCGGTGACCAAGGAGATGGAGGACCGGGCGCTGAAGACGGTCGCCCGGCTCGACGGCACGCCGTTCCCGTCCAGCGCCCAGCTGGCCTGGCGCTGGGCGCGCGGCCGGGTGCCCCGGATCCGGCTGCCGTGGCAGGAGACCGCCGCCGAGGAGGCCGACCTCGAGACGGCGTACTGCGCCGAGGTGGTCGCCGTGACCTACGAGGACATGGGCCTGCTGCCGCCCGGCAAGCCGGCGAGCTGGTACGACCCGGGCCGGTTCTGGAGCGGCGACGACCTGGCGCTGAGCGACGGTTACCGGCTGGGCGCCGAGATCGCGGTGCGCGCACCTTAGGCTGGGCCCCGTGGGTCTGGTGGGCCGGGTGCCCGAGGTTGTCACCCTGGACCGGCTCCGCGCGAGCGCGGCGGCCGGCGAGGGCGCCGCGGTGCTGATCGTGGGCGAGGCCGGCATCGGCAAGTCCGCCCTGGCCGAGGAGGCGGCGGCCCGGTCGGCCGCGGCCGGCGCCACGGTGCGGGTGGCCCGGGCGGTGCCCGACGAGGGTGCGCCCGCGTACTGGCCCTGGTTGCGGCTGTTCGAGGACGTGCCGGGGCTCTCGCCGGAGCTGCTGACCGCCACCGCGGCCGAGGGCGAGTCCCCGGCGGCGGTGCGGTTCCGGATCGCGCACCGGGCGGTGCGGGCGCTGCGCTCGGCCGGTCACCTGGTGCTGGTTGTGGAGGATCTGCACTGGGCCGACGCCGCGTCGATCGGGTTGCTGCGCCTGCTCTGCCGGGAGTTGTCCGGCTCCCGGCTGCTGGTGATCGGCACCAGCCGGCCGGCGGCGCTCGACGAGCTGCCCGCCGTGGAGGTGCTGCGGCTGGAGCCGTGGGAAGCGCCGGCGGTGGGCGCGTACCTGGCGCAGGAGGCCGGACCGGCGGTGCACCCCTCGTGGGTGGCCGCGGTGCACCGGCTCAGCGGCGGCAACCCGCTCTACGTCCGGGAGCTGACCCGGCAGCTGTCCCGGGAGGACCGGCTGCGCCACCCGGCCGGCCGGATGGACGTGCCGGCCGAGCTGCGCCGGCTGGTGGGCCGGCGCACGGCCCAGCTCAGCGCCGGCTGCCGGGAACTGCTCGGCGGCGCGGCGGCGCTGGGCGCGGAGCTCGACGTGACCGTGCTGCGGGCCGCCGCGAGCGATCCGGGCGCGGTCGACGACCTGCTCGCCGAGGCCGTGGCCGCCGGCGTGCTGACCGACGACCCGTGGCGGCCCGCGCTGCTGGTCTTCGCGCACGACCTGGTCCGGCAGGCCCGCTACGACGAGCTGTCCCGCGGCGAGCGGATCGCCTGGCACCGGCGGCTGGCCGACGCGCTGGAGGCCGCCGGCGCCGCCGCCGCGGAGGTGGCCCGGCACCGGGTCCGCGCCGCCGTGGACGCCGGTTCCCGGCAGCGCGCGGTTGCGGCCTGCCGGGCCGCGGCCGCCGCTGCTACGGCCGCGCTCGACTACGCCGGTACGGTCCGCTGGCAGGGCCACGCCGTCGAGCTGGCCGGCGACCCGGTCGACCGGCTCGCCCGGGCCACCGCCGCGTACGCCGACGGCCGGCTCGACCTGGCGCTCGACGACTGCGCCGCCGTGCTGGACAGCGCCGAGCGGGCCGGGCGGGCGGAGCTGGCGGTCGAGGCGGCGCTGGTGGTGCGCGGCGTGGCCGGCTGGCTGGCCCCGGCGCTGCTGCTGCTCTGCGAACGTGCGCTCGCGGTGGCCGGCCGGCACCCGCGGGTGCTGGCCCAGTACGCGTTCCTGCTGGCCGACTCCGGTGACGTGGCGCGGGCCCGGGAGATCAGCGCCGAGGCCATGACGCTGGCGGAGGAGTCCGGCCGGCCCGGTGACGTGGCGGCCGCGGTGCACGCCCGGCACCAGGTGACCGACCCGTTCGACCAGCCCGCCGAGGTGCTGGCGCTGGCCGCCCGCAGCTGCGCCCTGGGCCGCCCGGACGCGGAGCTGTGGGGGCGCACGTGGCGGATCGACGCGTACCTGATGGCTGGCGACAACGCCGCCGCCGAGGCGGAGACGCTGCGGCTCGACACGCTCGCGCAGCGGCTGGGCTGGCCGGTCGCCCGCTGGCACCTGCTGCGCGCCCGGGCCGCCCGCGCGCTGCTCGCCGGCCGGCTCGCCGAGGCCGAGCAGCTGGCCGGCGAGGCCCGGGAGGTCGCCGTCCGGATGCAGGACCCGAACGCGGTCCAGCTCTACCACGCGTTCGCGGCCGGGCTGGCCCTGCACACCGGACGGTCGGCGGAGTACCTCGGCGCGGCCACCGAGCAGCTGTCGGTGAGCCTGGCACTGCCGATCGGCGCCGCCCAGCTCGGCCGGACGGCGCTGGACGCGGGCGCCACCGACACCGCCCGGCTCTGCTGGCAGCACCTGCGCCCGCGGCTGCCCGAGCTGCCCGCGGACAGCCTGCGTGGCTACGTGCTGATCACCGGCGGTGAGCTGGCGGCCGGGCTCGGCGACCTCGAGATGGCCCGGTACTGCTACCCGCGGGTGGTGCGGTACGCCCCGGTGTATCTGAACAGCACCACCAACTGTCACGGCGCCGCCACCCGCGCGCTCGGCACGATCGCCTCCGCGCTGGGCGAGCACGACGCCGCGGTCGGGCACCTGACCGCCGCGGTCACCATGGAGGCCGGTTCGCCGACGTTCCTCGCGCACGCGCAGCTCACCCTGGCCCGGGCGCTGGTCGCCCGGGCCGCGCCGGGGGACCGCCGGCGGGCCCGCGAGCTCGCGGTGGCGGCGGCCGCGGCCGGGCGGCGGCTGGGCATGCCGCCCGTCGCGCGCTCCGCGCAGCTCCTGGCCGACGAGACCGCGGGGGTACGCGCCGGCGCGGGCGCGCTGACCGCCCGGGAACGTGAGGTCGCCGAGCTGGTGGCGGACGGGCTGGCGAACCGGGCCATCGCCGACCGGCTGGTGCTGTCCGAGCGCACGGTGGAGACGCACGTCCGCAACCTGCTGGCGAAGCTGGGGCTCAGTAACCGGACACAGGTCGCCTCCTGGCTACGTACCGGATCTCAGCGGTAGCACTGAGGCGGCGGGCCCGGGGCCGGCGCCAGGGTGGAGACATGACCCAGCATCTGCGCCTCGAAGGCGAACTCCGTCCCGGCACGTACCTGATCGACCCCGCACGCTCCGCGGTGCGGCTGACCGCGACCCACATCTTCGGCCTCAAACCGGTGGACGCGACCGTCGCCATCCGGTCCGGCACCGTCATGGTGGGCACCAGACCGGAGCTGTCCACCGCGTCGGCCGAGCTGGACGCGGCCAGCTTCAGCACCGACGACCCGCGCCGGGACAAGGACGTCCGCGGCAAGCGCTTCCTGGCCGTCGGCAGGTATCCGGCGATCGGCTTCCGCAGCACCGGCCTGACCCGGACGGCCGACGGCTGGCAGCTCACCGGCGTGCTGAGTGTCCGGGGTGGCTCGGCGCCGGTGACCCTGAGCCTGTCAGCGGCCGAGCCGACGGCCGACGGGTACCGCTTCCGGGCGACGACGACAGTGGACCGGGTGGCGGCGGGCGTGACCGCGGGCCGCGCGCTGATCGGCCGGCACGTGCGGGTCACCGTGGAGTGCTGCGTCACCGCCCGCTGAGTGGCGGTCCTGAGCCGGACAGCAGGAAGGGCGCCGAGTCTCCTCGGCGCCCTTCCTGCTGTGTCCAGCTCTAGCGTGCCGCGCGGCTGCGCGCGGAGAAGGCCGCCGCGCCCCCGCTCGACGACTGCGAGGTGTGCACCGGCGTGGAGCCCGTGCCGCTGCGCCGGCTGCGGGGTGCCGCACCCTGGCCGCGGGGCGCCTGCGCCCGGCCGCCCTGGTCGCCGCTTGTGCCCCGGGTGCCGCCGCTGCGGGCACCCGTGCCGCGCCCGCCGCCACCGGCGCCGCGGTTGGCCGCCGGCGCCGCGGTGCGGGTGCCGCTGGGCCGTCCGGCGCCCCGGCCGCGCCGGGACTGGCCGCCGTTCGACTCCTCGATCGGCTCCGGCACCGGGGAGACCGGCGCGCTGTAGGTGCGCTCGCCGGGGGCGAGCTGGGCCAGCAGCGCGTCGCCCGGGCGGGCCTTGCTGGTGGTCGGCTTGATGCCGGCCTTGCGGGTGAGGTCGCGGACCTCACTCTGCTGGTCGTCGGTCATCAGCGTGATGACCGTGCCCTGCGCGCCGGCCCGGGCCGTCCGGCCGGAGCGGTGCAGGTACGCCTTGTGCTCGACCGGCGGGTCGGCGTGGATCACGATCGCGATGTCGTCCACGTGGATGCCCCGGGCCGCGATGTCCGTGGCCACCAGGGTCTGCGCGCTGCCGTCGGAGAACGCCGCCATGTTGCGGTTGCGGGCGTTCTGGGCCAGGTTGCCGTGCAGCTCGACCGCCGGCACGCCGGCCTGGACCAGCTGGCGGGTCAGCGTCTTGGCGCGGCGCTTGGTGCGGGTGAACACGACCGTGCGGCCCGGCGCGGCGGTCAGGTCGACCAGCACCGGGAAGCGGTCGTCGTGCCGCACGTGCAGCACGTGGTGGGTCATCTCGATCGGGGCCTCGGCCGCCGAGTCGACGTGGTGCGTGACCGGCTTGTGCATGAACCGCTTGACCAGCACGTCCACGCCGCCGTCGAGGGTGGCGGAGAAGAGCATCCGCTGGCCGTTGGTCGGCGTGCCGTCCATCAGCCGCCGGACCACCGGCAGGAAGCCGAGGTCGGCCATGTGGTCGGCCTCGTCGAGCACGGTGATCTCGACCGCGTCCAGGCTGGCGTAGCCCTGCTGGATGTGGTCGGCGAGCCGGCCCGGGCAGGCGACGAGCACGTCGACGCCGGCCTTGAGCCCGCGGATCTGCGGGTTCGCCCCGACGCCGCCGAAGACGGTGAGGGTGCGCAGCCCGAGCGTCGCGGCCAGCGGGGCCATGGTGGCCTCGATCTGGGTGGCGAGCTCGCGGGTCGGCGCCAGGATCAGCGCGCGGGGCCGCATCGGCCGGCGGGGTGCCTTGCTCTCGGCCAGCCGGGCGAGCAGCGGCAGAACGAACGCGAAGGTCTTGCCGGAGCCGGTGCGGCCGCGGCCGAGGACGTCCCGGCCGGCGAGCGAGTCGGGCAGCGTGGCGGCCTGGATCGGGAAGGGGCTCGTGATGCCGAGGTCGGCGAGGGCCGCGGCGAGCTTGGTGGGCACGCCGAGGTCGATGAACGAGGACATGTAGGTGTGAACTCCATAAGGCTGAAGGGGTCGTCCTGCCCGGCGCAGACCTACACGGGTCGCGGCGCGTGGTGGTCGATCCGAAGGCGGCCCGAGGCAGAACTGGGCGGGCCGCGAGATCAAGTGTACGCGGTGCCGGAGCGCAACCCGCCTGCACCCGACTGTGACCCTGCCTGCACCCCTCGGAGCCCACCGTTTCACCTCAGGGCCGGTCTCCCCCCGCCGGCCGGTATCCGAGGAGAGACCCCCATGAGCGGTGCTGTTGGTTTCGACCGCCGTCGCGAGGACGTCGTACGGGCGCACATGCCGCTCGTCGGTCATCTGGTGCGGGAGATGCTGGCGCGGGTGCCGGCCCACGTGAACCGCGACGACCTGCTGTCTGCCGGGTACGCGGCCCTGGTGGCCGCCGCCCGTGGCTTCGACGATGCCCGGGGGGTGCCGTTCTCCCGGTTCGCCGCCGCCCGGGTCCGGGGCGCCCTGCTGGACGAGCTGCGCGGGCTGGACTGGGCGAGCCGGTCGGTGCGGCAGCGGGCCCGGCGCACCGACGGCGCCCGCCAGGAGTTGACCGCCCAGCTGGGCCGCACGCCGACGGCCGCCGAGGTCGCCGCGCACCTGGGCTGCACGGTCGAGGACATCGAGTCGGCCGACGACGACGTGCAGCGGGCCGTGGTGTTCAGCCTGCAGGGCTTCGCCACCGCCGCGGCCGACGACATGGTGACCGAGCCCAGCGCGGGCCCGGAGGAGCTGCTGGTGCGCCGGGAACGGCTGGGTTACCTGCGGCACGCCATCGACGTGCTGCCGGACCGGCTGCGCGTGGTGATCACCGGCTACTTCTTCGAGGAGCGGCCGATGGCCCAGATCGCGGTGGAGCTGGGCGTCACCGAGTCCCGGGTGTCGCAGCTGCGGGCCGAGGCGCTGGCCCTGCTCAAGGATGGTCTCAACACCCACCTGGACCCCGCGCTGGCGGCCCAGGCACCGGCCAAGGACGGTTGCGTGGCCCGGCGCCGGGAGGCGTACTACGACCAGATCGCGACCCGCGGCGGCCTGCGGGACCGGCTCGCGGTGACCGGCCTGGACGGCCTGCCGGTGGCGGCCTGAGGCCGGCCCGTCCGGGCCGGCCGCAGGGCTCGCGTCACGCGTTGGCGCAGGTGCCGGCCTTCTTCTGGGCGGCGATGGCCCGGTCGGCGCCCTTGGCGTAGAGCGCCAGGCCCTCCTTGGCGGGTTCGAGCTTCCACGCGTCGCCCTCGTACACCATGGTGTACGACTGGGCCGCGACGAGCTGCTTGGCGATCACGACCGCCTTGTCGGTGCCGTCCATCCGGGCGCTGGTGAGCTGGATGGCCAGGCCCTTGCGCGAGCACGCGGTGTTGAGCTTGATGTAGTCGGCCTGGCTGATCGCCTTCTTGCCGGCCGAGGTGTACATGTCCCAGGCGCCGGCGAAGTCGCCGCCGCTGAAACGGTCGAAGACGGTCTGCGCGGCATCCTTGGCGCCCTCGATGGTCTTCGGCTGGGGTCCGCCCGCGGCGGCCGCGGCGGCGTTGCCCGCGGCGGCTTCGTCCTTGTCGTCGGAGCAGGCGGTGGTGAGGGACAGAGCGGCGACGGCGATGAGCGCCAGCGCGCCGAGGCGTCGGAACGGGTGGCTGTGGTTCATGTACCGCTTAATGTCGATGGACCGTCCGGCGTAACGGGCAAGTCGCCGCGGTGACGGATTCCTTACACTCGGCCGCCCGCCCGTAACCTGTATCACCGGCTCGCGGCCGGGCCGGGACATCGGCTATTCTGAGCGTTTCCAGGAAACGAAAAAAGCCACCTAAAAAGGTGGCTGACCTCGGAATGCTACCACAACAGGGAGTAGCTTTGTCAAGCTCCGCCGGCGGTACGGAAACTCTGCGGAACGACGACATCGAGTCCGAAAAGGCCTACCTGGCCCTGCTCTACCAGCGCCTCGACCTGCTGCGTGACCAGGCTGACGAGCGGCTGCGCGCGATTCTGCTCGAGGCCGGCGGCACCCCGCAGGGCCGTTCCCAGCGGGAGGCGACCCGCAGCCATTGGGCCGAGCAACTGGCCCAGATGAATTCCGTCGAGAACGGGCTGTGCTTCGGCCGGCTCGATTTCGCCGCGGACAATCCGCGCTACATCGGCCGCATCGGGCTGTTCGCCGAGGACCGCGATCAGGATCCGCTGCTGGTCGACTGGCGGGCGCCCGCCGCCCGCGCCTTCTATCTCGCCACCGCGGTGTCGCCCGAGGGGGTGACCCGCCGCCGGCACCTGCGCACCCGGGGCCGCGAGCTGACCGGCATCGACGACGAGGTGCTCGACATCGAGGCCGGTGCCACCGACGGCCGCGAGGACGTGACCGGCGAGGCCGCGCTGCTCTCCGCGCTGACCGCCAACCGCACCGGCCGGATGCGCGACATCGTCGAGACCATCCAGACCGAACAGGACGAGGTGATCCGCGCCGGGCTGCCCGGCGTCCTGGTGGTCCAGGGCGGACCGGGCACCGGCAAGACCGCCGTGGCGCTGCACCGCGCCGCGTACCTGCTCTACACCTACCGGGCCCAGCTCACCAAGCAGGGCGTGCTCATCCTCGGCCCGAACGCCACCTTCCTGCGGTACATCTCGCAGGTGCTGCCCTCGCTCGCGGAGACCGGCGTGCTGCTGGCCACCCTCGGCGACATGTTCCCGGGGGTGACCGCCCGGGCCACCGAGGCGCCGGCCGCTGCGGCGCTCAAAGGCCGGGTCGCCATGCTGGACGTGCTCGCCGCCGCCGTCGCCGACCGGCAGACGGTGCCGGAGGACTACCTCGAGGTCGACCACGACGGCTTCCCGTTGCGCATCGACCGTACGGTCTGCGAGGACGCCCGGGCCGAGGCCCGGCGGTCCGGCCGGCCGCACAACCTGGCCCGGTCGATCTTCGTGACCGCGGTGATCCACACCCTGTCGCTGCAGATCGCCGAGCGGATCGGGGCCGACCCGCTGGGCGGCGACAACCTGCTGGAGGAGGCGGACCTCGCCGAGACCCGGCGTGAGCTGCGCGAGGACCTCGACGTGCAGGCCGCCCTCTTCGACCTGTGGCCGGTGCTCACCCCGCGCCAGGTGCTGCGGGACCTGCTCACCGACGCCGACCGGCTGGCCTCGGCGGCCCCCGAGCTGACCGGCGCCGATCGGGAGCTGCTGCTGCGGGAGCGGGCGGCCGGCTGGGCGCCGGCCGACGTGCCGCTGCTCGACGAGCTGGCCGAGCTGCTCGGCGTGGACGACACCCTGCGGGCCCGGGCCGTCGCCCGGGAGCGGGAACAGGCGATCGAGTACGCCGAGGGCGTGCTGGAGATCGTCGAGGGCTCCCGGTCGCTGGACTTCGAGGACCAGGAGGAGGAGGTGCTGTCCGCGATCGACGTCGTGGACGCGAGCGCCTTCGTCGAGCGGCACGAGGTGATCGACACGCGTACCGCCGCCGAGCGGGCGTCCGCGGACCGCAGCTGGGTCTTCGGCCACGTGATCGTCGACGAGGCGCAGGAGCTGTCGCCGATGGCCTGGCGGCTGCTCATGCGCCGCTGCCCGAGCCGGTCGATGACGGTGGTCGGCGACGTGGCGCAGACCGGCGAGCTGGCCGGCACGACCACCTGGGAGCAGGTCTTCGAGCCGTATGTCGCGCAGCGCTGGCGGCTGGCCGAGCTGACCGTGAACTACCGCACCCCGGCCGAGGTGATGACCGTGGCCGCGGACGTGCTCGCCGCGGTCGACCCGTCGCTGCAGCCGCCGCGCTCGGTGCGGACCGCCGGCGAGGAGCCGTGGGCGGCCCGGGTGCGGCCCGGCGCGCTCGCCGAGGAGCTGATCGCCACGGTACGCCGGGAAGCGGCCACCGCCGCCGAGGGGCGGGTGGGGGTGCTGGTGCCGGCCGGGCTGGCGGATTCCCTCGGGCGCGCGCTCACCACCGCCATCCCGGAGGCGGCCGTGGGGGAGCAGCCCGACCTGCTCAACCACATCGTGCTGATGACCGTCCGGCAGGCCAAGGGCCTGGAGTTCGACAGCGTGATCGTGGTGCAGCCGGACGAGATCCTCGCCGAGAGCCCGCGCGGCCTCAGCGACCTGTACGTGGCGGTGACCCGGGCGACCCGGCGGCTCGGCGTGCTGCACACCACCGACCTGCCCAAGGTGCTCGCCGCCCTGGCCTGACGACACGGCGACGGGCCGGTGCACATGGCACCGGCCCGGTCGTCGGCGTGCTCAGGCGGCCGTGCTGTACGACACCGGCGTGAAGCCCTGCGCGTTGGTCAGCGCCAGGCGCGAGTGCAGGTCGGTGGTGCCGGCGATGGCGGCGTAGTAGCCGGCCCGGCGGCGCGCGGTGATGCTCTCCGGGTTCTCCGGCACCGGCGCGAGCTCCGGGTCGAGGTGCGTGTTGAGGCCGTCCTTGAGCAGCGACAGCGCCTCGGCGCGCAGCTGGCTGATCCGGCTCTCGGTCACGCCCAGGTCGGCGGCGATGTCCGCCATCGGCCGCTCCTTCAGGAAGTACTCGGTGATGACGGTGTGCAGGCGCTCCGGCAGGGCCGCGATCGCGTGGTGCAGGTAGCCGATCTGCTCGCGGCGGATCAGCATGGCCTCGGGGCCGGGGGTGCGCTCGGTGACCAGGTCGTCCGCGCTGCTGGTGGTGAAGCCCTGCAGCGACAGCACGGTGGCGCGCTGCACGTCGTTGTCCGTCTGGTGCAGGTCGGTCGTGGTGGTGCCCAGCGCCTGCGCCAGCTCCTCGTTGGTCGGCGTCCGGCCCAGCGTGGTGGTCAGGTTCTGCCGCGTGGTGTCGGTGGCCCGCGCCTTGGTCCGTACCGAGCGGGTCGCCCAGTCCAGCGAGCGCAGCTCGTCGAGGATGGCGCCGCGGATCCGGGTGGTGGCGAACCGGTGGAACGGGATGCCGCGGGTCCGGTCCCAGCCACGGGCGGCGGTGACCAGCGCGTGCAGTCCGGCGCTGGTGAGGTCGTCGCGGTGGATGTGGTTCGGGATGCGGCTGAGCATGTCGCGCACCAGGTGGCCGACCAGCGGCATGTGGGTGCGGATCAGTTCTTCCTGCTCGCGGGCGGACAGGGCCGGCACGGCGGTCGCGGTGTCGGCGGCGAGGTCGGCAGCGGTCGTCATGGTGCTGGTCATGTGAATCCCCCGTGTGTTGTCGGTGACCCGCGACTGGTGGGCACCGGCTGACAAGGAGAGACTCTGCGTGACGCTGGGTACATGTTTTGGTGGCGGACAGTTGCCGGGTGGTTGCTTCGGCGTCGGCCCTCAGGCCCGCGCGAGGGCGACGTCGACGGTGGCCAGTTCCCAGACGAAACGGGCCGGGGCGAAGGCCTCCGCGTACCGCACCCGGGCCTGCGCGCCGAAGTGCCGGGCGGTGCCGGTGGGCAGCTCGGGGTCGACCGGGAACGGGGCCTCGGCCAGCGCCGCGAGCTTGCGGTCCAGGAACGGCGAGATGTCGACGAACAGCGCGGGGGCGAACTGCAGGGTCGACTCGCCGGCGTAATGCAGGATCCGGCTGCTGTGCCGGGCGGCCGACAGCGTGGCCACCGCCGCGGCCCGGTGCTCGGCGTTGGCGTCGTCGGGGGCGTGCACGTAGATGACATCGGCGTCGACGCCGGTGAGCACGTTCTCGATGGCGGCCACCGTCATCGCGGCGGACGAGATCAGGCCGGGCCAGCTCTCCCCGGGCCGCTGGTGGCGCGACCGGCGGTCGGCGTGGCCGCGGGTGTGCACCCGGCGGTCCCCGGACCGGCGCTCGGCGGCCTGCGGGCCCCAGACCAGCAGGCAGTCGAGCTCGCGCGCGGCCGCCTCGGCCTGCCGGCTGCGTTCGGTGTCCAGCCCGTCACAGGTCAGCACGAGCATCGTGACGGAGTCGCCGGCGGCCCGGTGCGCGGCGAGCGTGCCGGCACAGCCGAACTCGATGTCGCCGGGGTGGGTGCCGACCGCCAGCACGCTGCGGGTCATGCGGTCCGCCGCTTGCCCAGGTCGACCACGCCGGCGGCGCCGAGCACGCTCAGCACCAGGGCGCCGAGCGGGCCGGGCTCGTCGGCGTCCCCGGCGAAGAGCCCGGTGACCAGGGCCGTGGTGAGCGCGGCCCGGCCGATCCATGAGGAGTAGAGCCGAATCATCCTGGCCTCCGTGGTCACCGGTGCGCCACCGCGGGGGTCGGCGGCGCTGATTGTCCATCGGCCGGGGGCCCCTCGGGTTGAGGGTTGTGGCGCGGCTGCGGCAGGCTGGTCGGATGGATCTCACCGACTCGGGCACCACCGTCAACCTGATCGCCGGCGTGGCCCTGCTGGCCGGCGTCCTGGGCGTGGTGGTCCCGGTGCTGCCCGGGCTGCTGCTCTGCTGGCTGGCGGTGCTGCTCTGGGCGATCCTGGGCGACGCGGACGGCGGCCGGTGGGTGGTGCTCGCGCTGGCCACCGTGGTGGCGATCGGCGGCACGGTGGTGAAGTACCTGTGGCCCGGCAAGCGGCTGAAGAGCACCGGGGTGCCCACGTCGTCGCTGCTGATCGCCGGGGTGGTCGGGATCGTCGGCTTCTTCGTGGTGCCGGTGGTGGGGCTGGTGCTCGGCTTCGTCCTGGGCCTCTGGGCGGCCGAGCGGCTGCGGCTGGGCCCCGGTCAGGCCTGGCCGTCGACCCGGCAGGCGCTCGGCGCGGTGGGGCTGTCGCTGCTGGTGGAGTTCGCCGCGGCTCTGGGCATCGCGGTGATCTGGGTCTTCGGCCTGCTGGCGACCTGAGGGGTCAGCGCGGCCCGACCGGTCGGCGTGGCCCGACCGGTCGGCGTGGCCCGACCGGTCGGCGTGGCCCGACCGGTCAGCGTGGCCCGACCGGTCGGCGTGGGCTGACCGCTCAGCGCGGGCTGGCCGGTCGGCGCGGCCTGATCGGTCAGCGTGGGCTGGCCGGTCAGTGCGGGCTGGGTGCGGCGCTGCGGGCCCGGGTGCGGCGGCGCAACCGCTGGCGGCGGCGCTGGGTGAGCAGCAGCAGGAGCGGGGCCCCGGCCAGCACAACCGCGAGAACGGCCGCCAGGCCCAGTGACAACCCGCGATCCGTGGCGGCGCGGACCGCGGCGGGGGCGGGCCGCTGCCGATCGGCCGGGGCCGGGGCGACGTTCGTGTCCGCCGCCGTACCCCTGGGGTCGGCACCGTCCGGCTCGACCAGCTTGCCCACCGACGCGTCCTTGGGCAGCGAGAAACCCCAGTCCAGCAGGGCGGCGCCCTGCTGCCAGCCGCGCAGCGGGGCGGCCTCGGCGCCGAGCAGGGTGGCGACCAGGCGGCGGCCGTTGCGCTCGGCGCCGCCCACGTAACTGTGCCGGGCCAGCTTGGTGAAGCCGGTCTTGCCGCCCAGCGCGCCCGGGTAGTTGAAGATCAGCTTGTTCTCGTTCTGGATCTGGAAGCCGCCCTTCTTCAGCTTCTTCTGCGCCGGGATCTGGGTGCGCTCGGTGCGGGCATACTTGCCGAAGTCCGGCTTGGCGAAGCACTGCCGGGCGATCAGCGCCAGGTCGTACGCGCTGGTGAACTGCCCGGGCCCGTCCAGGCCGGACGGGGTCACCGCATGCGTCTGGTACGCCCCCAGCCGCCGCGCCTCGGCGTTCATCGCCGCGACCGTGGCGGGCAGCCCGCCCTTGCCGCCACCGAGGCGGGCCAGGGTGTTGGCCGCGTCGTTGCCGGAGTTGAGCAGCAGACCGAGCCAGAGCGTGCTGACCGGATACTTGCCGCCCTTGACCAGGCCGACGGCCGAGCTGCCCGGCTCGATGGCCAGGTCGCCGTCGGTGATCGTGGCGACCAGCTCGGGGTCGAGCTTGTCGAGCACGGTCGCGGCCAGCAGCAGCTTCTGCACGCTGGCCGGAGTGCCGTAGACGTGCGGGCCGCAGCTGCCGAGCACCTCGCCGGTGTCCAGGTCGGCGACCAGCCAGCTGGTGGCGGTGAGCGCGGGCGGCTTGGCGGCGCCGCGCGGCACGATCAGGCCGTTGGTGTCGAGCGCGTCGCCGCCGACGGCCCGGAGCACGGGATCGTCCTTGGGCGGGGTGGGCCGGGCCGGCCTGCCGGGCGGCGGCTTGATCTTGGGCCGCGGGCAGGGGACGGTCGCGGCTCGCGCCTGCGCTTGCGCGGCTCCTGCTTGCGCGGCTCCTGCTTGCGCGGCTCCTGCTTGCGCGGCTCCTGCTTGCGCGGCTCCTGCTTGCGCGGCTCCTGCTTGCGCGGCTCCTGCCTGGGCGGCTCCTGCCTGGGCGGCTTGACCCAGGACGGCTTGGGCCGGCCGAGGCTGGGCCCGCGCGGCCTGGGCCTGGGCCGGGGTGGCCAGGGCCGGGGTGGCCAGGACGGTCGTGGCGGCGAGGGCCGCCAGGATCCGGTGCCGGGTGGAGGTGGGGGTGTCGGTATGCCTCACGGCCACTCGGCTCCCGCATCGAGTCGGCGCTGGAGCAGCTGCTCCAGCGGCATGGTCTCGCCGTCGCCGCCGCCCGCCCCGACGATCAGCCGGGGCGCGCTGGGCGACACGTCCGCGCCCGTGAAGCGGGCGCGCAGCGAGGAAGGGACGGACAGGACGTAGAACAGGCCGTCCTCGCCGACGGCCACCGAGCGGTTTGCCTTCAGGTACCAGCCGCGCAACCGGGTGCGGTAGGTCGCGTGGCCGTCGAACGCCCGGGCCCGCAGCACGACGGGCGCCAGGCCACGCTCGGCGGCCCGGCGGACGAACCCGGTGAGCAGCCGGCCTGCCTGCTCGGCCTCGGCGGCCCGGCCGGCCTCGAACGCGGCGGCGTGCCCGGCGACGGCCTGCCGGCGCTGCTCGTCCCAGGCGGCACGGTGGTCGGCGTCCATGGCGACGACCCTAACGGCATCCACGCGCGGCCAGCCACCCGGGTTTTCCCGACCCCGATGCTAACCGCGCGGCCGCCCGCGATTCCGCGGAATAGCGCGGTCGCATTTAGCGAAGGACCGGGGCGATAATTGCCCGGGGTCTCCGTTATTCTGTGAAATTCAGGCGAACAGTTGCGCGCGGAGTGCGTCACAGGCGAGACTGGGCGCGTTCTTCGGATTACGTCAGGAGTCGTTATGGCGCGGCAGGTAATCACGACCCTCATCGACGACCTGGACGGAAAGCCGGCCGACCGGACGGTGGAGTTCAGCCTCGACGGCACGAGCTACACCATCGACCTTTCCGAGGCCAATGCCGGCAAGTTGCGCAAGGCGCTGGACCCGTTCATCGAGGCGGGCACCCGCCTCGGCCGGAGCGGTTCCGGCCGCGGTCCGGGCCGCTCGGCGAGTGGCCCGACCCGCACCGCCGGCAGCCGCGACGAGAACAGGCTGATTCGCGAGTGGGCGGCCGAGAACGGCCACCAGATCTCCGAGCGGGGTCGCATCCCGCAGAACGTCAGCAACGCCTATCGGGCGGCACACGGTCGTTGATCCCTTGTGGTCGCCGGGCCGGACGCACCACTGACGGTGCGTCCGGCCCGGCGCATCACCGCTCCTCGTGACCCCGGGGCGGCGTGCGGGCCGCTCACCGGGACTCCCGGGCCCGGCGTGGTGGTCCCATCCCGGTAGGTCCGCTCCGGTCCCGCGTTCGCCCGCGCCGAGCCTGGCGCCGGCCGGGATCTGCTCGCCCACCTTCGCGAACGGCCGCGGGCCGCGACGCCGAACCTTGCCGCAAAGTCGATGGTCAATGCCCTGTGGGGGCGGTGCTCCCCGGGTCGGCGGGCCGGCCCCGGCCCGGCTCGGAATGGCGGGGAACCGCACGCCCGCGCCGCCGGCCGTTATCCCGGCAATGTCGTGGGCAACGGCCGGGCGTCCGCAACCGCCGCGCCGCTCACGGCTTCGGCGGCAATGACCGGGTCGGTCCGGTGGCCCGGCCGGGGACGGTTCGGCGCATCGGCCGCCTCGCGAACCGGATAGCCAGGTCAGGCAGCCGACCGACAGCCCGGCAATGCGCTTGCCGCACCCACGACGGCTGCCCGCGCCGGCAATGCGCGGGGCCGGCCCACTGGCCTACCGGCGCGCCGGCAATGCGTGCGGTGGTCCGGTGGCCTACCGGCGCGCTGACAATACGAGGGGGGCCTGGTAGCCGACCTGCTTCCAGCAATGGATGCGGTGGCGCGGTGGCTGACCGGCGCGCCGGCAATGCGCCCGGTGGGCGGCCTGCGTCCGGCAATGCGCCCGGTGCCCCGCTGGGCGACCTGCCTCCGGCAATGCGCGCGGTGCCCCGCTGGGCGACCTGCCTCCGGCAATGCGCGCGGTGCCCCGCTGGGCGACCTGCCTCCGGCAATGCGCGAGGCGGCCCCGGTGGCGGCCAGGGTTCGGCAATGCGACGTGGCGGTCCCGCATCGGTGGCCGGCATTGAGCCCCCGCGGCCCCGGACCCCGGAATGGAGGCCCGGCGGCCCGCCCAATCCGGTCTGCCAACCCGCCCCGCGCGACCCGGCAATGGGCACCCCCCGGCCCGGGGCGCGCAACGGCGCGGCCCCGGTAAAGGCCGCCCCGCCCGGTAATAGCTCGACCGCAAAGAGCCGGCGCCGTAATCCACCGCCCGCTCTTGCCGTAAAACCGGCAAACGGCGCTCGTGGGCAGCAACAACCCACACCAGTCATCGTGGCAATCCGTGCGCGGCCGGTGACTCTCGGGCTTGGGTGCTCCGTGGCGCGGGACGGCGAATGGCCCGTACCCGGATAAAGATCGATCGTTCCGGAAGGGTCGTTTCCGGAAACATTCCGGTCGGTCGGGCCCGGCGGTTCAGGAAGCGCGGAGTTTCGGCAGCATCGACGCCACCGTTTCCAGCACCTTTTCGTCGCCTGCGTACCAGCTCGAGCGGCGCGGCCAGTGCGTCAGCACGTCGGTGAAGCCGAGTTCCGCCGCCCGGCCCACCGCCTCCGTGAAGGCGTCCGCGCTGCTGAGCGAGAAGACCGGGGACGAGTCCAGGTTGAGGTACCGGTCCACGGCCCGCCCGTTCGCCGCCTCGGTGAACCGGGCGCTGACCTCGGCCACCGAGCGCCACCAGGCGTCCTCGTCGTCGACCCCCCGGGCGCCGGTGGTGACCCAGCCGTCGCCGTACCTCGCGGCCAGCCGGAGGGTGCGGGGGCCGTTCGCCGCCACCACCAGCGGCGGGCGTGGGTGCTGTACCGGGCCGGGGGTGCTGCGGGCGTCGACGGCGCTGTAGTACGTACCGGTGAAGGTGATTCTGTCTTTCTCCAGCAGCTGCGTGAGCAGCGCGAGGAACTCGGCGAAGCGGTCCACCCGGGCGCGCGGGGTCAGCTCGGCCGCGCCCAGCACCGCCGAGTCGAAGCCCGTGCCGCCCGCGCCCGCGCCGATCAGCAGCCGGCCCTCGGAGATGTCGTCCAGGGCGGTGAGCTCGCGGGCGAAGTGCACCGGGTGCCGGAAGTTCGGGGAGGCCACGAAGGTGCCGAGCCGGATCCGGCGGGTCACCATCGCCGCGGCGGTCAGCGTCGGCACCGCGTCGAACCAGGGCCCGTCGACCAGATCGCGCCAGCCCAGGTGGTCGTAGGTCCAGGCGTGGTCGAAACCGTACTCCTCGGCCCGGCGCCAGCGCCGGCCCGCCACGGACCAGCGTTCGTCCGGAAGGATCACGATGCCGATGCGCACGCGAGGACGCTACCTCACGCCGAACGCAGGCCGTCCTCGTCGCCGTCGGCCCGGGCCGGTGCCGCCGCGTTGTCGAACGCCGCCAGCGCGCGGACCAGTTCCTGCCGGCGGGCCGGGCTCATCCGTTCGAGCACCTCCGCCAGCGCCGCCCGGCGGCGTTCCCGCAGCTCGTCCAGCAACCGCCGGGCCGCGGAGGTGATCAGCAGCCGCACCTCGCGGCGGTCGCGCGGGTCCGGCACCCGGCGCAGCAGGCCGGTGGCCTCCAGCCGGTCGCACAGCCGGCTGGCCGACGACGGCACCACGTCCAGCGCCTCGGCGAGCCGGCTCATGTTCGTGTGCTCGCTGCGCGAGATGATCGTGAGCACCCGCAGCTGCGCCGGTGGTACGGCCGGCGACTGCGCGAGCCGGGCGCTCTCGAACACAGCCAGCAGCGACTCCACCGTCGACTCCACCGCCGCGGCGACGTCCGTGACGCGCTCCATGCCGTTCCTCTGTGTGCTGGAAACCCGGGGGATGCTGGATTCGGGCCGTTGAGCTCTCAAGACTGGACCATCCCGGTCATCGTCGCCAGTCGAGGCAGACGGTGACTGCATCGTCGTCCGGGTCCGCGCCCGCGTGGTAGTCACGCAGGCTGCGCATCACCGTACCGACCGCCTCGGTGGCGGGTTGCAGGCGCGTCCGGCGCAGCGCGGTCAGCAGGGCGGCCTCCCCGTACGGCGCCCGCCCGCCCGGCGTGGCCGCGTGCACCCCGTCGCTGACCACGAGCAGCCGGTCGGCCGCTTCGAGCCGGAACCGCTGGATCTCGTACCGGGTCTCGCCGAACATGCCCAGCGGCAGCTGTTGCTCCAGGGTCACCGCCTGGATGTCACGCTCGCGGGCGATGACGGCGCGTGGTGAGCCCGCGTCCACCGCCTCCACGTGCCCGTCGATCAGGTCGATCTCGAGCAGCAGGGTGGCGGCGTGCCGGGCGCCGCCGTACCGGGAGTGGACCGCGTCGCTGGCCAGCTCGGCCTGCTCGACGATGTTGGCGCCGGAGCGGCGGGCGTTGCGCATGGCGTTGACCGCGACGGCGGTGAGCATCGCGGCCTCCAGGCCGTCGCCGTCGCCGTTGAGCACGGTCAGGGTGAGCCGGTCGCCGGCCAGCGTCCAGTCGAAGTGGTCGCCGTAGACCGCGTACGCCGGTTCGAGCTGCCCGGCGACCAGGAAGCGGTCGTCGCCCAGCGCGCGTCCCGGCAGCAGCTCCCACTGCAGCTCCGCGGCCATGGTCAGGCGTTCCCGGCGGATCACCCGGCGGTACCGGTCGGTGACCAGGTGGGCGGCGCGCAGGGCGACGGCGAGCTCGTCCGCCACCGCCGACAGGTCGCTGGTCAGGCCGGTGCCGGCGGGCAGCGTGGTCTCCACCACCAGCACGCCGAGGCGCTCGCCCCAGACCGCCAGCGGCAGGTACACGCGGTTGGTGTCGGCGGTGAGGTCGACCAGCGGCCGCTGGCTGCCGAAGCAGCGCACGGCCAGGGCGTCGCCGGCCGGGCCGTCCGGGGCGAGCACCGGCCAGAGGCCGGTCAGGGTCAGGTCGCCGAGCAGCATCTCGACCTGGCCGGCCGCGTAGTGCCGGCGCAGGTGCTCCACCACGACCTCGGGAAGCCGGTCGGGCGGGGCCGCGCGCAGCAGCGCGCCGACCGGCGTCGGACGATCGGACACGATGACCTCTCTTTCCCCTTGGCGCGACAACGCGACACCACAGCAATATTTGCTGTACGGCAAGGATGATAAAGGCAGCACGGAACGACCCGGCGGATCAGGGGTACGGGGACAGCCGGGCCGCTCAGCGCGAGCCGGGGCCGCCGGCCAGCGCGAAGGACTTCTCGAAGTGGATGAGGCTGCCGCTGCGCGGTGTCGACTGCATCCGGACGTTGTCGCTCAGTGCCTTGATCAGGAACAGTCCCCGGCCGCGCTCGCTGTCCGGCGTGGGGTCGCGCATCGCGCTCGCGTCGAAGCCCGCGCCGTTGTCGGCCACGTCGATCGCGCACCGGTCCTCGGCCACGTCGAGCAGCACCTCGATGCCGTCCGCGCCGGTGGCGTGCTTGACCACGTTGGCGCACGCCTCGGTCAGGGCCAGCTCGAGGTCCTCGCCGTCCTGGCGGTCGACCTGGAAGGCCGAGAGGGCGCAGCGCAGCAGCCGGCGCACCGCCGGCACGCTGTCGACCTCGCGTGGCAGGTTGAGCCGGACCGAGATACGCATGCGACTCCACCTCCCCGCTGTTCCGATGCCCTTGATGTTCCCGCTGCACTCCCTGCCTAACCAGGTGTGGCCGATATCGCTGCTTGCCCGGTCCGGAACCGGCCGCCCGAAGTTCTTGTTATCGCGGGCCGTTCGGTCGGTCTCCCTTCCCGTGGTCGGCGAAAGCGGCGCCGCGCGCAATGATGATCGAGGCATACAGGAAGGTCAGGACTCTGATGGCGGTTCAACCGGACACCGCGACGGTGGTCGCTGCCCGCGCCGGCGATCCGGCCGCGGTCGATCGCCTGGTCGCCGGGTACCTGCCGCTCGTCTACACGATCGTCGGCCGGGCCCTGGACGGGCACGCCGACGTTGACGACGTCGTGCAGGACACCATGCTCCGGGTCCTGCGCAACCTCGGTGACCTGCGCGAACCCGAGGCGTTCCGGTCCTGGCTGGTGGCCATCACGGTCCGCCAGGTGCGCGAGCGCTACCGGGTACGGCGGTCCGCGCCGGACACCCTGCTGCCCGACGACGTCCGCGACCCCGGCGCCGACTTCACCGACCTGGCGATCACCCGGCTGGAGCTGGCCGGGCAGCGCCGGGAGACCGCCGAGGCGACCCGCTGGCTGGACGAGGACAACCGGGAGCTGCTCTCGTTGTGGTGGCTGGAGGCCTCCGGCGAGCTGACCCGCGACGAGATCGTCGCCGCCACCGAGGTGACCCGCCAGCACGCCGCGGTCCGGATCCAGCGGATGAAGGGCCAGCTCGAGACGGCCCGGGTGGTCGTCCGGGCGCTGGCCGCCGCCCCGCCCTGCGCGGACCTGGCCCTGGTCACCGCCGAGTGGGACGGCCGGCCGGGCGCGCTGTGGCGCAAGCGCATCGCCCGGCACACCCGGGACTGCCGGCAGTGCTCCCCGGCCTGGTCCGGGCTGGTCGCGGCGGAGCGGCTGCTGGTCGGCATGGCGCTGGTGCCGCTCCCGCACTCGCTGAGCAGCGGCGCGCTGGGCGCGTTCGGCGGGGTCCAGGCCGGCTCGCACGCCGCGCACGCGGTCTCCGGCAAGGCGCTGGCCGCCAAGATCGCCATCAAGGGCGGCGCCGGGGTCGGCCGGCGGGCGCTGACAGCCATGCTGGCGACCGGCACGGTGGCCGGCGGCGGCGCGGCCGTGGTCGTCTACAGCAACGCCGACAAGCCGGTCGCCAACGCGGCGGTGATCTCCACCGCGGCGCCCACGCCCCGGCTGTCCCTGCCGGCCCCCGCCACGCCCGGCGCCACCTCGGCGGTGCCCTCGGCCAAGCCGTCACCGTCGAAGAGGAAGACCACGGCGCCCGTACCCGTGCCGCCCACCGCGACCTCGGCGAAGAAGGGGGTCGGCACCTGGCAGTTCGCCGGGATCAAGGGCGCCCTGGATGACGTCGGCGCGGGCTGGTACTACAACTGGTCGCCGGACAACGACTCCATGCCGGCGCCGGGCGACGTCGAGTTCGTCCCGATGATCTGGGGCAAGGACAACGTCACCTCGGCCACCCTGGCCAAGGCCAAGCGCGAGGGTGACGTGCTGCTCGGCTTCAACGAGCCGGACATGGGCGGGCAGGCGAACATGAGCGTCGAGGACGCGCTGGCCGCGTGGCCCAAGCTGCAGGGCACCGGCCTGCGGCTCGGCAGCCCGGCCGTCGCCTACGGCGGTGACACCGCCGGCGGCTGGCTGGACCGGTTCATGAAGGGCGCGAAGGCCCGGAACCTGCGGGTCGACTTCATCACCCTGCACTGGTACGGCTCGGACTTCAGCGACGCCGCGGTCAAGCAGTTCCTCGGCTACGTCGACGCCGTGCACGCCCGCTACGACCTGCCGGTCTGGGTCACCGAGTACGGCCTGATGAACTTCACCGGCTCCCCGAAGTACCCGACCGGCGCCCAGGAGGCGGCCTTCATCACGGGCAGCACCAAGGGCATGGAGAAGCGCGCGTTCGTCGAGCGGTACGCCTGGTTCGGGCTGCCCGCGGTCGGCGACAGCGTGGACTTCGGCCTCTACCGGGACTCCTCGACCCCCACCGAGGCGGGCAAGGCGTACAAGGCCGCCGGGTAACGCCGCGGGATAGGGTCGGATCATGATTCGGTTCGGCTACAAGGCATCGGCGGAGCAGTTCGCCCCGCGCGAGTTGCTCCGCTACGGCATCCAGGCCGAGCAGCAGGGCTTCGACTCGGTGTTCGTCAGCGACCACCTCCAGCCGTGGCGGCACGACGGCGGGCACGCGCCCGCCGCGCTGCCCTGGCTCGGCGCGCTCGCCGCCGGCACCGAGCGCGTGCTGCTCGGCACCAGCGTGCTCACCCCGACCTTCCGCTACCACCCCGCGGTGGTCGCGCAGGCGTTCGCCACCCTCGGCTGCCTGGCCCCCGGCCGGGTCATCCTGGGCGTGGGCTCGGGGGAGTCGCTCAACGAGGTCCCGCTCGGCCTGACCTGGCCGGACGGCAAGGAGCGCTTCGCCCGCCTCAAGGAGGCGGTCACGCTGATCCGGCAGCTGTGGACCGAGGACCGGGTGACCTTCGAGGGCACCTTCTACCGCACCGAGCTGGCCACCATCTACGACAAGCCGGAGCAGCCGGTGCCGATCTACATCGGCGCCTCCGGCCCGGCCGCGACCCGGCTCGCCGGGCGCATCGCCGACGGCTTCATCACCACCAGCGGCAAGGGCCACGAGCTCTACACCGACACCCTGCTGCCGGCGGTCCGCGAGGGCGCCGGCAAGGCCGGCCGGGCGCTGACCGACGTCGACCTGATGATCGAGGTGAAGGTCTCCTTCGACCCGGACCTCGAGCAGGCGCGCAACGACACCCACTACTGGGGTGCGCTCGCGCTCTCGCCGGAGGAGAAGACCGGCGTGGAGGACCCGATCGAGATGCAGCGGCGCGCGGACGCGCTGTCGGTGGACCGTACGGTCACCCGCTGGATCGTCTCGGCGGACCCCGACGAGCACGCGGCGAAGGTCGCCGAGTATCTCGACATGGGCTTCCAGCACCTGGTCTTCCACGCCCCCGGCCCGGACCAGGACCGCTTCCTGCGGGTGTACGGCGAGCAGATCCTGCCCCGGCTCCGCGACCGGGCCAAGAACTAGCTACTGCTCGCGGAAGTTCTCGCCGGGCACCGCGCGCAGGTGTGACCGGCCGTCCCAGCGCTCGTCCCGGCCCTCACCCCGGATCACGGTGAGGTCCGGGCGGCCCGGCTCGGTGCCGCGCCGCCGCTCGAACCGGCGCACGTCCCCGCCCCGGCCGTCCCGGTCCCGGGCGGGTGGCGGCACCGAGTGCCGGGCGGCGTGCCGTCCGGTCGGCTCGTCCCGGTAGGCCGCGGGGCGCGGGCTCGGGGCCTCGTACCGGCGTTGCCGGGGTGCCGCGGCGCGGCGGCCGATCCGCCAGCGGCGCACGTACTCGCTCCACGCGGTCCGCAGTGCGCGCAGCGCCGCGGGCAGCAGCCGGCGCGGCCGATCCTCGCCGTAGATCCGCGGATAGCCGACCGTGGCGACCTCCACCACCCGCAAACCCTGGGTGGCCGTCCGCAGCGTGGCCAGCGTGTCGATCTCCGGGCCCTCGCCCCAGGACAGCCGGCCGCGCCGGGGGCCGCGCGCGTCCGGGGCGGGCAGCTCCAGCCCCGGCAGCAGCTCCCGCCAGTAGGCGTTGTAGCCGCAGCTGAGGTCGGTGAAGCGGGTGCCGAAGAACAGGTTCACGACGCGGCACAGCACGCCGTGGCCGAAGCGTTCCGCGGCGCCGGCGTCCCGGTGGTCGCCGCCCGGCCGGAAGCGCGAGCCGTGCGCGGCCTCGGCGCCGGAGAGCAGTGCGTCCACGAAGCGCGGGATCTCCTGCGGGTCGGCCGAGCCGTCGGCGTTGAGCGTGACCACGATGTCGCCGGTGCTGGCGGCGAACCCGCAGACCAGCGCGTTGCCCTTGCCCGAGCGGGTCTGCCGCACCACGACCACGTCGGGGCGGACCTCGCGGGCCACCGCCACGGTGTCGTCGCTGGACCGGCCGTCCACGACGATCACCTCGTCCACCGGCGGCAGGTTCTCCAGGATCAGCGGAAGGTTGTGTTCCTCGTTGAGGGCGGGGATCACGACGGTCACGGACGGCGTCACCCACGACTCGTGGGGCGGCTGCGAGCGCGGCGCGGGAGGCATGGCGGTGGCTCCTCGGCGGGTCTGGCGGTACGGGGGTACTCGGGGGACCGGCAACAACTTACCAACCGACTACGGTGCGTCAACCGGTCGCGAGGACGGCGCCGGAACCGCGGCGATAGTGTCTGCGGAGGGCCGCCGGCCCCTGGAGAGGATGGGTCGCAGTGAAACTGGGTCTGCACATCGCCGACTTCACCTGGACCGGAGGCGTGCCGCGGCCGGGCGCCACGCCGGCCGAGGTGGCCACCGCCGAGGTCGTCCCCGGGGTCGAGGCGCTGTGACGGTACGGGCGGTGGTCTTCGACCTCGACGGCGTCATCATCGACACCGAGGAGGTCTGGGAGGAGGTGCGCCGCGGGTACGTCGCCGAGCACGGCCGCGCGTTCCTGCCGGACACCCAGACCCGGTTGATGGGCATGAGCACCGGCGAGTGGTCCACCCACCTGAGCGTGGACGTGGGCGTGCCCCGTACCCCGGAGCAGGTCGCCGCGGACGTCCTGGGCCGGATGGCCGAGCGGTACCGCGCGGATCTCCCGTTGATCCCCGGGTCGGTCGACGCGGTCCGGCGGATCGCCGAGCGGTTCCCGGTCGCCCTGGCCAGCTCGTCCGCGCGGCTCCTCATCGACCAGGTCCTCCAGACGGCCGGGCTGACCGGCACGTTCCGGGTGACGCTGTCGACCGAGGAGGTGCCGCGCGGCAAGCCGGCGCCGGACGTGTACCTGGCGGCGGTCGAGCGGCTGGGGCTGACCCCGGAGTTCTGCGCGGCGGTCGAGGACTCCAGCAACGGCCTGCGGTCCGCCGCCGCTGCGGGGCTCTCGGTGATCGCGGTGCCGCACGGGGTCTACCCGCCGGCGGCGGACGCGCTGGCGCTGGCCGAGCTGGTCATCACCGGGCTGGACGAGCTCACGGTCGAGGCGGTCGGCAAGCTCCGCTGACCGGCCCGCCCCGGCCGGTCAGAACCCTGACCTCTCCCGGGTCTCCCGGTAGTCCGGCAGGGTGATGCCGGCGCTGCGGTCGCCGGCGATCCGGTACGTCATGGTCATGAACCATTCCCGGTTGTGCAGCCAGTTGCGGATCGCCAGCCCGCGCGCGGTCTTCGGGGCCAGGAACCGGCCGGCGCCCGCGCCGCCGCGCTGAGCCCGCCGGGCGAACGGGCGGATCCGCTCCTCGTACCGCGCGAACGCCACGGTGTGGTCGCCGCCGGCCGCGGCCAGCTCGCCCGCCAGCGTGTACGCGGCCACCAGCGCCGTGCCGTTGCCCATGCCGCCGAGGGTCGCGCCGCAGGCCGCGTCGCCGACCAGCGCGACCCGGCCGCGCGACCACGGCTTGATGTCCACCCGGCAGATCTGGTCGAAGTACAGGTCGTCGGCGGTCGCCAGGGCGGCCAGCATGCGGGGCACGGCCCAGCCCAGGTCGGCGAAGCGCTCGTGCACCAGGCGTTTCTGCGCGCCGAGGTCGTGCCGGTCGTAGGACAGCTCCGGCGCGGCGAAGACAACAAAGGCGCCGGCCCGCGCCGGGTCCCGGTGGTCGCCGCCGATCGAGGCCAGCCGCCCGGGCACGTTGTAGCCCAGGGTGTCGCGGCCCGGGCCGAGCTCGTCGGGCATCGCCCAGCCCGCCACGTAGTAGCCGAGGTGGCTGACGTAATCGCGCTCCGGGCCGAAGGTCAGCCGCCGCACGTTCGAGTGCACCCCGTCCGCGCCGACGACCAGATCGAAGGTGCGCTCCCGGCCGGAGGCGAAGGTGACGTCGACGCCGTCCGCGGTCTCGGCCAGCGCGGTGATGCTGTCGCCGAAGAGGTACTCGGTCCGGTCGCCGCCGGCCGCGCAGAGGATCCGGGACAGCTCGCCGCGCAGGATCTCCAGGTCGCCACCGGCGAAGTCGGCCGGCATCTCCATCACCCGCCGGCCGTCCGCGTCGACGAACCGCATCGCGGTGCCGCCGGTCTGCGCCGCCCGCAGCTCGTCCAGCACGCCCATCCGGCGCAACAGCCCGAGGTGCACCGGGCCGCGGAAGTCCACGGCGTTGCCGCCGGTGCGCAGCGCCGGGGCGAGCTCCACGATCGTCGGCCGGAACCCGTGCCGGCCCAGCCAGTAGGCGAGCGCGGGCCCCGCGATGCTCGCGCCGGAGATCAGAACGCTGCTGCCGGTCATGGCGGCTCCAAACTGTGTCCATGGGTATCAGTTATTTCTGTGTACGGTAGAGACAGTTGTCCCCGAAACGCAAGAGGTCGTCGGATGTCGGTGGAGTTCCTCTGGGGCGGGCGCGCCGAGCCCACGCGCGGCCCGAAGCCGGCGCTGACCCTGGCGGGCATCACCGCCGCCGCGATCACGGTCGCCGACGCCGAGGGCCTGGCCGCGGTCTCGATGCAGCGGGTCGCCGCCGAGCTGGGCAAGACCAAGATGTCGCTCTACCGCTACCTGCCGGGCAAGGCCGAGCTGGTGGCGCTGATGATCGAGCAGGCCATCGGCGACCCGCCGGAGCTGCGGGCGGACGCCTGGCGCGCGGCGCTCACCGAATGGTCGGAACAGCTGTTCGCGGCCTACCTGCGGCACCCGTGGTCGGTGGACGCCACGGTCGGCCGCCGCCCGCTCGGCCCGCGCGAGCTGGGCTGGATGGAGTGCGCGCTGGCCGCGCTGGGCGCCGGCTCGGGGCTCACCGGGGCGGAACGCCTGGACGCCGTCGCGGTGCTGGCCGGGCACGCCCGGATGTTGGCCCAGCAGGCCGCCGCCCGGCTCGACGAGGACGACATGAACGCGGCCATGGGCGAGGTGATGACGCTGCACGGGGAACGCTTCCCGTACCTGATGGCAGCGATGCGCGAGACGGCCGCGGGAGGCGGGCAGAACCAGGCGTTCACCTTCGGCCTGAACCGCATCCTGGACGGCCTCGAAACGCTGATCAACCGCCGTGCGACACCCGCCTGAGCGGCTGGTCAATGTATTACGAAGGTAATACGATTGGTGCATGGGTTCTCGTCGGGGCCCGCGCCATGGACGAGAAGCAACTGGCGCAGTTCGAGCAGTGGGAGGCGGGGCAGTCATGACGACGTTTCACGGAGACGACATGACCGCTGTCGCGGAGGCCGTCGCTGACGGCGAGATGACGTTCGAGGACGGGTTTGAGGTGTCGCTGCCGGCGGTGCCCGATGGCGAGCCCAAGGTCGTCTGCTCCGTACGTCTGCCCGTTGACGTCTACCAGCGGCTGCGGACGGTTGCCGCGGCGCGGGGGGTCAAGCCCACCGGGCTCATGCGTGACTGGATCGTGGCAGGTCTCGCGACGACCGACGAGGACCGCACCATTTCGGTGGCCGATCTGCTCCGGGTCGTGGCCGCGCTGCCGCAGCCGCCGGGCCCGCGGCCGGAACGGGACGCAGCCTGAGGAGCCCGGCGCATCCGCTGGGGATGCGCCGGGTTCCGGGGAGTCCTACTGCGGCAGTTGCCGGCGGTAGGACGGGGCCGTGCGCTCCGCCGGGGTCACCGGCGTGGTCGTGATCTTCGCGTCGGCCGGGGCCGGCGGCAGGGTGGCGCGGCCGGTGACCGGCAACGTCAGGCGGCTGGCGGCCAGGTCCACTGTGACCGTTGCGCCCGTGTTCGGCGCCTCGGTGAACTGCGGGTCGCTCTGGGTCAGGATCAGGCCCAGCGTGTGCCCGGCCGGGACCGTCACGTCATAGGCGTTGATCGGCACCGTCACCGTGTACCAGCGGTCCGGCCGCAGCGGGGTGGTGAAGCGCAGCGACACGTGGTGCGCCGCGTCCAGCCAGCCGCGGGTCAGCACCTCGTGGTCGGTGGTCACCACGCGTTCGGCCACGTCGCGGTAGCAGGCGTCGTCGGCCGGGGTGGACGAGCCCCAGCAGGATTCCGTGGTCAGCGTCCGGACTCCCTCGCCGCGCCGGTAGTCGACCCGGGTCGCCGTGCCGTAGTCGACCAGCCGGGCGGTGAGCTGGGTGGTCGGGCGGTCGACCCGGACCCGCAGCCGGACCGCCGGCGAGCCGGAGAGGCGCAGCGGGGTGGCCAGCGGGCCGTACAGGACGGCGAGGCGGCCCGGGACCTCGGTGGACGGGGAGGCGACGGCCGCGTCCTCGGTCAGCGACGCGTCGGTGTAGGACGCCGGCCCCGAGCCGAGCCGGACGCTCACGTCCCGGGTGCCCGGCAGCGGCCAGTCCCGGGCCTCGGTGAAGACGCCGGGTGCGGTCTCCAGCGTCGCCCGCGGCTCGGCCGGCGCCCCGTTCGGCAGGCCCTGGAGCCAGTAGTCGAACCACTCGTGCAGGGTGTCCACCCACTCCGCGCGGCGGACGTCGAACGGGTCCACGTGCCCGGTCCGGTGCAGCCAGATCTTCCGCGGCACCCGGTGCTCGGCCAGTTCCTGCCACCAGGCGGCGAACTGCGGGGTGGTCACGTTCAGGTCGTTCACGCCGTGCACCACGAAGACGCTCGCGTGCACCCGGCCGGCCGCCGGGCGGTAGTCGCGGGCCCGCCAGAACGCGTTGTAGTCGCCGGTGTCGTCGGCGCTCTCGGTGGCCAGCGCGGAGGTCACCGCGGCGCACTCGGTGAGCCGGTCGCTGACCACCGACTGCAGGTAGTTCGGGTAGCCCGCGGAGCGCAGCGAGCCGTTGTACCGCATGTAGTCGTACCAGCTGGAGATGGCCGAGATCGGGACGATGGTCTCCAGGCCGCGGACCCCGGTGGCGGCCACGCCGTTGGCCACCGTGCCGTCCCAGGACTTGCCGATCATGCCGACCTTGCCGGTGCTCCAGGAGCGGGCCGAGACCGGGGTGCCGTCGGCGGCGAAGCCCCGGGCCCGGCCGTTGAGCCAGTCGATCGCCGCGCGGGCGCCGGCCACCTCCGCCGGGCCGCCGACGTCCTCGCAGCCGGTCGAGCGGTTGGTGCCGCTGAGGTCGACGGCGGCGAACGCGTACCCGCGCGGCACGAAGTAGTTGTCGTAGAACAGCGGCGCCTTGCTGATCACGCCCTGGGCGTCGTACTGCTTGAGCTCGCTCTCGTTGCCGCGGCCGCAGCAGGCGTAGTAGGGCGAGGCGTCCATGATGATCGGCACCCGGACACCCGCGGCCGTGCGCGGGCGGACCAGGTCGACCGCCACTCGGTCGGGGATGCCGTCCCGGTCGGCGTCGGTGGGGGTCTCGACCCACACGCTCTCGCGGATCGCGTCGGCGTAGTCGTAGACGGGCACGGTTTCGCCGCCGCGGATGAAGGGCGGCGCGGCCGCGGCGGGTGCGGGCACGCTGAGGAGGCCGGCGAGCAGGACGAGGGCGGCGAGCAGGGCTCGGGGTACGGCAGCGGGCATGGCGGTCCTTCCAGGAACGACGGACATCTATGCCATTCGATCGCATGAGCGCCCCGGGGTGAAGAAAGATCGCCCGTTCGTCCGCCGGAAACGGCCAGGTGTGAACGATCTTCACGACGGGTACCGCAGCCTCCGACCGCACAGGGAGGTGCCCGTGGAGACGCTCGCGGCTGAAGCGCTACGGCTCGATCTCGATGTACTCGACTACCTGATCCTCGCGATCTACTTCGCGACCGTCCTGGGCGTCGGTTTCGCCGCCCGGCGAGCGATCAAGACCAGCGCGGACTTCTTCCTCTCCGGCAGATCGATGCCCGCCTGGGTCACCGGTCTGGCGTTCGTCTCGGCCAACCTGGGCGCGCTGGAGATCATCGGCATGGCCGCCAACGGCGCCCAGTACGGCCTGATGACCCTGCACTACTACTGGATCGGCGCCGTGCCGGCGATGGTCTTCCTCGGCATCGTGATGATGCCCTTCTACTACGGCTCCAAGGTCCGCAGCGTCCCGGAGTTCCTGCGGCTGCGGTTCAACCGGCCCACCCACCTGTTCAACGCGGTCAGCTTCGCCGTCGCCCAGGTGCTGATCGCCGGGGTCAACCTGTACGCGCTGGCGCTGGTGCTCGACGCGCTGCTCGGCTGGCCGCTCTGGGTGTCGATCGTGCTGGGCGCGGCGATCGTGCTGCTCTACATCGGCATCGGCGGGCTCTCCTCGGCGATCTACAACGAGGTGCTGCAGTTCTTCGTGATCCTGGCCGGCCTGATCCCGATCACCATCGTCGGCCTGGTCAAGGTCGGCGGCATCAACGGGCTGTTCGACGCGGTCCGCGACAGCAAGCTCGGCGACGCCGCCCTGCACACCTGGCAGGGCACCGCGAGCTCGGACAACCCGCTCGGCGCGAACTGGATCGGCATCGTCTTCGGCCTCGGCTTCGTGCTGTCGTTCGGCTACTGGACGACCAACTTCGCCGAGGTGCAGCGGGCCCTGTCGGCCAAGGACATGAGCGCCGCCCGGCGTACCCCGATCATCGGCGCGTTCCCGAAGCTGCTGATCCCGGCGGTCACGGTCATCCCGGGCCTGATCGCGATCATCACCGTCAAGGGGCTCGGCGCCGACGAGGGTGACCTGATCTACAACAACGCCATCCCGCTGCTCATGCGCGACCTGCTGCCCAACGGCGTGCTCGGGGTCGCGGTGACCGGCCTGATCGCCTCGTTCATGGCCGGCATGGCCGCCAACGTGAGCGGCTTCAACACGGTCTTCACCTATGACATCTGGCAGGCCTACATCCGCAAGGACCGGGATGACGACTACTACCTGCGGATCGGCCGGATGGCCACGGTCGGCGGCATCGTGGTCGGCATCGGCACCGCGTTCATCGCGGCCGGCTTCAGCAACATCATGAACTACATCCAGGCGCTGTTCTCGCTCTTCAACGCGCCGCTGTTCGCCACCTTCATCGTCGGCATGTTCTGGAAGCGGATGACCGCCTGGGCCGGCTTCTGGTCGCTGGTGCTGGGCACCGCGTCGTCGCTGACCCTGTACCTGCTCTACCTGGCGGACGTCGTCACGTTCAACTCCGACCTGGAGGAGAGCTTCTGGGGCGCCGGGCTGGCCTTCTTCACCGCCGTGGCGGTCGCCGTCGGGGTCACCCTGGTGACCGAGTCCAAGCCCGAGAACCAGCTGCGCGGCCTGGTCTACGGCCTGGCCGGGCCGACCGCCTCCGGCGAGGTGATCATGGCGGGGGACAAGGTCTGGTGGCGCAACCCCGTCCTGCTCGGCGGCATCGCCGTCGGGCTGGCCGTGCTGCTCTACATCCCCGTCTGGTAACCGGCGTGAGCCACGAGAGGAGTTGACATGTCCGAGGAGACCAAGGGCGACGACGCGGAGAAGATGTCCGCGGCGGCCCGGCTGTTCGACGTGCGCCGGGTGATCGGCGGGCTGTTCGTGGTGTACGGCGTGATCGTCACGGTGCGCGGGATCTTCGACGGCGGCGCCGAGATCAACAAGGCGCAGGGCGTCCGGATCAACCTCTGGATGGGCCTGGCGATGCTGGCGCTGGGCGGGTTCTTCCTGCTCTGGCTGCGGCTGAGCCCCACCGAGGTACGCGCGCCCCGGCCGGATTCGACCGACGAGACGGGTCCACAGACACCCGAGGGGAACTGAATGGCAACCCGGGCCGCCCGTTTGATGGAGAACCCGGTGCGGCCCGGGTGCAAGACAGGTGCACCCGGACCCCGAACCTTCCGATTCGGCGGGGGTGCTCCCGATACTCAAGTCATGGAACCCATCGCCTCAGTGAGCCTCGCCGGCGGTGCCGCTCAACGGCCCGTCGGCTGGCAGATGCAGCTTCGCGTTGACTACGCGGTCAACAAGGTCATGCAGACGCATCGCGGCAAGTCCGAGGATGCGGTTGCGCAAGCCATTCAGGATCAGCTACGCAGCGTCGGCGTGGTGCCGAACAGCAGGCAGATCGCCCAGTACGCCGCGGTGATCTCCAGCCTGCCGCTGCTCCCGCCGAACAACCGGACCTCATGATCGCGGCTTCCCCCTCCCGGTGACCCCCCGGTCACCGGGCGGGGAAGCGCAGGATCCGGTCGTCGCCACCCTGCACGTCGCCCCGGCCGTCCCGGTTCGACGTGGTGAGCCAGAGCGCGCCGTCCGGTGCGACGGCTACGGTTCGTAGCCGCCCGTACCGGCCGGAGAACTCGTCCTTCGGCTCACCACCGTCGAGCGGCACGGTCCACAGCCGCTGCCCCCGCAGCGCGGCGACGTACAGGGTGTCGCCGGCGATCGCCGCGCCGGACGGCGAGGCCTCGTCGGTGCCCCAGGTGACGATCGGGTCGACGTAGTCGCCGTCGCCGCCCTCGCCCTCGACCTCGGGCCAGCCGTAGTTGCCGCCCGGCTCGATCTTGTTGACCTCGTCGAAGCGGTTCTGGCCGAACTCGATGCCGTACATCGTGCCGTCCGCCGCCCAGGCCAGGCCCTGCACGTTGCGGTGACCCAGACTCCAGACCGGCGAGCCGGCCCGCGGGTTGCCCGGCGCCGGTCTGCCCGCCGGGGTGAGCCGCAGGATCTTGCCGTTGCTGTCGTCCCGGTCCTGCGACTCGCTGCCGTCGCCCGCGTCCCCGGTGCCCACGTACAGCATCCGGTCGGGGCCGAAGGCGATCCGCCCGCCGTTGTGGATGCCGGCCTTGTCGATCCCGTCGAAGATCACTTCCGGGCGGCCGCCGCCGAGCTTGAACCGGACGATCCGGTTGTCCCGCGCGGCCGTGTAGTACGCGTAGACCCACTCGGTCTCGGCGTAGTCCGCCGGCACCGCGAGCCCGAGCAGCCCGCCCTCGCCGGCGGCCGAGACGCCCGGCACCGTGTAGACCTGCTGTGGCTTGCCGCCGCCGGCCCGGACCCGGAGCACGTCGCCGCTGTCCCGTTCGGCGACCAGCGCGCTGCCGTCGGGCAGGAAGGCCAGACCCCACGGCACGTCCAGCCCGGTCGCGACGGTCTCCGGCGCGCTCAGGTCCGGGGTGCCGCCGTGGCTGGACGGCGAGGCCGGAGCCGGCGCGGTGGCGGTCGCCTCCGCGGAGCGGCGGGGTTCGGGGGCGGCGGCCGGCTCGTCGCTGGAGCAGGCGGCCAGCAGCATCGCGCTCGCGGCGGTAACGGCCACTTTCCAGCGCAGACTCGGCCGATCGGCGGTTGACATGGGTCCCACCGTGCCTGGCCCGGCTGGGAGAAACCTGAACAAATCCCGGCCGTTATCAGATCTTCACAAATGCAGATAGATACATGCTTGACAGCGTTCGGCGATGGCCGGGAGGGTCCACTCACGATCTTCCCACCCATGGAGGCTCACACCATGACCCCAGCCCGCCGGGCTACCGCCTGCGTGTTATCTCTCCTGACAGCGGCCGCCGCGGCCCTGTCCGGGATCGCGCCGGCTGCCGCCGTACCCGCCGAGGACGACCTCGCGGTGTACGTCGGCACCCTTGACGCCGCACAACTCGAACGCCTCCGCGCCGTCGGCATCGACCACGATGAGAGCGCTGTGACCGCTGCCGCCGACGGCAAGGTCTCCGTACAGCCCATCCTCGGCCGCCGTCAGGCCGAGGCCCTGGTGAAGGCCGGCGTGCCGCTCACCGAGAAGCGGACCACCACGGCGATGCGCAAGCAGGCCGCGGCGGCGCCGACCGTGTTCCGCCAGTACAACGCGCCCGGCGGCCTGCGCGAGGAGCTCGCCGAGACGGTGGCCGCCAATCCGCGCCTGGCCAAGCTGGTCACGGTCGGCAAGACCGTGCGCGGCGTACCGATCCAGGCCGTGAAGGTGACCCGCGACGCGCGGGTCGTGCCGGACGGGCGCCGCCCCGCGGCGATCTACCTCGGCGCGCAGCACGCGCGTGAGTGGATCACCCCGGAGATGACCCGCCGGCTGATGCACCACGTGCTCGACGGCTACGGCACCGACCCCGCGCTGACCCGGCTGGTGAACACCACCGAGCTGTGGTTCCTGCCGGTGGTCAACCCGGACGGCTACGACTTCACCTTCACCGAGGGCCACCGGCTCTGGCGCAAGAACCTGCGCGACAACAACGGCGACGGCGAGATCACCGCCGGCGACGGCGTCGACCTCAACCGGAACTTCGGTGAGAAATGGGGTTACGACAACGAGGGTTCGTCGCCGGACCCGTCCAGCGAGACCTACCGGGGCCCGTCGCCCGCCTCCGAGCCCGAGACCAAGGCGCTCGACGCCCTGTTCAAGCGGGTCGGCTTCGAGTTCCTGGTGAACTACCACTCGGCCGCCGAGCTGCTGCTCTACGGCATCGGCTGGCAGGTCAGCACGCCCAGCCCGGACGACCAGATCCAGATCGCGCTGGCCGGTGACGACGCGCACCCGGCCGTGCCCGGTTACGACCCGGACATCTCGGCCGAGCTCTACACCACCAACGGCGACACCGACTTCCACGCCCAGGTGCGCACCGGTGCGCTCGGGTTCACCCCGGAGATGAGCACCTGCGAGACCATCTCCAACCTGTACCCGGACGACCAGTGGAACGCCGCGGACTGCGAGAGCGGCTTCAACTTCCCGGACGACGAGAAGCTGATCCAGGACGAGTTCCTGAAGAACGTGCCGTTCGCGCTCTCGGTCGCCGAGTCGGCCAAGGACCCGGGTCGCCCGGTCTCGACGGTCGGGCGCAGCACCGCCGACCTGACAGTGGACGCGTTCGACACCTCGTACGGCTCGCGCCAGCAGGTCGCGGTGACCGCCCGGCGCAGCCTGCGCGACGTCACCCTGCACTACCGGATCAACGGCGGGCGCGAGCGCACCGACGGGACCCGCGAGTGGAAGGGCGGCGAGCGGTACGGCGACGGCGTCGACACGTACTTCGCCGAGCGCCGCGGCACTGTGTCCAAGGCCCGCGCCAAGGACAAGGTGGAGGTCTGGTTCACCGCCCGCGACGGCCGCCGTACGGTCAAGTCGGCCCCGTTCACCTACACCGTGGCCGACAAGATCGGTGGTGACGTGCTGGTGCTCGCCGCCGAGGACGTCACCGGCGTCTCGCCGGCCAACACCGACGGCGCCACCAGCGCCCGGTACGCAGCCGCGCACGTGGCGGCCCTCAAGCGCGCCGGCCGCTCGGCCGACGTGTACGACATCGACACCAACGGCCGCAAGGCGCCGCACCCGCTCGGTGTGCTCTCGCACTACCGGACGGTGCTCTGGGAGACCGGCGACGACATCATCCCGCGCGCGCCGGGCCAGCCGGGCGGCACCGCGGCCCGCTCGACCCTGGAGACCGAGCTGGCCGTCCGGGACTACCTGAACGAGGGCGGCAAGCTGCTGTTCGGCGGCAAGTACGCCGGCTTCGCGCAGGCCGCGAACGGCTCGTACGTGTACCAGCCCGAGGGGCCGGGCGAGTGCCTCGCGGCGAACGACCCGACCTGTCTGCCGCTGAGCAACGACTTCCAGCAGTACTGGCTGGGCGCGTTCTCGTACGTCGACGACGGCGGGGCCGGCCCGGACGGCGCCCCGCTGCCGCTGATCGGCGCCGAGGGGGCCTTCACCGGCTTCACCGGCACCCCGGCGGGCGACCACACCGCGTCGTTCCTGGCCACCTCGAGCTTCCTGCCCAAGGACCAGTTCCCGCAGTTCGGCAGCTCGAAGGCCCCGCTCGACTGGCAGCTGCCCGGCGCCGCGCCGTACGACCCGTACGACGGCGACTGGTACCTGTGGAGCGGGCAGGCCGACGTGTCCTACAAGCGGCTCACCAAGACGGTCGACCTGACCGGGGCGACGGCCGCGCGGCTGAAGTTCCAGACGTCCTTCGACGTCGAGGCCGACTGGGACTTCATGTTCGTCGAGGCGCACGTGGTGGGCACCGACGAGTGGACCACGCTGCCGGACGCGGGCGGGCTGACCACCACGGCGACCGGCGAGAGCTGCGCGTCGAACATCCAGACCATCCACCCGTTCCTGGCGCACTACCAGGGCGAGGGCTGCACCCCGACCGGCACCACCGGCACCTGGAACGCGGCGACCGGCTCCAGCGCCGGCTGGCAGACGTTCGACGCCGACCTGGGCGCGTACGCGGGCAAGCAGGTCGAGCTCTCGATCTCCTACATGTCGGACTGGGGCACCCAGGGTCTGGGCGTCTTCCTGGACGACGTCCGGGTCGAGGTGGGCGGCGCGGTCGCGCAGCAGACCTCGTTCGAGACCGACCTCGGCGGCTGGGCCGTCGCCGGTCCGCCCCCGGGCTCGAGCAAGAACAGCAACGACTGGGCGCGCAGCCAGCTCGCCTTCGACTCCGGTGCCGCGGTGACCACCACGGACAGCGTCTACCTGGGCTTCGGCCTGGAAGGGCTGCCCGAGGACAAGCGGGCCGACCTGATCCGCCGGGCGCTGCGTCACCTGAAGAGGTAATCCTCTTTCGGCGGTAAACCGCCGGAACCCCGGACCGCGCCGCGCGCTTGCTCTAGACAGGAGGCGCGCGGCGCGGCTGCCGGGCAGGGCGGAGAGACAACCGGTGCGAGCAAAGACACGGCCGATCCTGGCCGCGTTCCTCATTGTCCTGGCAACGGTCGCCTCGATCACCGCCCCCGCACAGGCGGCGTCCCGCCCCGGCCCGCTGCGCTGGCAGCCGTGCGCGGAGGACCCGACCGCCCAGTGCGCCACGCTCACCGTGCCGATCGACCGGGCGCAGCCGTACGGGCCGACCGTGGCCGTCGCGGTGGCCCGCCGCCCGGCCGGCGATCCCGCCAGGCGGATCGGCACCCTGGTGGTCAACCCCGGCGGGCCCGGTGGTTCGGGCGTCGACTTCACCCTGACCAGCGCCTCGTTCTTCAGCGCGGAGCTGCGCGACCGTTTCGACATCGTCGGCTTCGACCCGCGCGGGGTCTCCCGCAGCCACCCCGTCGTCTGCACCACCACGCTGCTGACGGCCGCTCCGCCGCCGACGATCGACAGCGCGCCCGGGTACGCCACGTTCGTCGCCTACAACCGCCGGCTCGCGGCCGACTGCGCCGGGCACACCGGCCCGCTCTACGACCACGTCGACACCCTCAGCGTGGCGCGGGACCTGGAGGCGCTGCGGGTCGCGCTGGGCGAGGAGCAGGTCAGCTTCTACGGCGCGTCGTACGGCACCCTGCTCGGCGAGCAGTACGCCGAGCTCTACCCGCGGCGGATCCGCGCGCTGGTGCTGGACAGCGTCATGGACCACACCGTCGACCTGGACGGCTTCCTCGGCGCCGAGGCGGCCACCGCGCAGGACTCCTTCGACGAGTTCGTCGCCTGGTGCGCGCGCAGCACCGAGTGCGCCGTGCACGGCCAGGACGTCCGGAAGCTCTGGGCCGGGCTGCTGACCGCCGCACGCCGCGGGACGCTGCGGGACCCCAACGACACGGCCTACCGGCTGACCCTGTACGAGCTGGTCAGCGTCGCGTTCACCTCGATGTACGACCCGCAGTGGCACTCGCTCGGCATCTTCATCAAGGACGCGACGGCCGGTACGGGCACCCGGCTGGCCCGGGCCGCGCCGGTCGACGTCAGCGAGCACAACTTCCACGCCGCCTTCTGTGACGACTGGGCCATGCCGGTGGCCGGGTACGCCGAGCTGCGGGCCCGGCTGGACCGGATCGCCCGCACCGGGCCGCAGATGCCGTTCTCCCCGCTCGCGCTCACCTCCGCGTACGGCTGCCTGGGCCGGCCCGGCGTGGTGAACAACCCGCAGCGGGCGCTGTCGCCGGCCCGTACCGGCCCCGTGCTGCTGGTCAACGCGCGGCACGACCCGGCCACGCCGTACCCGTGGGCGCAGCACGTGGCCGCCCAGCTCGGCCCGGCGGCGTCCCTGCTGACCTACGAAGGCTGGGGGCACACCGTCTACGGCCGCAGCGACTGCGTGGGCGGGCGGGTCGACCACTACCTGTTGACTGTCGAGCCGCCGCCGGCCGGCGCCAGCTGCCCGGGGGTCGAGCCGAAGGCCGCGGGGGTGGGCAGCATTGCGCCCAGGCGGAGCAGCCGGGCCGGACGAAACGATCATGCGCGTTGGGCTACCGTCCGGTAACAACGGTGGGTAGCGTGGCGGGCAGCGAGGTCCGACGCAGATGCGGAGCTGAGCGTCTGCGCCGGGTGCCATCCACTCGGGCCCCAGGGGGTAAGCCGTGACCGAACCGGCCGATGTCTCAGAGAAGCAGGCGCGCAAGGTCGCCGAGGACGCTCGCCAGTCCGAGTGGCGCAAACCCAGCTTCGGCAAGGAGCTCTTCCTGGGCCGGCTGCACCTCGAACTGATCGAGCCGTGGCCGGTGGCGGAGTCCCGTCCGGACGCCGAGGACTTCCTCGCCAAGCTGGAGGCGTACCTGGTGGCGGAGGTGGACGGGGCGCGGATCGAGCGTGAGGCCCGGATCCCCGACGAGGTCTTCCACGGCCTGGCCCGGCTCGGCGCGTTCGGCATGAAGATCGACAAGGAGTACGGCGGTCTCGGGCTCTCCAACCTCGACTACTGCCGGGCGCTGACGCTGATCGGCTCGGTCAGTCCCGCCGTCGGCGCGCTGCTGTCCGCGCACCAGTCGATCGGCGTGCCGCAGCCGCTCAAGACCTTCGGCACCCCTGCGCAGAAGAAGGCGTTCCTGCCGCGGCTGGCCGCCGGTGAGGTGTCCGCCTTCCTGCTGACCGAGCCGGACGTCGGCTCCGACCCGGCGCGGCTGGGCACCGTCGCGGAGCCGGTCGCGGGCGGCTACCGGCTCAACGGGGTGAAGCTGTGGGCCACCAACGGCACGGTCGCCACCCTGCTGGTCGTGATGGCCCGGGTGCCCGGCAAGGGCATCACCGCGTTCGTGGTCGAGGGTGACGCGGAGGGCATCACCGTGGAACGCCGCAACGAGTTCCTCGGCCTGCGCGGGCTGGAGAACAGCGTCACCCGGTTCCACGACGTGTTCGTGCCCGAGGAGAACGTCATCGGCGGCCTCGGCAAGGGCCTGAAGATCGCGCTGACCACGCTCAACACCGGCCGGCTGTCGCTGCCCGCGATGTGTGTCGGCGCCGCCAAGTGGTCGCTGTCGGTCGCCCGGGAGTGGTCGGCGGAGCGGGTCCAGTGGGGCCGCCCGGTGGGCCGGCACGAGGCGGTCGCCACCAAGATCGCGTTCATTGCCGCCACCACGTACGCGCTGGAGTCGACCCTCGACCTGTGCTGCGCGATCGCCGACGACGACCGCAACGACGTCCGGATCGAGGCCGCGCTGATCAAGCTGTTCGCCAGCGAGATGGCCTGGCAGGTGGCCGACGAGCTGATCCAGATCCGCGGCGGCCGGGGCTACGAGACGGCCGCCTCGCAGGCCGCCCGGGGCGAGCGCGCGGCCGAGATCGAGCAGGTGCTCCGGGACCTGCGGATCAACCGGATCTTCGAGGGCTCGACCGAGATCATGCACCTGCTGATCGCCCGCGAGGCGGTCGACGCGCACCTCGCGGTGGCCGGCGACATCATCGACCCGGAGGCCGGGCTCGGCCGCAAGGCCCGCGCCGGGGCGCGGGCCGGCGCGTTCTACGCGCGGTGGCTGCCGACGCTGACGGTGGGCCGCGGCCAGGTGCCGACCGGGTACGGCGAGTACGGCCCGCTGGCGAGCCATCTGCGCTACGTCGAACGAGCGTCTCGGAAGCTGGCCCGGTCGACGTTCTACGCGATGTCGCGGTGGCAGGGCAAGCTGGAGCACAAGCAGGCCTTCCTGGGCCGCATCGTCGACATCGGCGCGGAACTCTTCGCGATGTCGGCGGTGTGCGTGCGGGCCCGCACCGAACAGCAGCAGCAGCCGGCGGGCCGCGAACTGGCCGACCTGTTCTGCCGCCAGGCGCGGCTGCGGGCAGATGCGCTGTTCGCCGCGCTCTGGGACAACACCGACGAGCTGGACGGCAAGGCGGCGCAGCGGGTGCTGGACGGCCGCTACGCGTTCCTGGAGGGCGGCGTCGTCCCCCGGTCGACCGAGGGCGCCTGGGTGGCCGCCTGGCAGCCGGGCCCGGCCACGGTGCCGGACGTCCGCCGGCGGATCCCGCCGATCACCGGGTCGGACTGAGCGGCGCCGGCCCGGCGTGTCCCGGGTTGTGCCCACCCTCCACTAGCGGTAGGCAGGAGTCTGTCCACACTGTTCTCACCGCTCCCGGAGGCATGATGCGGTTTTCGACCGCGCTGGCCATGACGGCCACGCTCACCGCGACCACCGTCGCCCTCGTGCCCGCTGCGGCCTCCGCCCACGGCGGCGCACCTCCCCGGACACCCACCGCCACCGGTTACGGCGGTGCCGTCTCCACGGTTGATCCCACCGCGACCGCCGTCGGGCTCGACGTGCTGCGCCGGGGTGGCAACGCGGTCGACGCCGCGGTGGCCGCCGCCGCCACCCTCGGGGTCACCGAGCCGTTCTCCGCCGGCATCGGCGGCGGTGGCTTCTTCGTCTACTACGACGCCCAGCACCGCCGGGTGCACACCATCGACGGCCGTGAGTCCGGACCGGCCACGATGACCGAGGACATCTTCATCGACCCGGCCGACGGGCTGCCGTACGACTTCGCCGAGGCCCGCGTCAGCGGCCTGTCCGTCGGCACCCCCGGCACCCTCGCCACCTGGGAGGCCGCCGCCGGCAAGTGGGGCAGCCGGTCGCTGGGCAGCCTGCTGCGGCCCGCCGCCGAGGTGGCCGACCGCGGGTTCGCCGTCGACGCCACGTTCCGCCAGCAGATCGCCGACAACGCGGCGCCGTTCGCCCAGTTCGCCGCCACCAGCGAGCTGTACCTGCCCGGCGGCGCGCCGCCCGCGGTCGGTTCCGTGCAGCGCAACCCGGATCTCGCCGACACCTACCGGCTGATCGCCGAGCGCGGCACCGGCGTCTTCTACCGCGGCCCGATCGGCGCCGACATCGTCCGTACCGTGCAGCACCCGCCGGTCGCCGACAACCCCACGGCCCCATGGGCGTACCCGATCCGCCCCGGTGACCTGCGCCTGTCCGACCTGGCCGGCTACCGGCTGCGCTTCCCGGCGCCGACCAAGTCCGACTACCGGGGCCTCACCGTCTACGGCATGTCCACGCCGTCCAGCGGCGGCACGGCGGTCGGCGAGGCGCTGAACATCCTGGAGCAGACCGACCTCTCGGCGGTCTCCGTGACCCAGGCCCTGCACCAGTACCTGGAGGCGACCGCGCTGTCGTTCGCCGACCGGAACCGGTACGTGGGCGCCTACACACCGCAGGCCACGCTGGACCGGCTCATCAGCGACCGGTGGGCGCGGCAGCGGGCCTGCCAGATCGACGCGGACAAGGCGCTGGTCAAGCCCGTGCCACCGGGTGACCTCGGCGCCTCCGGGTGCACGCCGGCCCTCGCCGGCCAGCCGGTCGAGGAGGGGCAGAGCACCACGAACCTCACGGTCGCCGACAAGTGGGGCAACGTCGTCGAGTACACCCTGACCATCGAGCAGACCGGCGGCAGCGCCATGGTGGTGCCGGGCCGCGGCTTCCTGCTCAACAACGAGCTGACCGACTTCAACTTCACCGGCACGCAGGGCACCGCGCCCGACCCCAACCTGCCCGGCCCGAACAAGCGCCCGCGCAGCTCGATGTCGCCGACGATCGTGCTCAAGGACGGCAAGCCGTTCCTGGCGCTCGGCTCGCCCGGCGGCGCCACCATCATCACGACCGTGCTGCAGGTGCTGGTCAACCGGGTCGACCTGGGCATGACCCTGCCCGAGGCGATGGCCGCACCGCGGGCCTCGCAGCGCAACAGCCCCGGCGTCCAGGCCGAGCCGGCCTTCCACACCCGCTACGGCCCCGACCTCACCGCGCTCGGCCACGCCTTCGCCCCGGACGTGCCCGAGCTGGGCGCGGCCACCGCGATCGAGTTCGGCCGGCACGGCAAGCTGATCGCCAGCGCCGAGCCGGCCCGGCGAGGCGGCGGCGCGGCGGGCGTGGTGCGGCGCTAGGCGGTCAGGGCGATCGTCAGGGCGCCGGCCGCCACCATCACCGCCGCCCACAACTTGTCCATGTTGAACCAGGCCCGGCGCAGCACGCTCAGGCCCACGAACTCGTAGACCAGCAGCGCGCAGGTCGCCATCACCGCGAGCATCGCCACCGTGTGCACGCCCGCCGCGAACAGCCCGTCCAGGGCCGCGGCGGGCGTGCCCGCGAGACCGGCCGGGGCCACGGCCGCCAGGTGCGCGGCATGCCCGCCTGCCGGCGCCGGCGCCGACGTCGTGGCCAGCACCGGCAGCAGCATCAGCCCGGCGCCGTGCGCCGACGACATCAGGAACGACCAGCCGGCCAGCTGGGCCGCGGACAGCCGCATGCCGGCCCACCGGAAGTGCCGCGCCGACAGCAGCCGCCACAGCCCGAAGCCGACCAGCACGACCCCGCCGACGATCGCCACCACGTTGCCGGCCACCACCGACTCCGTCGCCGACACCACGGCCGCGACGATCGCCACCGAGGCCAGGTGCCCGGCGGCTATCGGCGGCAACGAGCCCAGCAGCACCGGGCGGCTGCGCTCCTGCATGCCACGGGCCACCGCGAACAGCCAGCCCATCGCCGGGTTCAGCCCGTGGAAGGCGCCCAGCGCCGCCAGCACCGCGAGCTGGCCGGCCGTCACGGGAAGCAGTACGAGTCGGACGAGGCGTCGCCGCCCTGCAGCCGCACCTGGTGCACCCGGCGGCCGCGGAACTCGTCGCCGTGCGGGAAGAACCGCGGGTCCAGGGTCATGCCCCCGTTGTCGGTGTCCACATCGATCTTCGCCAGCCAGGCGCCGACGCCGTCCGGGTAGAACTGGTCGTCCCAGGAGCCGTACAGCGAGTTGGTGACGTAGACCCGCTTGCCGTCCCGGGACACCTCGACCATCTGCGGGCCGCCGGCCAGCCGCTCGTCCGGGAACGACGGGTGCGCCACCCGGCCGGTGACGCCGCCGAGCCGGATCGAGCCGGTCTCGACCGGGTGGAACGGGTCGCTCACGTCGAACTGCTTCAGCTCGCCGGTGCCCCAGCAGGAGACGTACAGGAAGCGGTCGTCCACCGACAGGTCGATGTCGGTGATCAGCGGCGGGACCGCACCGAACGGCTGCAGCGCCGGCGGCAGGTCGGCGGCGTCGGCGGGCTCGGCCGGCACGTTGATGACCTTGGTGACGGTGAAGTCGCCGCCGTCGTCGCGGTGCCACACCCACACCGAGGCGGACAGGTCCTCGACGCTGGTGACGACGCCGAGGAAGCCGTACTCCTTGCGCGGGTCGTGGGCCGGGCGCAGCTCGAGGGTCATCTGGTACTGGTCACCGAGGTCGACGGTCTGCGTCAGGGTCCGCTTGGCCAGGTCCCAGAAGTGCAGGCGGTGGCCGTACTTGCGGCCCAGCAGCAGCTCCGGGACGAGACCGTCCTCGATCATCGACGGGGTGCCCCACTCGGAGGAGACCAGCACGTCCCGGGTCAGGTGCCACCAGAAGTCGTACGCCAGATACTGGTCGCCGCGGTCGTGCTCCCACGCGCCGCGTACCTCAAAAGTGGTGTGGTCCAGCACCGCGATGCCGCCCGGGCCGTCGGCGGCGCCGCCGCCGAGCGCCGAGACGTAGATCCCGTCCGGGCCGCAGTGGATCGTGTGCGGCCGCGAATAGCCGGCCTTGCCGGCCAGCTCCTCGGCCGGGATCTCCTTGACCAGTACGGGGTGACGCGGGTCGTCCTTGGTGTCCAGCACGTAGATCCGCGACGACCGCAGCCCCGGCACGATCAGGTAGCGCCGCTCGACGTGCGGGTGCGGCGCGGTGGGGCACAGGGCGCTGCTGCACGCGTTCCAGCCGAAGTGGTGCAGCTCGTCGCCGGTGTGCGGCAGCTCGGTCCAGCCGACGACGGTGCCGTAGGCGGCCGAGGCCGGGTCGGTGTCCACGACGGCGATGGCGTCCGGCTGCTCGGCGGAGCGGTCGAACGCGGCCAGGTACGCCAGCTGCTCGGCGGGCGCGCCGGCGGCGTCACGCGGAGAGGGATAGAACGTCGGATCTGGGGTCCACCTCGTCATGATGGTCATCCTCGTCCGGCGGGCGCCCGGTGAACAGGGTCACACATGTCAACGACCCGTCAACGGGCGTCCAGCGGCAGCCGCACCAGCACGGTGGTGCCCGGCCCCTCGTGCTCGCTGAGCTCGATGCTGCCGTGGTGGCGCTGCACGACCGCGCGGCTGAGCGTGAGCCCCAGGCCGGTGCCGGGAATCGCCCGGTCCCGGGCCCGGCTGGTGCGGTACAGGCCGGTGAACATCTTCTCGCGTTCCTCCTGCGAGACCCCGATCCCGGTGTCGGAGATGGACAGCTCGGCGGCGCGCCCGACCGTCCGCAGCCGGACCGCGATCCGCCCGCCGTCCGGGCTGTACTTGACCGCGTTGCCGAGCAGGTTGTCGAGCACCTGACGCAGCCGCCGCCGGTCACCGGGCAGCACCAGTGCACCCGGCAGCTCGTCCACGATCGACACCGGCTCGCCGGTGACCGCGGCCCGGGTGCACTGCACCGACTCCCGCACCACCTCGGCCAGGTCGATCGGGCTGAGCTGCACCGCGGCGTGCCCGGTGTCCAGTGCGGAGAGCTCCAGCAGCTCGTTGATGATGTGCCGCAGCTGGGTGGCGTTGCGGTCGACGACCTCGAGCAGCCGCGGCCCCTCGGCGACCAGCGTCTCCGGGTCGGCGTCGCGCAGCAGCTCGGTGTAGGCGGCAATGGACGTCAGCGGCGTGCGCAGCTCGTGGCCGACCAGCGCGAGATACTCGTTCTTGGTCCGGATCAGCTGCCGCTGCAGATCCTCGACCAGGCGCCGCTCGATGAACTGGGCGATGTGCGCCGAGATCCCGGACATGAGCGCGACCAGCTCGTCCTCGGGATCCTCGACGGTGTCGGCGAAGGCGGTGAGCACGCCGAGCGGTTCGAGCCCGTTGCGCACCGGGATCGCCAGCGCGGTGTGCAGCCGCGAGGACTCGGCGGTCTCCGGCGAGATCAGGCTCTGCGGCTGCCCGACGTCCCGGATCCACAACGGCTTGCCGGCCTGCCAGGCGCGCCCGGCCAGCCCGGTCCCGTACGGCAGCTCGGCGGGCACCGCGATGTCGGACTGCCAGCTGGGCGAGTTCCAGCTCGCGGCGGACCGGACAACCCCGGCGTCGTCGTCGACCAGCCACAACTCGGCGTGGGTCCAGCCGAGCGTACCGACCACGGCCTCGAGCACCCGCGGCCCGGCGGCCTCGATGGTGGGTGCGGCGGCAAGCGCCGTGACCACGGCGAGTTCACAGGTACGGAACCGCTCGTTGCGCCGCCGCCGGGTGACATCCTGAACGGCCTGCACCGCGCCGACGGTCTCCCCACCCGGGCCGAGAATGGGCTGGGCGTCGATCAGGTAGTACCGGGTTCCACGCCCCCGGCCCTGCAACACCATCTCCTCGTTGCGCAGCCGCTCACCCCGCAACGCCCGGAACAACGCGACGTCCCCGGGCTTGATGGGCAGCCCGTCCCCATCGGTCAGCCCGGCGACGGCGGCCTCGTCGGCAAGGTCGTCGGGCACCCGCGCACTGCCCCAGAGCCGCTGCATCCGGGCGTTGACCAGCACAATCCGCCCATCGGCATCGCAGGCGGTGACCCCGTCGTGCAAATTGTCGAGCACGGCGTCGAGAAACCGCCGCTGCCGGTCGACCTCCTGCCGCCCCCGCTGCTCGGTGATGAGCAGGGTGCCGAGCTGAGCGGCGGCCCCGACGGCGGCCACATCATCGTCGGACCACTCGTGCGGCTCGGTGTCGAGCGCACAACAGATGCCGAGCACAGCGCCGGATTCATCGCAGATCGGCTGCCCGAGATAAGCCCCGCCGAGCCCCCGCTGCCGAATGGGAGAATTCGCCGGCACCCGCGGATCGGTAGCAAGATCATTGATCACCAGCGGCTGGCAACCCGCAACAACCAGGCCGGCGAGGCTGTCCCGCAACTGGGTGTCGCGGACGTCCTCCCAGCGGATCTGCAGGCCATGGCCACCGTAGAACCGGAGCACCTCACCGTCGACGAAGTGCACCAGGCCGCTGGGGGCATGAGCGGCCCGGGCGATGAGCCCGGCCAGGTGATCGCCGGCGCTGCTGCTGATCGCTTCACCGTGCGCGGACAACGCGTCGGGCCAGGGGCGGCCGGCGCCCGGATGTCCTGCTGCGGCGGGGGGCGTCGGGGCGCCGGTGGGGGCGCTCTCGGCGGGGGCTGTGGCGGGGTGATCGGCGGGGGAGTTGCCGCGCGTGGTGTCGCTGGGGGCTGTGGCTGGGTGATCGGCGGGGGAGTTGCCGCGCGCGGTGTCGCTGGGGGCTGTGGCTGGGTGATCGGCGGGGGAGTTGCCGCGCGCGGCGTGGCTGGGGGCTGTGGCCGGGTGATCGGCGGGTCCGGGTGCGGCGACGTGATCGCGTGCGGGCTCGGCGCGGGTCGTGGCCGGCTGACCGGGTGCCGTGTCGGGCGCGGGAGCGTCACGGCGAGCGGGGGTTTGCGCGGTCCCGACCCGGTCGGCCCGGGTCGGCGCGGTCGCCGCCGCGGCCGTGACGGCTGGCCGGGCGCTCGGCGCCACCAGCCCGGCATGGCGCTCGAGGCCAAGATCACTTCGCGGCATGCTTGGACCTCCGCCCCTGAGCCTACGGGCGACAAAGCCATAAAACCGGCAAAATGCCAGTAATCCGTCCCGCATGATCCGGGTATCGCCGCCGCGGTGTCAGCTCCGGCGGTAGATCAGGTCGAAGATCGCCCGGCCCGAGGCGGTCCCGCGCCGCTCGAACTTCGTTTCCGGCCGATGTGCCGGCCGGGGCGCGAAACCGCCGTGCGGATTGGTCAGGCCGGGATCGGCGTCCAGCGTCCCGGCCATCGCCTCCGCATAGTGCGCCCAGTCCGTGGCGCAGTGCAGCGTGCCGCCGGTCCGTAGCCGCTCCCGCAGCAGGGCGACGTTGCCGGGCTGGATCAGGCGGCGCTTGTGGTGGCGGGCCTTGGGCCACGGATCCGGAAAGAAGACGTGCACGGCGTCGAGGCAACCCACCGGCAGCCGGCGAACCAGCTCCATCGCATCGCCACGCGCCACCCGGACGTTGGTCAGGCCCAGCTCGCCGACCAGGGAGAGCAGGCTGCCGATGCCGGGCGTGTGCACCTCGACGGCGAGATAGTTCCGACCCGGGTCCGCCGCCGCCATGGCCGCGGTCGTGTCACCCATCCCGAACCCGATCTCCAGCACGACGGGCGCGCCCCGGCCGAACAACTCCGCCGGATCGAGCGGGGTGCGGTCCCCGTCGACCACGGTGAACCCGTAGACCGGCCAGACGTCGGCCATCGCATCCGCATGCCGCCCACTCATCCGGCCCCGACGCGGGTGGAACGTCCGGATCGGCCGCTCTGTCGTCTCACTCATCAGGCGCTCAACGATACGCAGCGCCTACCGCACGCCGGCGTGCTGGCCAGCGAGGTGTGACCGGCGCAGCCAGCCGTGGATCGGTCGGCTCAGCGGTGTGGCTCGCGGGACTGGTGTGGCGGCACGAGCGGCCGGGACTGGCACTGACGGCGAAGACCGCGCGTCAAGCCGCCGACGCCGCCGGCGCGGCTTGCCAGGTGCCGCCGCCGCTGCCGCTCCCACCAACGGCCTGGTAGCTGCTGCTGCCGGGCAGATGCCGCCCGCTGCTGCTGCTGCCGCTCCCACTGTCGCCGCTCCCACTGTCGCTGCTGCTCCCACTGTCGTCGCTGCCGCTGCCGCTGCCGCTGCTGCTGCCGCTTGGCGGGTGCTGGCGCGATGGGCGCTCAGGGTGAAACGCCGGCAGACGGAAAGCCAAACGGCCGGTTCGCCCGGGTGGGGCTTACCGACCGTCTCCTGTCGCACTCCAACCGCAGCGGCGACCGGCACCGTCCCGTCGGCTACCGGCACCGTCCCGCCGGCCGCGGTCACCGGCGCCCTGGCGCCCAGCCCCGCGGCGGCGGTCCACCGAGCATGGCCGGCCCGGGACTACCCGATCGGCTGGACGCTCGGCTGGGAGCCCTGGTGGAACGGTGTGCGGGCGCCCGTCGCCAGGTTCACCATCATGATCCAGGAGCCTTTCCGGTACGTGCCCGTCGCCACCGCGCGGTTTGCGTCCACGTATGCCAGTTCGCGGTCCTGGATTGCGCCTACCGTGCGCTTCGCGCCCGTGGCCGGGTCGTATTCGACCACGTGCAGCGGCTGGTTCTCCGCGGTTGTTTCGCCCTTCTGGTACGCCGTCCACGACAGTTTCGCCCCGTCGGTGCGCCAGTGGGGGACCACCGCGAAGCCGGAGGTCTGCAGGCTGCCGCCGCCGTACGCCGCCACCGTCCGCTCGCCGCCGGTTGCCACCGTGCCCACCGTCAGGCAGGCGTCGTACGTCGACTCGCAGTCGCCGCCGCGGAAGGCGACCCGGGTGCCGTCCGGCGACCAGGCCACCGCGTCGTCGGTGCGGAGGCGTTCGCTGAGCGAGCTGGTGGCCGCCGCCTTCGGGGCCGGGGCGGGCTCGGCCGGCAGTTCCTCCTCGCGGCAGTAGGCCGGGAAGAGCACGGCGGGGGTGGCCGCGGTCGTGGTCGCCGAGATCCGGTAGACGCCCGGGCCGCCGGAGCAGGACAGCGACGCGAACGCGATGGTCGAGCCGTCGGGTGACCAGGACGGGCCGGACGCGGCGCGGGTGGTCAGCCGGCGCTTGGCGCTGCCGTCGGCCTTCATGGTCCACAGCTGGCCGGCCTTGAGCAGGGCGATCGAGCGGCCGTCGGGGGAGAAGCGGGGGCGCGACCAGCCGCCGCCGGTGGTCAGCTTCGTCTCGGTCGCGCCCCTGCTCACCCACACGTCGCCGGACCGCACGTACGCCACCAGGCTCGGCGCCACCGGGGTGGCCGCGGCGGCGGGCACCGTCTGGAACAGTGCACCCGCCGCGGCCCCCAGTGCCGCCAGCACCATGTTGCCTGCCACCCGCGCGATCACCCGCATGTCCGAACGCCCCCCGACGTTAGTCATCCACCTACACCGGAGACATCGTCGCAACCAGGCTGCACCTAAGAAGTTCCCGCGCCGAAACCGGGAGCAATACGGGCCGTTCGGACAGGTGGGGTGGCTGGTCGGTCAGGCTGCCATGGTCGCCCACATGGCCGTGAAGGCGGCTGCCTCCCCGGCCAGCCAGCGCTCCACGTCGCCCGCCTTGGCGCCCGGGTCGATCCGGTGGGTGGTGCCGCGGCGCAGGTCGACCAGCACCGGCTCGGCGTTGGGCAGGATCTGCTCCATGTGCCGGGCCATCAGGTGCAGCGTCGCGGTGACGGCCTCCGGGGTGGGCGGCAACTCGTCGAAGTGCAGCCGGACCGCCTCGCGCCGGTTGTCCGCGTACCGCAGGCCGAAGTGGGGGTTGATCTTCACGGCCAGCGGGCCGACCGAGGCGATCGCCTCGCGGGTCTGGGCGAGGCCGACCTCCTCGGGGTCGCCCAGTGAGTGCAGGTAGGTCGTCGCGCCGGCGCTGACCGCCTCGTAGAGCGGCTTCCAGCGCGGCTTGACCAGGTCGACGACACCGTTGAGGTAGCTGCCGCCGGTGCGGAACGCGATGTCCGCCTTGAGGGCCTTCACGAGCTGACCATGCGGGTTGAAGCCCGAGCGGCGCTCGCGCTGGCGACGCAAACCGCCGACGAAGGTGGCCTTCGCCGGCCCGGTCCGCGCTACGTAGCGGGTGAACCCGAGCATCGTCGCGTACGGCGGAATGATCGGAGTGGCAGTGGACGAAACGGGCGTCGTCAAGGTGATCTCCCCGCAGCTCAGCGCTTGTTTTAGTACACACATTCTAATCGACGGGTACGACATTCCCAACCCTGTCGGGGCGGCCTGGCACGTCCCGCCCGCCGAACCCCGAGGAGTCTGGACGCGGCCTGCAGATGATCTTGCAGAGGGGTTCATCTCAGGAGGAAAGGGGCGTGAGTGGTGGACCTTGTGGCGGTGCGGTGTGGGTGGAACGTTTTAGCTCATCAAGATCTGCGGGAAGGCTGCCGCTGAGGCTGCGACGTCGCTGAATGGCGAAGGTCGGGGATCACCCCGTGCGGGCCGGATCGGGTGCGCAGGAGGCAGTTCGGCCGTTGCTCGGAGCCGGGCGCCCAGGCGGGGTGCATGTGCGGCAGACGAACCCGGGCACCCCACGGCGCAAGCGCCGAACGCCATCGGTGGCCGTCGCCTTCCAGGAAGCCGCCGGCCGGCGGCATACCCACACGACGGATGCCGAATGGACCAGTTGGTCACGATCGGCGGGGCGCCGGGCGCGTCCCGGACCACGTCGCTCGCCTGACCGGTTGCCGGTGCCGAGCGTGATCAGGTCGCCGTCTCGGGCGGCGTGCCCTCGGCCGCGGCCGCAAGCTCGATCCGCTCGGTGTGGTTCGCTCCGATGACTTCGATGCCTCGCGTTCCGATAATGCCGGTCAGGTTGAGCTCGACGACGTACGGGACGATCGCGGGCCGGCCGATCGGGGGCATGCATCCGACGACCTCGATGCCCCAGTATTCCGGTTTCTGCACGTAGCGCAGCGGGTTGAGCGAGACCTGCATGTTCGCGAACGGCTTTTCCCCGGCGACGACGAGCATCGGAGGCGGCGGGGGATAGATCATGAGGGAGACGACGTCGGCCCGCTCGAAGTCGATGACGCGGCATGACTGAGCGGGGGGCAGGTTCTCTGACGGTGGCATGCTCTGCTCCTTCCATGATTCATGGTGATCGGCCGGATGCTGGGCGCCCGCAGCGTGCTGAAGGCCGACCGGGAATTCGAGCGCCAGCGGCAACGCCATCAATGCCTATGGATGTCTGGTCAATCGTTCCGGCTACCGCTCCCGGACGGCGTAGGTCAGGTGCGTCACCCTCGGTGAGGGCTCCGTGCGGACCAGCTCCAGGGCCACCCGGCCCGCGTCCACGCCCTCGAACAGGCGGATTCCGGAGCCGAACAGCACGGGCGACAGTGCGATCGAGAACTCGTCGATCAGCCCGGCGTTCACGTGCTCCAGGATGGTCGCGCCGCCGCCCGCGATGCGGACGTCGCGGTCACCCGCGGCCGCGCGGGCCTGGTCGAGCGCGGCCTCGATGCCGTCGTTGACGAAGTGGAAGGTCGTGCCGCCGGGGCGCTCCCACGGGTCGCGCTTCTCGTGGGTCACGACGAAGACCGGCGTGTGGAACGGCGCGTCCTGCGGCCATGCGTGCTCGCCTGCGTCGAACATGCGCTTGCCCATGACGCTCGCGCCGGTGCGCTCGAACGTCTCCCGCAGGATGTCGTTGTCCCGTCCTTCCTCGCCGCCCTCGCCGAACTTCAGGTTCTCCCGGAAGAACCGCTGCGGGAAGACCCACTGCTGCAGCTCCCGCCACTGCTGACCCATCAGGTCCGCGGGCGACTCGGGCGCGATGAAGCCGTCCAGCGACATCGACACGCTGAAGAACACCTTGCCGGCCATCAGCTCTCAGCTCCCTGGCGAACGAGCTCGGTGACGTAGGCGGCCAGGTTGTTCAGGGTCTGCCGGCCGCCCTCGATCGCGTGGTACTTCTCGACCGCCTCGTCGCGTAGCTGCCGGGTGGGGAAGACCGTGTGCATCTCGATCCGGGTCGCCGCGCCGTCGGGCTCGAACGTCAGGACCGACTCGAAGGCGTTCGGGTCGTCGCGGGACTCGCCGTGCAGCATCGCGATCCGCTCCGGCGGGTTGATCTCGGTCCAGGAGATCCACTCCTGGTAGTCCGTCCCGTCCGGTCCGTGCATCACGAACTCCCACACCTCGCCGACGCGGAACGCGAACGCCCGCGTGGTGGTGGTGAACCCCTCCGGCCCCCACCATTGCGACAGGTGCCGGACCTCGGTGAACGCCTCGAACACCAGCTCCCGTGGGGCGTTGATGACCCGGGAGATCACGATCTCGCGGTCGGCCGTCGCGGACTGCGCCGGCGCTCCTCGTCCCGTCGCGCTCATCTGCTACTCCTCCTGCTGTGGTTGTCTGAGGTCCTGGACGTACGCGTCCAGCCGGTCGAAGCTCTCGTTCCAGAACCGCTCGAATCCGCCCGTCCACTCGTGGATCGGTCGCAGCCCGCGGGCGTCCAGGCCGTAGAGGCGGTGTTTGCCCGCCCTGCGGTCCCGCACCAGCCCGACCTCCCGGAGCACCCGCAGGTGCTTGGACGCCCGGGTCTGGCTCATCCCCAGCTCCTGGGCCAGGTCGGTCACCGGCCGCTCACCCGCCCGCAGCAGCACCAGGATGTCCCGGCGCTGCGGCTCGGCTATCGCGTTGAACGCGTCCGACGTCGTCGCTGCTCGTGCCATGGCCGCCATCATATGCCTATATAGGCGCGCGTCAAGCCGGTGCGCCGCCGCGGCGATCCGGCTGATGGTTGCTGCCGGCGCGGATCGGCGTCTCCGCGGCCCGCGCCCAGGCCGACGGCAACAGCTACCAAACCAAGATCAAAACCGATGGACGATACGTGGTGGCAGGGTCCTCGCGCTGGACGACGAGGGCCGCGCGGCCGACCTCGCCGACGTTGTGCTCGACCATCTGACCACCCGCTGAGCCGGGGAGCGGCGATCACCCGGTGGGTCGCAGGCCGGCGTCCAGCGCGCGGATCAGCTCACCGACCCGTCCGCCGCCGTCCGGTGCCGCCGGGAAGCGGTTGAGCACCTCGATCACGACCGGCGTGGCGCGGCGTACCGCCTGCTCCAGGCGCTCCGCGCCCACCGTCCGGTCGTCGCCGGCGGCCAGCTCGGCCGCCCGGGCCGCGTGCGCGGCCGCGCCGAGGATGTGCTTGACTTGGGTGGCCTTGGCCAGCGGATGCAGGTACGCGGCGCCCGCCGCAGCCATCGCCGCCCGCGCCGCCTCGCCCGCGGCCGCCGTGTTGGTGTCCTTGGCCGCCTTGAGCGCCGCCCAGGCCGCGTCGCGCAGCGCCTTGCCCCGCACGCCGCCGCCGGCGAACGCCCGGGCCGTGCCGATCGCGGCGCGTGGGCGGGGGTCGTCCGGGCGGTCGGCCTCGAAGATCTCCAGGGCCGGCTCCGCGCAGCTCGCGGCGTACGCGGTCACCTCGCGCAGCTCCGGTTCGGTCAGTTCGATCCCGCCGGCGTCCGCTGTCATGGCTCCATGGTCGACCACTGCCGCGCCGGTGGATACTCGTGCGATGGCCCTGCTCCGTGTTGACTTCTCGGCCGAGACGCTCGCGCTCGGCACCTCCATGACCGTGCTGCTGCCGCAACGAGCGAGCACCCAGATCGGCCTGACGGGCCACGACACCGACGCCCCGCCGCCGGTGCTCTACCTGCTGCACGGGCTCACCGACGACGACACCGCCTGGACCCGCTACACCTCCATCGAGCGGTACGCCGCCGAGCGTGGCATCGCGGTGGTCATGCCGCAGGTGCACCGCAGCTTCTACGCCGACGAGACGTACGGCTCCCGGTTCTACACGTTCCTGAGCGAGGAGCTGCCGGCCGTGGTGTCGTCGTTCTTCCGGGTCTCGACCCGGCGCGAGGACACCTTCGTCGCCGGGCTGTCGATGGGCGGCTACGGCGCGTTCAAGTGGGCGCTGCGGGAGCCCGGACGGTTCGCCGCGGCGGCCAGCCTCTCCGGCGCCCTGGACCTGGCCGGCATGCAGCAGCACGACGACCGTCCGCACATCGTGGAGCTGATCGGCCGGGTCTTCGGCCGGCCGGTCGCCGGCACCGACGACGACCTGCTGCACCTGCTCGCCGGCGCGGGCCCGGACCTGCCCCGGCTGCTGCTGCGCTGCGGCACCGAGGACCACCTGCTGGCCGGCAACGAGCGCTTCGTGGCGGCCTGCCGCGAGCACGACGTCGACCTCGACGCCGGCTTCGGCCCGGGCGCGCACGAGTGGGGCTACTGGGACACCCAGATCCAGACCGTCCTGGACTGGCTGCCGCTGAAGAACTGAGGCCGCCGCCGGGGCCTACGGCTGCAGCGAGCCGGCCATCCGGGCCTGCTCCTCGAGCACGTCGTTCATCCGGGCCTGGACGGCGTCCATCTGCCCGATCGTGTCGCTGGTGGTGAGGATGCCGGCGGCGACCGTACGGGCGCTGTTCTGGATCCCGGTGATCTGGGCCGCCACCCGCTGGGTGGCCTCGGCGGTCTCCCGGGCCAGGTCCTTGACCTCGCCGGCGACCACCGCGAAGCCGCGGCCGACCTCGCCCGCGCGGGCCGCCTCGATGGTGGCGTTGAGCGCCAGCAGGTTGGTCTGGTCCGCGATCGAAGAAATGATCTTGATGACGTCGCCGATCGCGGTGGAGGCGTTGCCCAGCGCCTCCACCTCGTGGGTCATGTCCGAGGCGCGGCTCACCGCGTCCTGGGCCACCCGGGTCGCGTCGTCGCTGGCCGCGCGCAGCCGGGACACGGTGTCCAGCAGGGCCCGCGCGCTCTCCCGGGCCGCCTCGGCGGCCCGCACGATGTCGAGCCGCTGCGACACGAGCTGCGCCACGTTGCGCAGCGCGGAGGCCCGGGAGTCGGACAGGTCGATGAACTCGGTGGTGAAGAAGTCCATCGTGCCGATGATCCGGCCGTGGCTCAGGACCGGGAAGCAGACGCCGGAGCGCACCCCGGCGCGCTGCGCGGCCGGCGCCCGGACGCAGTCGGTGAGCTCGCCGATGTCGTGGACGAAGACCAGGTCCCGGGCCCGCCAGGCGCGGCCGGAGAGGCCGACGCCCTCGGCGAACGTGGCCGCCAGGGTCACCTTGCGGAACTCGTCGCCGGCCGAGCCCGACTCGACCTGGAAGCGCAGCACGTGCTGCTCGTCGTCGACCTGCCAGTACGAGCCGTAGGCCCAGCCGAACGAGGTCCGGACCGAGTCCAGCGCGATCTTCAGTGCCGTCGCCGAGTCCGTCGCCTCGCCCAGGGCGGTGACCACGTCCGTCACGGCCAGCCGGTCGTCGGCGACCTGGCGCAGCTCGGCGGACGCGACCGCGGTGTAGCGGGCCTGCTCGGCGATGCGGGCGATGGACGCCCATTTCTCGCTGCGCGGGCCGTCGATGTAGAGCGGCTCGGCCGAGTAGTACTCCAGCACCGCGACCTGCTGCTGGCGGTGCATGACCGGGATGACCACGGCGGCGGTCATGCCGGCCCGGCCCGCCGCCTGGCAGCGCAGGCAGTCGGCACACTCGGCCATCGAGCCCAGGTACACGAACTGCTTGGTCCGCCAGGCCTTGCCGACCAGGCCGACGTCGGCGGGCACCCCTTGGGGGGCGACCACGGCCTGCATCTCGCGGACGAGTGGGCCGGTCTCGTACCCGATCGAGACGTTGCCCTTGCCGTCGGGCAGCCAGACCGCGCCGTAGCTGAAGTTGTGCGACTGGACCGTGCTGTCGACGGTGATCCGCCAGGTGGACTTCAGGTCGTCCGCCCGGTCCAGGTCCATGATCAGCTTTTCGAGACTCTCGACATCACGGGGGATCGGGCGCAGCGCCGTTTCCGACCGACGGGAACGAAAAGGTGCCACCGGAATCCCCCATACCCGCAAGTCCGTTACTGCCCGATCGACCCATCATCGGACAGGACGGCCGCGCCGGGGCGGGATTGCCGAAGCCGGTGCCGCGCCCGGCACCGGCTTCGGTCGGGCACCGGCCCGGTCAGCCCTGGTCGGAGTCCCGGCTCTGCTCGGCCAGGAACCGCTCCAGCTCGGCGCCGAGCTCCTCGGCGGTCGGCAGCGGCCCGTTCGCGTCGGCCAGCAGGTTGGTCTCCCGGCCGCGCAGGAACGCGTCGTACTGCTGCTCCAGCGACTGCACCAGGCGGCCGGCCTGCTCGTCGTCGGCGACCTGCTTGTCCACCTCCTGGCGGATCATCGCGGCGGCGTCGCGCAGCTGGCCGGTGGGCAGGGCCAGCCCGGTGGTCCGGGACACCGAGTCGAGCAGCAGCTCGGCGGCGGCGGGGTAGGTGGTCTGCGCCAGGTAGTGCGGGACGTGGGCGGCGTACCCCATGGCGTCGTGGCCCGACTCGCCCAGCCGGAACTCCAGCAGGTTGCCCACGCTCGCCGGGACCTGGACGCGCTGCAGCCAGGACTCGCGGTCGCCGAGCAGGCGCTGGTCGGTGGCGTGCGCGGTGACGCTCACCGGGCGGGTGTGCGGCACGGCCATCGGGATGGCGTTGAGGCCGACCGTCAGGGTGACGCCGAAGCGTTCGATCAGGCCGGTGACGGCCGCGATGAAGCGCTCCCACTGCAGGTCGGGCTCGGGGCCGGCGAGCAGCAGGAACGGGATGCCGAGCTGGTCGCGCACCAGGTGCAGCGCCAGGGTCGGCCGGTCGTAGCTCTCCCAGTGGTCCTCGACGAAGATCATCGAAGGCCGGCGGGACCGGTAGTCGAGCAGCTGGTCGATGTCGAAGGTCGCGAGGACCTGGGCGTCCAGGTGCTCCAGCAGATGTTCCCGGGAGAGCTGGATCGCGCTCCCGGCGTCGACGAACCCGGTGAGCGCCTGCACGAGCACCGGCTCGTCCAGGTCGGGCAGGTCGTCGGCCAACTCGTAGAGCCCATGTGGGTCGAGCACGCTGCGGACCTCCTCGAGATGCGCCCGCGGGGGCGGGCCATGTGGTGGGAACACCGGGCCGCGCGCGTTCATTCCTGCCGGTTCGCGGAAATCGGTTCACACCGGGAGCGGTCGGGCGGCGGCCAGGTGCTGGGTCACCTGGTCCGGGGAGAGCGGCCGGGAGAAGTGGTAGCCCTGGGCGAAGCGGTAGCCCAGCCGGTACAGCGTCTCCGCCTGCTCGGCCGTCTCCACCCCCTCGGCGATCGCCTGCAGGTGCAGCCCGTTGGTGATCTGGATCATCGCGGTGGCGATCACCGCCTCCTCCGACCGTCCGCCGATCCCGTCGACGAACGACTTGTCCACCTTGAGGGTGTCGGCGGGGCAGGTGCGCAGCAGGCCGAGCGAGGAGTGCCCGGTGCCGAAGTCGTCCAGCGCCACCTTGACCCCGAGCGTGACCAGGTTGTGCAGCGTCTCCAGGGCGACGCCGCCGTCGAACACCGCGGTCTCGGTGACCTCGACGACCAGCTTCTCCGGGTCGAAACCGCTGTCCGCCAGCGCCGCCCGGACGTCCGCGGCGAAGCCCGGCTCGCGCAGCTGGCGGGCCGAGACGTTAACGCCGATCTCGGCGGGCGCGGCCGAGCCGAACACCTCCTGCCACTCGGCGGCCTGGCGCAGCGCGGTCCGCAGGATCCAGTCGCCCAGCGGCACGATCAGGCCGGTGCGCTCGGCGATCGGGATGAACACGTCCGGGCCGATGAAGCCGCGCTCGGCGTGCTTCCACCGGACCAGCGTCTCCAGCGAGGTCCACTCGCCGTCCGGCAGCGCGACGATCGGCTGGTAGACCAGCGTGAAGTCGCCGTTGTCGAGGGCCTGGCGCAGTTCGGCGCCGAGCTGGGCGTCCGCCGCCTGATCCTGCTCGAGCCGAGCGTCGTAAACGGCGTGCCGGCCCTTGCCGCGCTCCTTGGCGGCGTACATCGCCAGGTCGGCGCGGCGCAGCAGCTCCTGCGGGCTGGCCTCCGGCCACACCTCGGCGAGCCCGATGCTGGCCTTGACCAGCAGGTCGTAGCCGAGCGCGCGCACCGGGCGGGTCAGCGACTCGGCGATCCGGTCCAGCACCTCGGTCGCCTCGTGCATCCGGACGCCGCGCAGCAGCAGGCCGAACTCGTCGCCGCCGAGCCGGGCGACCACGTCGTCCTCACGGACCGCCTCGCGCAGCCGCTGGGCGACCACCACCAGCAGCGCGTCGCCGACCGCGTGACCGAGCCGGTCGTTGATCGCCTTGAAGTCGTCGAGGTCGATCAGGGCCAGGCTCAGCGTGCCGCCGTCGCCGGCCTCGGCCAGCGCCTCGCGGGTCCGCTGCTCGAACAGCACGCGGTTGGCCAGGTCGGTCAGGTCGTCGTGGCTGGCCCGGTGGGTGAGCCGGCGCTGGAAGCCGTTGAGCTCGACCAGGTTGGCGTCCACCCGGCCGAGCAGCCGGCCGTTCTCGCGCAGCGCGTTGATCTGGCGTACCGCCACCAGTGCGGTCAGCAGGACCGCGGCCGGCGCGACGATGAGCACGGCCCCGCCGGCGTCGGCGCTGACCACCAGCAGCAGCCCGTCGGTGGCCGCGACGGCCAGGTAGGGCACCACGCTGAAGGACCGGTCGCGGCGCTCGGGCTGCGGCACCCCGGCGGCCCGGCGCTGCCGGTCGGCCGCGAACGCGACGAAGATCAGGGTGGCCGGCACGAACATCTGCGAGCCGCTGAGCCCCGGGTGCAGCTTGACGAAGAGCGGGAACAGGCCGCCGCCCACGGCGCCGACCGCCGCGGCGGCCGCGAGCAGCCGCAGCGCGATCCGGTCCACCCCGCCGAAGCCGCTGAGCGCGACCTTGACGAAGGCCAGCGAGCCGATCAGGCCCAGGGCCATCAGCATGATCATCGGTACGGCGGCCGGCCGGTCGGCGGCCCAGGCGCCGGCCACCTTCGCGATGAGGTACCAGGAGAAGATCCCGACGGTGATGGTGACCGTCGCGGCGTCCATGACAAAGCGGGCCATGACCCGTTCGCGGCCCTCGCGGCGGGCCATGGGCAGCCGCAGCAGCGCCCAGAGCAGCGCGACGATGGCCAGCGCGTAGCAGATCGAGGTGGGCAGGTCGTGCTGCTGATCCAGCCGGAGCGGGTTCAGCACGGTGAACCGGGCGTCGCCGGCCACCCCGAGCACGATCAGCACGCAGACCACCGCCAGGGACCGCCACATCCGCCGGGTGACCTTGTCCAGGCCGGGGGTGAAGGCGGTGCGCCAGCAGGCCCAGCCCGCGGTGGCGGTGCCGATCATGGCGGGCATCCAGCCCCACACCACCAGGCTGTGCTGCACGGTGTAGTTCACCGCGAACAGCCCGACCGAGACGGCCAGTACGGCGACAGCCGTGACCAGCATCGGAGTCGGCCGCAGCCGCTCCACCTGCCGTTCCTCGCCCGCCGTCATGCCCGCGTCGTCCCCTCCGCCGGTGGTGTTGCCTGCGCAGCCCTCATCGGTCGACGGGTGGACGGCATGAGTTAAAAGGGAGGGCGGCGAGCGTCACCGGCCGGATGCACAGCGTGGGATCTCGCCAACTGTTGCCGTGCACGTGCAGCTGCACGGCACAATGGATGAAGATCCCCTCTCGACCCCTCGGAGTGATCTGGTGACCGATTCCGCCGTACCCGCCCTTCCGCCCCCGCCGAACACCGCTGACCAGGGCCCCGACCCGGCGGCCCCGCCCGGCACGCTGTGGGCCCGGATGAAGGCCGACCCGCAGTACGCGCCCGAGCACCTGGCCCTCGAGGCGGTCCGCCGGCTCGGCCCGGAGGCGCAGCGCTGGGCCGACCGGGTCCGGCTGGAGCAGCCCGCCCTCACTCCCGACGCGCTGGCCCAGCAGGTGATCCGGCGCTTCACCAACCACGCCCGCCTCTCCGGTGCCGTCTCCGGCGCCACCGGCCTGCCCGGGGCGGTGGTGGACGTGGGCGTGCTGGCCTGGACCCAGGCCCGGATGGTGCTGCACGTGGCGGCCGCGTACGGCATCGACCCGACCGGCCCGGAGCGCGCCACCGACCTGCTGGTGCTGCAACGGGTGCACAAGGCCGCCGAGGCCGCCCGGCTCGCGCTCGGGGTGGCGGCGGGCCGGGAACGCGCCAGCCGGCTCTTCGCGACCTCCGCCGGCCAGCCGCTGAGCGGGGTGATGTTCAAGCTCGGCGTCAAGCTGGCCCAGATGGCCGGCGTCCGCGCGGCCCAGCGGATGTTCGCCAAGGTCGTCCCCGGCGCCGCGATGGTGCTGGGCACCTGGGCGAACTCGGCCGCGACCAAGGAACTGGCCCGGCGCACCACGGAGCTGTACCGCCACTCCTAAAGTCGGACCGCGGCAGGTCGATGGGGCCTCCGTGACAACCAGAGGACCATCCAGGAGCGGCGGCCCGTCCCGCCGCAAGCGGTGGTCCCTGCTGCTCGCCGTTCCGCTGCTGCTCTCCGGGTGCAGCATGTTCACCGCGCCCAGCGCCACCAAGAGCGGGGGCACCGCCCCCACCACCGCGGTGACCGGCAGCGCCGAGTGGCTGGTCGTCGCCCAGGGCAGCGCCACGCCCACCCCCCGGGTCAGCACCGGCGTCTCGCCGGCCCCGACCGCCACCACCGGCGGCTTCCTGCCCCTGGCCCCGGTCGTCCGGCCGACTCCGAGCCCGACCTGTGCCCGGGACACCCCGCACTTCAACAAGATCAACGCGCTGCAGGTCACCCCGGGCACCACCTCGGCCGCGGTGAACTGGTACAACGTCGGCGGTTACAACATCGTCGAGTTCCGGATCACCGCGATCAGCCAGGACCTGGTGCTCGGCGGGCAGCGCGACATCGGCTTCGTGACGATCAAGCCGGCCAACCCGTGCGGGTTCCTGACCGCGACCGTGCGCAACCTGGACCGCCGGACCGGCTACGTCTTCACCGTCGACGCCGTGGTGGTGCGCCGCAGCGGCGACGGCACGCACGCCGCGACGGTCTTCCGCTCGTCGGTGGTCTACACCAAGTAGTCGGCCAGCGTCCGCGCCGGGCGGTAGCCCTGCTCGCGGGCCCGGGTCAGCTCCAGCACCATGCCGTCGGTGAGCTGATCCACCGCGTAGCGGGTCAGCGTCGGCGAGACCGCGGCCAGCGCCCGCGCGAGCCCGGCCGGCACGTGCCGCACCGGCACCCCCAGCGCCCGCGCGAAGACCTCGTCCCGCCGGTACGGCCGCTCGTCGGCGATGTTGTACACCCCGCCCGGCCACTCCAGCGCCGCCAGGCAGGCCGCCGCCAGGTTCTCCACCGCGGTCAGGCTCATCGCCACGTCCGGTCCCGGCAGCCACGCCCGGCCCCCACGCACCACGCGACGCAACCGGGGCAGCAGGTGCCGGTCGCCCGCGCCGTAGACCGCGCGCGGGCGCAGCGCCACCGCCCCGGCCGCCAGGGCCAGCCGCTCGCCGGCCGCCTTGGTCCGCCCGTAAGCGCCCCGCTGGCCGTCGGCCGGATGCTCCTCGCGGACCGGACCCGGATAGGGGCCCGGCCGGTAGACGCTGGCGCTGCTCACCCACACCACCGGCCGGCCGGCCGCCGCTTGCAGCAACCGGGCGGTGCCGTCCACGTTCACCGCCCGGAAGGCCGCCTCGGCAGCCCGCCCGGGGCGGGGATCGCCGACCGCCGCGGCCAGGTGCACAACGGCGTCCGCGCCGTCCAGCTCGGGCGGCTCGTGGGCGGCGTCCCACCGGACGTGCCGGCCCACCGGCCCGGGACGGCGGCCGAGGCAGAGCACCTCGTGGCCCCGGGCGGCGGCGAGCCCGGCCACCGCCGCGCCGCAGAAGCCGGAGGCGCCGGTGACCGCTAGCCGCACGTCGCCCGTACCGTCAGGGAGCGCCAGCCGGGCAGCGCCGCGTGCCGGTCGGCCCGGGCCCGGACCACCACCGGGCGCAGCGGCGCCAGCGCCTGGAGCAGGTCGGTGAGCTGGGTGCGGGCCAGCCGCGCGCCGGGGCAGGCGTGCTGCCCGGTGCCGAAGACGAGCTGGGCGATGTGTGCCGGGGCGGGCGCGCCGGGGTCGGGGTCGAGGTGGTGGGCGCCGACGGCGTGCCGGGCGATGAGCAGCAGCCGGTCGCCGGCGCGCACCGGGCAGCCACCGGACGGGGTCGGCAACCGGCCGGGTGCGGCGGCGACCCGGGGCAGCAGCGGGGTCGGGGCGGTGACCCGCAGCAGCTCGGTGGCGAGAGCGGGGCTGCCGGCGTACCCCCAGAGGTCGGCGTCCGCGGCCCAGGCCGCGGCGCGCGGCAGGGCGGCGACCGTCGTGTTGACCGCGGCCACCGTCAGCATCACGGCCAGCCCGGCGTCGGGGCCACCGGCCGGTGCGACCAGCGCCGACAGCCGGTCCGTCGCCTCCCGGGCCAGGTCGGTGGCGCGGCGCCGGCGCGGGCCGGGCAGGTGCGCCCGAGCCGCCGTCGCGGCCGCCTCCCGCGCGGCCGCGGCCAGCGCCGGACCGTCCAGCTCCAGGCCGAGCAGCGCCGCCGCCGTCGTCCCGGCCAGCTCGGTCACCACCGGTACGAGGTCGACGGTCTCGCCGTCGGCCAGCGGCTTGAGCCCTCGGTCGAGCACCTCGGTCCAGCTCGGACGCAGCCGGGCCACCCCGGCCGCGCCCAGCGAATCGGCGGTGTCCCGCCGGGTCCGCCGATGCTCCTCGCCGTGCTGGTCGAAGAGCAGGTCACCGCCGACCAGCGCGCCGGCGGCCCCGCCGGTGGTGCCCTCGGCGGTGCGGTCCAGCGGGATCCGGGTGAGCCCGGCCGTGTACGCCTCGGCGTCGTTGACCAGCAGGGTGCCGCCGAGCCGCAGCACCGGGCGGCGCCGGCTCGCCGCGAGCAGCGCGAACAGCAGCGGATGACTGCGCAGGTAGACCCGGCGGTCCCGGGTGCGGGCCCTCATCGCACGTGCACCGCGGCGGGTGCGGGCCGGTAGCGCCGGTCCCAGTGCCACAGCAGCGTGCGGCGGGCACCCCAGGCCCGCAGCCGGCGCAGGCTCGACTCCACCACCAGGTGCTCGGCCCGGACGATCCGGTCGCTGTGCCGGCGGGCCCGGTTCAGCATGGTCACGTCCTCCGGGCCGGCGCCGAGCTCCTCCCGGGGCGTGCCACCGCAGCGCTCGTAGAGCTCCGCGGTGATCGCCACGTTGTGCCCGTGGACCAGCACGAACGGGCACTGGTACGCCGGCCCCCGGTGCTGCCACCGGCCCCACCGCGCCGCGAGCCGGACGACCGCGGGGTAGACGTGCCGCTCGACGCGGCTGGGGAACTCGTCGCGGCGCGGCACGCTGCGGCCGCAGACCAGGTCGGCCCGGTCCAGCAGGCCGCGGGCGGTGGCCACCCAGTCGCGGGCCGGCAGGCAGTCGGCATCGGTGCGCAGCAGCCGCGTCGCGCCACCGGCGATGGCGTGCCGGAAACCCGTGTCGGCGGCCGTGCCCGCCCCCGGCTCCGGCTCGCCCAGCACCACCACGTCGCCCGGGAACGCCCCGGCCAGTCCGGCCGTGCCGTCGGTGGAGCCGTTGTCCACGACCACCAGCGTGAAGTCCTGATCGGACTGGCCCGCCAGCGCCGCCAGCAGCCCGGGCAGCAGCGCCCCCTCGTTGTACGCGGGCACGATCACCGCGAGGTCCCTCACGAGCGCGCCGCCAGCCGGGCCGCGGCCGCCCGGTCCGGTTTGCGGGACCGCCCGGACAGCGGCACCTCGGCGACCAGCACCGTGTCCGGGCGGGCCGCGCCCATCCGGGCCAGCGGCTCCCGCAGCGCGGCCCGGACGGCCTCCGGCGCGACCCCGGCGGCGGGCTGCACGACGGCCACCACCCGCTCGTCACCGTCGCCGGCCGGCACGCCCACGATCACCGCGAGCTCAACGCCGGGCACGTGCAGGGCGGGCTCGTACAGGCCCGGGTAGATGTTCTCGGCGGCGCGCAGGATCATGTCCTTGCACCGGCCGCCGAGCACGACCGAGCCGCCGTCGAGCCGACCGATGTCGCCGGTCGCCACCCACTCGCTGGGCGGCTCGCCCAGGTAGCGGTCGGCGGCGTTCGCCCCGGCCAGCAGCAGCTGCCCGTCGTCGCCGACCCGGGCGCGTACCCCCGGCAGCAGCTCACCGACCAGGTCGCCGGTGCCGGTGAAGGCCGCCTTGGTGGCGCTCTCCACCGCGGCGGCCGGGAAGACCTCGGTGAGGGCGTACACGCCCCAGGCCTCGTCGGCGCCCGCCCGCCGGACCGCGGCCAGCAGCCCGGCGCTGACCGGCGCGGATCCGCTGTAGACCCGGCCGGTGAACCGGACGCCGGCGGCCAGCGCGGCACGCAGCTGCGGCGGGGTCAGGTAGGTGGCCTGCGGCGCCAGCCGGGCCGTCTGCCGGGCCAGGGTCCGCGGCCGGCGCGCGGGCAGCGCCACCGGCGCGCCGCCGGCCAGCGACGGCACCAGCACGAAGAAGGTGCCGCCCAGCACAGCCCGGCCGGGCGCCGGGCGCACCAGCTCGGCCACCGTGCGCATGCCCGCGGAGACGCTCGCCCGGGTGTGCACGACCGCGCGCGGCCGGCTGGTGGTGCCCGAGGTGAAGACCACCACGGCGTCGCCGTCGCCGTCGAAGGCCGCCGGGGGCGGTCCGCTCGCCGGGGCCAGGCCGGGTGCGGTGCCGGGCAGCCGCCGCCCGACGGTCACCGTGGGCGCGAGCGCCGCCAGGTCGGGCAGGGCGAGGTGGGCGCGGCGGGCCAGCGGCGCGGCCCAGCCGGCCACCGCCTGCGCGGCCGCGTCGGCCAGCACCAGCCGCGGCTCGGCCAGCCGCAGCCGGGACACCAGCACGTCCGGCCCGGCGGTCGGGTCCAGCACCGCGATCCGCAGACCCAGGTGGTACGCCGCCAGCAGCACCGCCAGCGACCGTGGCCCCGGGCGCACGGCGATGCCGACGGTGTCCCCGGCGGTCAGCCCCCGGGCGTGCAGGGCGGCGGCATACCCGCTGGTCAGCCGGGACAGGTCGGCGCGGGTGGCCCGGACCACGGTCTGCCCGGTGCGCCGGGCGCCGAGCACGGCCGGCCGGGTGTCGTCGTCGCGCAGGCCCGCGATCAGGTCGGCGAGCATCAGCGCGGGTCCGCCGTGAGCGCGCCGCTGCCGCGGTCCAGGTACCACTTGGCGGTGCCGACGATCCCGTACGCGGCCAGCCGGCGGGTCGAGTTCTCCACCACCATCGTGCGGCTGTGCCGGATCGCCGTGGTGCTGCGGCGTACCCGGTTGAGGAAGATCCGGTCGGTCGGCGACGGGCGCCGGGGCATCCCGCCGCAGGCCTGGTACAGCTCGGCGGTGATCGCCATGTTGTTGCCCGCGTGCATCCGGTACGGCGCCCGGTAGCCCCGCGCGCGGTGCGCCGGGCGCAGCCGCCCGAAGGCCGCCGCGACCGCCACCAGCAGGCGGAACAGGGCCCGCCCGGCCGGGCCGTGCTCGTCGCCGCGGGCGGTGATCCGCCCGCAGACCAGCCCGGCGCCGCCGGTCAGCCCGGCCCGCGCCGCCGCCAGCCAGCCGGGCCGGGGCAGGCAGTCGGCATCGGTGCGGGCCAGCAGCGTGGCGCCCGCCGCGATGGCGTGCCGGAAGCCGGTGTCCACCGCGCAGCCCACGCCCTTCTCCGGCTCGACCACGACGTGCACCGGGAACGGCGCCCGGAACTCCCGGACGATCGCCGCGGTGTCGTCGGTCGAGCCGTTGTCCACCACCAGCAGCTCGAAGCCGGTGTCGGTCTGCGCGGCCAGCGCCCGCAGGGTCTGCCCGATCCGGCCCGCCTCGTTGTACGCCGGCACGATCACCCACAGCGCAGTCACGAGACCTCCCAGACCATGGTCATCAGGCTGACGCCGCCGCCGAGCCCGAGGAACAGGACCTTGTCGCCGGGGTGCAGACCCGGACGGACCCGGGCGAGCTGGACGCCCAGCGAGGCGCTGGCCATGTTGCCCAGCTCGGCCACGGTCACCTCGAGCTTGTCCACCGGCACCCCGGCCACCTCGACGAACCGGTCCAGGTACGGCAATGTCACCTGGTGCACCAGCACCCGGGCGTAGTCGTCCCAGGTCAGACCGGTGCGGTGGTGCACCCGCTCGACCAGGCCGATGCCGATCTTCTCGAACACCCCGCGCAGCTTGTGCCCGTCGCCGGTGAAGTAGGTGTGCTCGTCACCGCGCGGATGCCGGGACCCGCCGCCGAAGACACCGCCGACCGCCCAGTGCTGCGAGTGCGTCTCGGCGTCCACGTCCAGGATGCCGCCGGTGGCCACCGGCTCGAGCAGCACCGCCGCCCCGGCGTCACCGAACGTGTAGCCGGCGAACGCCAGGCGGGCCATCCGCATGCCGTCCAGCCGGGGCCGCATCGACCGGGTCGGTGTCTCGCCCGTCACCACCAGCGCCCGGCGGGCCCGGCCGGACAGGATCATCGAACGGGCCAGGTCGATGCCGTTGAGGAAGCTGTTGCAGGCGTTCGTCACGTCCAGGGCGTGCGCCCGGCCACCCAGGGCGGCCTGCACGACGTGCGCGGTCGCGGGCTCGGCCATGTCCCGGCTCGCCGAGGCGAACAGCAGCAGGTCCACGTCGAGCGCGTCCAGGCCGGCCTGCTCGAGGACCTCCCGGCCGGCGCGGATGGCCAGGTCGGAGGCGTACTCGTCGGAGGCCGCGACCCGGCGGGTGGCGATGCCGGTGGCCTGCGCGAACATGCCGGCCGGCAGCGGCAGGCCGCTCGCCAGGGCCACCTCGGCCTGGAGTTCGGCCGTGGTCACCTGGCGGTCGGGCAGGCAACTGGCCACCGCGGTGATGCCCACCCGTGGAACGGTCGTAGTCATGGGCGCCAGCCTTCAGTAGTGCCGGGGTCCGCGGCGTGAGTAGAACGGCTCATTCTGTCGGGGCCGGACGCTCAGGCACAGACGGCTGGAGCGTGGGTGGCGCCACAGTCGGCGGCGCCCGGACTTCTCTAAGCTTCCCGGCATGGAACCCATCGTCGACACGGTCGTGCTGGTGGCGATCGCGGTGCTCGGCGCGGCTCTCGCCCGGCGGCTCGGCTTCATCGCACCCCTGGTCCTGCTCGTGGCCGGCCTCGGCCTGTCCTACGTTCCCGGCCTGCCGGAGGTGGAGATCGAGCCGGAACTGGTGCTGATCGGCATCCTGCCGCCGCTGCTCTACGTCGCCGCGTTGCAGACGAACGTCGTCGCGTTCCGCCGCGCCCTGCGCCCGATCCTGCTGCTCGCGGTCGGGCTGGTCGTGCTCACCGCGTTCGTCGTCGGTTTTGTCGTGCACGCGCTGCTGCCGGAGGTGCCGCTGGCCGCGTGCGTCGCGCTCGGCGCGGTCGTCGCCCCGCCGGACGCGGTCTCGGCCACCGCCATCGCCCGCCGCATCGGGCTGCCCCGCCGGGTGGTCACGATTCTCGAGGGCGAGAGCCTGCTCAACGACGCCTCCGCGCTGGTGCTGGTGCGGATCTCGGTCGGCGCGCTGCTCGGCTCGGCCGTGGGCTTCTGGGAGATCGCCGGCGAGGTGGCGCTCAAGGCGGGCGGCGGGGTGCTGCTCGGCTTCGCGTTCGCGATCGGCGCCGCCTGGGTGCACAAGCGGATCGAGGACTCGCTGCTGGACGACGCGGTGTCGCTGCTCACCCCGTTCGTCGTGGTGATCGTCGCCGAGCGGCTGCACACCTCCAGCATCGTGGCGGTGGTCGTGGCCGGGCTGTACCTGGGGCACCGGATCCCGTACCTGCTCTCGGCGACCTCGCGGCTGCAGATGGACGCGGTCTGGCGGCTGGTCACGTTCCTGCTCGAAGGGGTGGTCTTCCTCCTGGTCGGGCTGCAGATCCGGGACCTGATCGGCAAGATCGAACGGGACCTGGCGACCACCGTCCAGGTCACCGCCGCGGTGTTCGTCACGCTGGTGCTGGTCCGGTTCGTGTGGATGTATCCCGCCACCTACCTGGCCCGGCTGATCCCGCGGATCCGGGCCCGCGAGGAACGCCCGCCGGCCAGCGTGCCCACGGTGCTCGCCTGGGCCGGCATGCGCGGCGTGGTCACGCTGGCCGCGGCGCTGACCCTGCCGCTCAACAAGGACGTGGCGAACGCCGACTACCCGCGCGAGCTGTTCGTCTTCGTGGCCTTCGCGATCATCGTGCTGACCCTGCTGATCCAGGGCACCACGCTGCCGATGCTGGCCCGGCGGCTCGGCGTCGAGGAGGACACCACCGCCGAGGACGCCCTGGCCGAGGCCGGGGTGCAGCACGCGGCGAGCCGGGCGGCGCTGGCCCGGCTGGAGGAGGCGGCCGGCGGCGCACCCCGCTCGGTGGTGGAACGGCTGCGGGCGCTGACCGACAGCCGGGCCAACAGCGCCTGGGAACGCCTGGGCAATCAGGAGCAGGAGACCCCGTCGGCGGCGTACGGTCGGCTGCGTCGGGAGATGATTGGCGCCGAGCGCCACGTCTTCAAGGTCGCCCGCAACGAGGGGCGGATCTCCGAAGAGGTGCTCAACCGCGCCCAGCGCGAACTCGACCTGGAAGAATCCCAGCTGAACCGGAGTGCCGAGTGACCTGCCAGCACCTGAAGGAAGCCGCCGACCCGGAACCGCAGGCGCCGTACGAGGGCGGTTGCCCCGAGTGCGTGGCCGACGGCCACCAGGACTGGGTGCACCTGCGCCTGTGCCTGGAATGCGGCTACGTGGCCTGCTGCGACTCGTCGCCGCGCCGGCACATGTCCAAGCACCACGAGACCGACGGCCACCCGGTGATGCGCTCGTACGAGCCGGGCGAGAACTGGAAGTGGTGCTTCGTCGACGAGCTGCTCGGCGCATGAGAACCGTGGTCGTCGGCGCGCGGGGGCGACAGGTGGCTGCTTCGGCGGCCGGCCGGGACGTCACGTTCCTGGTCCGCCCGGCCCGGGCGGCGCAGCTCGCCGAGCGCGGCCTGCGGACCATCTCCCCGGCGGGCGAGGCATCACCGCGGTCCGGACGGTGACCGCGGCGTCCCTCGACGGCCCGTACGACCTGATCGTGCCGGCCGTGAAGAGCGGGAGCCCGGAGACGGTGATCGTGCCGCTGCTCAACGGCATGCGGCACATTACGGGCGTCACACCCGGGCAGCCGATCGGGCGATCCCTGACCACCTACGGCCACCGGCTCGTCCAGACGAGTGACTCCTGACTCTGGCCGGTGAACGGCGTGGCGGGGTGGATCAGGGCAAGAAGGGAGGGCATCGATGGTTGTCTGTGAAGACAGACCTCGACACCCTCTTACCTGCCCGGCTGCCACAAGCGGGTCAAAGCCTGCGCACCGCTGATCTGCCGGACCACGATGTACCTGGCTGGGGGTGTGCCCGAGCCTGGGCGAGTGCTTGCGGCTGAAGGACGCCACGCCGGCGCCGTGTGGCACGATGCAGCGTTCCGTGTTGGCCGAGATCGCCGGTTCGCGCTGGTACTGGGGGTTGAAGCTGTACCTGCTGACCACCGTCGAAGGACTGCCGGTGGCGTGGTGCCTGGCGAATCCGAAGACGGCTGCGGCTGGTGCTGAACCCGGCCGGCTGATCGGCGAGCGGGAGATCGCCGAGGACCCTGCTCGCGAGCTGGGCGCACTCGCCCCGGGCATGGTCGTGCTGGCCGACAAGGGCCTGGCCGGCAAGGCCATCGAACGGTACGCCGCCGAGCAGGTCGGGGTGCTACTGGCCCGCCCCGACCTGCTCGGACGAGAAAACCCGCCGGTTCGGCAACCTTGCCGGTGTCCGGCAGTGGATCGAGTCGGTCAACCATGAAAAGCCAGCTCAGCCTGGAAGGACACCGCGGTCGCACCCCGTCCGGGGTCTACGCCCGCGTCGCCCAATGCCTCCTCGCCATGACCGCAGCGATCTGGCACAACTGGCGGATCAACGCCGAAGTCAAACGGTCCCTGAACGCATACGACCACTGAAACTCGTCTAGACGATCGAATCCTGGGGACCGGTGCGCGATCCGGTGGGGGCGTCGGCACCTCCGTCACGCCCGCTGGAAATCCGCAAAACAGGATATGTCATGGCATAACGCTCTCGTTTACTGGTCAGATCGTTCGCCGCGCGGCCTCGGTGGCGGCCTTCCTGTAGATCTTGGCGAGCTAGAACGATGTAGCTGAACCACGGCGGTGCAAGATCTGTCAGTCGTGCCGGTTTCCTCCTGATATAGGAATCCGTCTATCTCCGCCATCGCTGCGTCTTTCCGCGGGACAGGCCCCGCATATGGGATGAACCGAGCAAGCGGGGGCGTGGTCCAGAAATGGCGAACGGCGGGTGCCGGCTGCGCGCCGTTACGCCACCAGGCCGCCGGGTGGGTCCTGCGGGGCGACAAAGCTGTACCTTTTCGGGTGGTTCCTGTTAGTCGGGCCGGTCCGTTGCGGAGTTGGGTGAAGGCTTCGGGGCTTTGGCGGAATTCGGGAGGCCGGCACGCCGCCGGCACGCCGACAGGATGCCCGCCGGCACGCCGCCGGCACGCCGACAGGATGCCCGCCGGCACGTCGGCCGGTCGCCCGCCGGCACGTCGGCCGGCCACCCACCACGGCGGCATCACGAAGCGGTGGCTCGCTGAGCACCCCCGCCTGCAGGCCATCGAAGGCGCGAAATACAGCCCACAAGACAACCCGGTCGAACGGATCTGGGCCGCCCTGAAACAGAACACCACCAACACCGCACCCGCGACCATGGCCGCCCGGATCCGTCAGGCCCACACCTTCTTCCGCCAACGCACCGACGCCGACAACCTCACCACCGCCGCACCATGGACCTCACCCTGGCTCGGCGAGGGTTACGAACAACAGTTCAGACCAGGCGCTTTAGGGATCGATCGACTGGGACCGGCTGTTTCAGGGGAGCGGTCCGCCTCGCCGTCCCGACTTGAGGGCACGCACCACACCCGCCATTGCCTCGATCGCCTTGACCCGCTCGCCTTTCGGCGCGAGCACCAGCGCGACGACGAACATGATGACGATTCCTGCGGTCGGAACGCACATGACCAGCGCGAAGGCCCAGGGGCCGGCGGCGAGCAGCTGGTCGAGCAACGAGAGCCCCACGGTTACCTCCCACTCGTGCGGTCGAGTGGGAGAAGAGACGCCACCCGATGCGACCGAGTGGCGATCCAACTCAACTCGACCAGCTGGAACTGGTCAACAGTTGAGGCGGACCGCCGCCCGGTTGCCGCCGAGTGGCGATGCGAAGCCTCGCGGCCATCGTCGTGGCCGTTGCGTTACATGTCTGCCACGCAGAGTATCGGATGGGGGCGGTGGCGACCAGCCTCGGTAGGTGTCAGCGGCGGTTGTAGAGACGCATGGTCAGGGTGCCGAAGATCAGCACGAAGCCCGCGCTTGCGATCAGGGTCCAGGTGATCTCGCCCAGGTCCCAGGCGCCGGCCATCAGGGAGCGCACGCCGGTCACCAGGTGGCTGATCGGGTTCAGCTCGACGAAGGCCTGCAGCCAGCCCGGCATCGTCCGGGGGTCGACGAAGACGTTGCTCAGGAAGGTCAGCGGCATCAGCACCAGCATGCTGACGCCCATCACCGACTTCTCCGAGCGCAGCAACAGGCCGAACATCGTCCACACCCAGGAGAAGGCGAACGAGAAGACCACCAGCAGGCCGATCGCCGCGATCACGCCGGTCGCGCCGCCCGCCGGCCGGAAGCCGAGGATCAGCCCGACGGACATGATCACGGTGGCCGCCAGGATGTAGCGGAGCACGTCGCCGAAGATCATGCCGACCAGCGCCGCCGGGCGCCACACCGGCAGCGTGCGGAACCGGTCGAAGACGCCCTTCTCGATGTCGGTGTTGAGGCCGACGCCCGTGTACATGGTGATCATGACGACGCTGGTGACCATGATGCCGGGCAGGAAGAACTGGAGGTATTCGCCGGTTGAGCCGGCGAGCGCCCCGCCGAACAGGTAGGTGAACATCAGCGTCATGATGATCGGGAACGCGGTCACGTCGAAGAGCTGCTCGGGGACGTGTTTGATCTTCAGCACCGCGCGCCAGCCGAAGGTCAGCGAGGCCGACAGGGCGCTGGGCCGCGGTGGGCGTTCCCCGCGGGTCAGCACCGCGGCCAGGGCCTCGGGCGACGGGGTGTAACCGGTGGGTGCCTCCGGGGCGCTGGTCGCGGTGCTCATGCGGTGACCTCCTGCGGTTGCTCGGCGGGCCGGTCGGTGAGGGCCAGGAACACCTCGTCCAGGCTGGGCTGGCCGAGGGCGAAGTCGTCCACCACGATGTCGGCCGCGGCCAGCGCCGCCAGCGCGCGGGACGCCTGCTCGGCGGCGCCCTGCTCGGAGCCCGTGACCCGCGCGGTCAGCGCCACCGGGTCGGCCTCCAGGTCGATCGTGGTCTCCAGCGCGGTGGCGAGGATGCGTTCGGCGGCGGACCGCCGGCCGGCGTCGCGGATCCGGACGTGGATCGTGCCCGCGCCCACCGAGGACTTCAGCTCGCCCGGCGTGCCCTCGGCGATCATCCGGCCGTGGTCGATCACCGCGATCCGGCCGGCCAGCCGGTCGGCCTCGTCGAGATACTGCGTGGTCAGCAGCACGGTGGTGCCGTTGGCGACCACCACCCGGATGATGTCCCAGACCTGGTTGCGGCTGCGCGGGTCGAGGCCGGTCGTCGGCTCGTCCAGAAAGAGCAGGTCGGGGGTGTTGAGGATGCTCGCGCCGATGTCGAGGCGGCGGCGCATGCCGCCGGAATACTTCTTCACCTGCCGGTCGGCGGCCTCGGTCAGGCCGAACGCCGCCAGCAGCTGCGCGGCCCGGGCGCGGGCACCCGGCCGCGAGTGGCCGAGCAGGCGGGCCAGCAGGATCAGGTTTTCCGAGCCGGTCAGGTCCTCGTCGACGGAGGCGTACTGACCGGTGAGGCTGACCCGGGCGCGGACGGCGTCGGCCTCGTGGAGGATGTCGTGGCCGAAGACCCGGGCGCTGCCGCCGTCGGGGCGCAGCAGCGTGGCGAGCATGCGCACCACCGTGGTCTTGCCCGCACCGTTCGGCCCCAGCAGGCCGTAGACGGTGCCGGCCGGCACCGTCAGGTCGACGCCGTCGACCGCGCGGTTGTCACCGAAGATCTTGACGAGACCGGAGGTCTCGATGGCTGGTGAGCTCATGCAGGCATGGTGCCGCACGGGTATGACATTTCTGGGGCATTTTCCCGAGGAGATCCGCTACCCCGGTGGCCGGACTACCGGACAGTCGCCGGGACGGTGACCGGGCCATCGGAGACAATGGCCGCTGACGCGGCCGTGGAGGATTGAGCATCGCCCGCGCGGGGCACTTCTCGGCCCGCCGGCGGCGATGCCCTCACGACCGCAGGGCACCGACGGTCGAGGGTGGGAGCAGCACATGCAGGTGTGGCCGGGTCACCGGTATCCACTGGGCGCGACGTACGACGGGACGGGCACCAACTTCGCGATCTTCTCGGAGGTCGCCGAGGCGGTGGAGCTGTGCCTGTTCGATCCGTCGGGCAACGAGCGGAAGGTCCAGCTGCACGAGCAGGACGCCTTCGTGTGGCACGCGTACCTGCCCGGAGTCGAGCCGGGACAGCGCTACGGCTACCGGGTCTACGGGCCGTACGAGCCGTCGCGCGGGCTGCGGTGCAACCCGCACAAGCTGCTGCTCGATCCGTACGCGCGGGCGGTCGACGCGGACATCGCGTGGCATCCGTCGCTGTACGCATACGACTTCGACAATCCGGACGAGATGTCGGATCTCGACTCGGCGCCGCACATGGCCAAGGGTGTGGTGGTCAACCCGTACTTCGACTGGGGCAACGACCGGCGCCCGGACATCCCGTACCACCATTCGGTGATCTACGAGACGCACGTCAAGGGGCTGACCGAGCGGCACCCCGAGGTGCCCAAGGACATGCGCGGCACGTACGCGGCGATCGGGCACCCGGCGGTCATCGACCACCTCAAGAAGCTCGGGATCACCGCCGTCGAGCTGATGCCGGTGCACCAGTTCGTGCACGACAACCGGCTCGCCGATCTCGGGTTGCGCAACTACTGGGGCTACAACACGCTCGGGTTCTTCGCGCCGTACCACGGTTACTCGGCGATGGGCTCGCTCGGCCAGCAGACCCAGGAATTCCGGGGCATGGTCAAGGCGCTGCACGCGGCCGGCATGGAGGTCATCCTCGACGTCGTCTACAACCACACCGCCGAGGGCAACCACCTCGGGCCGACGATGAGCCTCAAGGGCATCGACAACCGGACCTACTACCGGCTGGTCGACGATCAGCCGCACTTCTACATGGACTACACCGGCACGGGCAACAGCCTGAACGTGCGCAGCCCGCAGAGCCTCCAGCTGATCATGGATTCGCTGCGCTACTGGGTGACCGAGATGCACGTCGACGGGTTCCGCTTCGACCTCGCCTCGACCCTGGCCCGGGAATTCTACGACGTCGACCGGCTCTCCACGTTCTTCGAGGTGGTCCAGCAGGACCCGGTGGTGGGCCAGGTCAAGCTCATCGCCGAGCCGTGGGACGTCGGCCCGGGCGGCTACCAGGTCGGCAACTTCCCGCCGAACTGGACCGAATGGAACGGCAAGTACCGCGACACCGTGCGCGACTTCTGGCGCGGCGAGCCGGCCACCCTGGCGGAGTTCGCCAGCCGCATCACCGGCTCGGCCGACCTGTACCAGGACGACGGCCGCAAGCCGTTCCACTCGATCAACTTCGTCACCGCGCACGACGGTTTCACCCTCAACGACCTGGTCTCGTACAACGACAAGCACAACGAGGCCAACGGCGAGGAGAACCGGGACGGCGAGAGCCACAACCGGTCCTGGAACTGCGGCACCGAGGGCCCGTCCGACGACCAGCACGTGCTGGCGCTGCGGGCCAAGCAGCGGCGCAACTTCCTGGCCACGCTGATGCTCAGCCAGGGCGTGCCGATGATCTCGCACGGCGACGAGCTGGGCCGCACCCAGCAGGGCAACAACAACGCGTACTGCCAGGACAACGAGATCAGCTGGATCGACTGGGAGAACGCCGACGAGACGCTGCTCGAGTTCACCCGCAAGCTGACCGCGTTCCGGCACCGCCACCAGGTGTTCCAGCGGCGCCGGTTCTTCACCGGGCTGCCGGTGACCGCGCGCGGCGGCGGTGATCCGCTGCCCGACCTGGAGTGGTTCACCCCGGACGGCCGGCAGATGGCCGGCGACGACTGGGGCAACGACTTCGGCCGGGCGGTGGCCCTGTTCGTCAACGGCGAGGGCATCCGCGAGCGCGGCCAGTACGGCCAGCGCCACGTGGACAGCTCCTTCCTGCTGTTCTTCAACGCCCACGACGCCCCCATCGAGTTCCACACGCCGCCCGCGGAGTACGGCGACAAGTGGGAGAAGGTCATCGAGACCGCGGCGCCGGCGCCGGACAGCCCGATGTTCGTCGAGGCGGCCTCCTCCATCGTCGTCCCGGATCGCTCGCTCATCGTGTTGGACAGGACGGTCTAAATTGCCCACATCCGACCACCTCGCCACCGCCCCTGACCGGACTGATGACCTTCCTACCGGTACCTACCGCGTCCAGGTCCGCCCAGAGTTCCCCCTGAAAGCCACCGCCGAGCTGGCCGACTACCTGGCTGACCTGGGGGTCAGCCACCTTTACACCGCGCCGCTGCTGACCGCGACGCCCGGCTCCGAGCACGGCTACGACGTGGTCGACCACAGCCAGGTCAACCCGGCCCTCGGCGGCGAGGAGGGGCGGCTGGCCCTGAAGGCGGCGCTGGACGCCGCCGGGCTGGGGCTGGTGATCGACATCGTGCCCAACCACGCCGGCGTGGGCGTCCCGGCTGCCAACCCGACCTGGTGGGACGTGCTCAAGCACGGCGAGCAGTCCCGGTACGCGAGGTTCTACGACATCGACTGGTCCCGCGGCCGGCTGCTGCTGCCGGTGCTGGCCGACGAGCCGGACGCGCTGGACCAGCTCGAGGTCGTCGGCGACGAGCTGCACTACTTCGACAAGCGCTACCCGATCGCCGACGGCACCGGCGCCGGCACCGCGCGCGAGGTGCACGACCGGCAGCATTACGAGCTGGTCAACTGGACTCGCGGTGACGCGGAGCTGAACTACCGCCGGTTCTTCGCCATCGTCGACCTGGCCGGCCTGCGGGTCGAGGACCCGGAGGTCTTCGAGGCCACCCACGCCGAGATCCTGCGCTGGTACGCCGAGGGCGCGGTGCAGGGCATCCGGGTGGACCACCCGGACGGGCTGCGCGACCCGGGCGGCTACCTGGAGCGGCTGCACGCGGCCGCGCCGGAGGCCTGGCTGACAGTCGAGAAGATCCTCGAGCCCGGCGAGCAGCTGCCGGAGTGGCCGGTGGCCGGCACCACCGGCTACGACGCGCTCTCGGAGATCTGCGGGGTCTTCGTCGACCCGGGCACCGAGGCGTTCTTCGACACCCTCGACCACCACCTCACCGGCGGCGAGCGCAGCTGGCAGGACCTGGTGCACGAGACGAAGCTGCACGCGGCGACCGCGCTGCTCGCCGCCGAGCTGGCCCGGATGTGCCGGCTGGTGCCGGAGATCGAGGCCGCCCTGCGGGCGCTGGCCGAGCTGGCCGCCTGCTTCCCGGTGTACCGCTCCTACCTGCCGTTCGGCTCCCGGCACCTGGCCCGGGCCCGGGCCGAGGCGGGCCGCCGGCGGCCCGCGCTGATCCCGGCCCTGGACCAGCTCACCGCCCGGCTGCGGCGCCCGGACGACGAGCTCGCCGTGCGCTTCCAGCAGTACACCGGCGCGGTCATGGCCAAGGGCGTCGAGGACACCGCGTTCTACCGGTGGACCCGGTTCACCGCCCGCAACGAGGTCGGCAACGACCCGGCGAAATTCGGTGTGCACCCGGACGAGTTCCACGAGTGCGCCCACGAGCGCGGGCGGCACTGGCCGGGGAGCATGACCACGCTCTCCACCCACGACACCAAGCGCAGCGAGGACGTCCGGGCCCGGCTCGCCGTGCTCAGCGAGCTGCCGGGGGACTGGACCGAGGTGGTGCGCCGCTGGATGCGGGTCGCGCCGCTGCCCGATCCGGCGCTGGCGCACCTGATCTGGCAGGCCGCGGTCGGCGCGTGGCCGATCGACCGCGAGCGGCTGCAGGCGTACGCGCTCAAGGCCGCCCGCGAGGGCGCGGCGAGCACCACCTGGCAGCACCCGGACGCCCGGTTCGAGGACGCGCTGCGCGAGATGGTCGACAAGCTCTACGACGACCCGGTCCTGCACCGCGAGATCGGCGACTTCGTCACGGCGATCACGCCGCCCGGCTGGTCCAACGCGCTGGGCCAGAAGCTGGTCCAGCTGACCGTGCCCGGCGTGCCGGACACCTACCAGGGCACCGAGCTCTGGGACTTCTCGCTGGTCGACCCGGACAACCGGCGGCCGGTCGACTTCGGCCTGCGGCGCGAGCTGCTGGGCCGGCTCGACGACGGCTGGCAGCCGCCGATCGACCCGACCGGCGCCGCGAAGCTGCTGGTCACCAGCCGTACCCTGCGGTTGCGCCGGCAGCGGCCGGAGCTGTTCGCCGGCTACCGGCCGGTCTTCGCCGAGGGCCGGGTCGCCGAGCACGTGCTGGCCTTCGACCGCGGCGGCGTGGTGGCGGTCGCGACCCGGCTGCCGGTCGGATTGTCACGCCACGGCGGCTGGCAGGACACCGCGCTGACACTCAACGGTCACACCTGGACGGAAGTCTTCACCAACACCAGCTACGGCGGCAGCCGCCTCGCGGTGGCCGATCTGCTGCACACCTACCCCGTCGCCCTGCTGGTGAAGCAAGCATGACCGACTGCACCGAACGTCGCCTACCGTTCGTTGCCCGCGGCCTTGCCGGTGAGGGCCAGGAGGGCATGCTGAAGGTGAGCGCAGCATGACCGACTGCACCGAACGTCGCCTACCGTTCGTCGTCCGCGGCCTTGCCGGTGAGGGCCAGGAGGGCATGCTGAAGGTGAGCGCAGCATGACCGACTGCACCGAACGTCGCCTACCGTTCGTTGCCCGCGGCCTTGCCGGTGAGGGCCAGGAGGGCATGCTGAAGGTGAGACGAGCATGACGCTCTTCGAGGTGTGGGTGCCGGAGAAGTCCGTCAGGCTGCGGGTCGACGGGACGGACCACGAGATGGAACGCGGCGCGGACGGCTGGTGGCGGCGGGAGGTGCCCGACGCCGGACCGGGCACGGACTACGCGTACCTGCTGCCGGATCACGACGCCCCGCTGCCCGACCCCCGCTCGGCGTGGCAGCCCGCGGGCGTGCACGGCCCTAGCCGGGTGTACGACCATGCGGCGTTCGCCTGGACGGACGGCTCCTGGACCGGTCGGCAGCTCCCCGGTGCGGTCCTCTACGAGCTGCACGTGGGCACCTTCACCCCGGCGGGCACCTTCGACGCGGCGATCGAGCGGCTGGACCACCTTGTCGAGCTCGGTGTCGACCTGGTCGAGCTGCTGCCGGTGAACTCCTTCAACGGCGAGTACAACTGGGGCTACGACGGGGTCTGCTGGTTCGCCCCGCACGAGGCGTACGGCGGCCCGGACGGGCTCAAGCGGTTCGTCGACGCCGCCCACCGCAAGGGCCTCGGCGTGGTGCTCGACGTCGTGTACAACCACTTCGGCCCGAGCGGGGCGTACGCGCCGATGTTCGCGCCGTACCTGAGCGCGGCCGGGACCAATCCGTGGGGCGACTCGGTCAACCTGGACGGCCCGCTGTCGGAGGAGGTCCGCCGCTACATCATCGACAGCGTGCTGGGCTGGCTGCGCGACTACCACGTCGACGGGCTGCGGCTCGACGCCGTGCACGCGCTGACCGACCACAACGCGACGCACCTGCTGGAGCAGCTGGCGGTCGAGGTGGAGAGCCTGTCCACCCACCTGAACCGGCCGCTGTCGCTGATCGCCGAGTCGGACCTCAACGACCCGAAGCTGATCACCAGCCGGGAGGCGCACGGCTACGGGCTGCAGGCCCAGTGGGACGACGACGTGCACCACGTGCTGCACACGATGCTCACCGGCGAGCGGCAGGGCTACTACGGCGACTTCGGCTCGCTGGAGAGCCTGGAGACGGTGCTGACCGGCGCCTTCTTCCACGCCGGCACGTGGTCGAGCTTCCGCCGGCGCCGGCACGGGCGTCCGGTCGACCGCGCCCGCATGCCCGGGCACCGGTTCGTCGCGTACCTGCAGAACCATGACCAGATCGGCAACCGGGCGACCGGCGACCGGCTGTCGGCGACCCTGTCGCCGGGCCGGCTGAAGATCGGCGCCACCCTGCTGTTCACCTCGCCGTTCACGCCGATGCTGTTCATGGGCGAGGAGTGGGCGGCCAGCAACCCGTGGCAGTTCTTCACCAGCCACCCCGAGCCCGAGCTGGCCGCCGCCGTGCAGAACGGCCGGCGGCGCGAGTTCGCCTCGCACGGCTGGGCCGAGGCCGACGTGCCGGACCCGCAGGACCCGGCGACGTTCCAGCGCTCCAAGCTGGACTGGGACGAGCGGGAGAAGCCCGGCCACGCCGAGATGCTGGCGTTCCACCGGCGGCTGATCGCGCTGCGCCGCAGCCACCCGGACCTGTCCGACCCGCGGCTGGACCGGGTTGACGTCCGGCACGGCGACCAGCACGTGGTGCTGCGCCGCGGCGGCTGCGCGGTCGCGGTGAACCTCGCGCCGGTGCCCCAGACGATCAGCCTGCGGGCGGTGCCGCGCAGCGTGCTGCTGGCCACCGAGCCGGGTGTGGTGCTGCAACGCGACCGGGTCGAGCTGCCGCCGGAGACCGCCGTGGTGGTTGCCTTCCGCTGACCGCCCGGGCGGTCAGCGGTGCAGGTCGGTCCGGGCCACGGCCGCCGGGTTCGCCGTCGCCGGCCGGGCGCCGCGCCAGCGCTGGCTGAGCCGGTAGGCGGGCGCCCGGCTGCCGTGCACGAGCCCGGTCGGGTGGAGATCCGCCGGCACGTTGCGGACCGGGTCGAACGCCAGCGCCGCGTCCTGGGCGGGGGACAGGACCGCGCCGAAGCGCAGCCGGCCGACGGCCTCGACCGCGGCGCCGTCCGCCAGCGTCAGCAGCAGCCCGGCGCCGTCGTGCCGGGCCGCGGTGACCACCGATTCGAGGGTACGGCCGAGCGGCCGGCCGTCCGGGTCCGCGTGCACGCCCAGGTGGAACGTGCGGCCGGAGCCCGACCGGTACGGCAGGATCGAGCCGTACGTGGTGTCGAAACCGCGCCGGGGCACCGGCACGTGACGCAGCACCCGCCCCGCCCCGGCCGTGGAGAACAGCAGGTCGTGCCGGCGCCCCGCCACCGGGCCGTGCACCCGGACGGCGACGCCCAGGATGTCCGGGAACCCCGGCCGGGTTCCGACGCCCTTGGAGATCCGCAGCGTCACCGGGTGCCGGCCGGGCCGGTCGATCAGCTCCGCGCCGGTCGGCTCGAGCGTGCCCCAGACCTCCAGGTCACCGGTGAACGAGCGGCCGTCGGGGTGCAGGAAACGGCGGTACCGGGAGCGCGCGGCCCGCACCGCCACGGCCGCGCCGAGGGCGGCCGCCGCCAGGGTGGGAGCGAGCTTCATCCCGCCCTGGTACCCCGAACCGGTGGTGCCTATGCGAGGTTGTCGCACCGGTGCGCCACCATGGTCGCCATGGTGGGGAGCAAGCGCCGCAAGCGCAAGGACAAGTGGTACGACGGCTGCGACTGCGGCTGCGAGGTCTGCGACATCTTTTCGCTGAGCGCGCTGCTGCTGGCGCTGGCCCGGGTGGGCGGCTCGCGCACCGACGCCGCCGTCACCGGCGCCATCCGCGGCTACCGCAAGGTCTCGCCGCGCCTGCCCACCCGCTGCCGCTACACCCCCTCGTGCAGCGCCTACGGGCTGGCGGCGGTCCAGCGCTACGGCACCCGCAAGGGGCTGCGGCTGACCGCCGGCCGGCTGCGGCGCTGCCGGCCCGGCGTCGCATACGGGACCGCGGACCCCGTTCCGTGACCTTGGTCGGGCACGATGGTCGATCCGGTGCGGTGACGGGAGAGCAGTGTCGACGATGGACGAGGACAGCGGCGGCGCGCCGGTGCGCAAGGTGGTCGTGCACCGGCGGGTGCCCACCCAGCGCCGCCCGCGCCGGGCCCGGGCCCAGCGCGCGCTCACCGGGCTGCGGCGCACCTTCGCCCAGCCCGACTTCGCCCGGGCCGATCAGCTGGCGCGCAGCTGGGGCGGCTCGCTCGCGCCGTGGCGGCTGGTCGCGGTCGGCACGATCATCATCCTGGTGCTGGCCTTCTCCTGGGTCCGGCTGTTCCACATCGGCCCGCCCTCGATCGAGGACCTGCGCCGCGCGGCCGGCGTCGATGAGTGGAAGACGCTGCCCATCGGCGTCAAGGACGACCAGCCCGGCATCGCCGAGCGCGACCCCGAGGACGGCAGCTGGCGCGGCTTCGACATCGACATCGCGTACATGATCGCCGAGGATCTCGGCTTCCGCCGCGAGGAGGTGCGGTTCTACGGCATCGAGAGCGAGGACCGGGCCCGGCTGGAGGCCACCGACCTGGCCGGCGAGCCGGTGCCGGTCAAGATGGTGATCGCCAGCTACAGCATCACCGAGGCACGCGAGCGCGAGCCGAACGTCATGTTCACCCAGTCGTATCTGCACACCGAGCAGTCGGTGATCACCCTGAAGGGCCACGCCAAGGTGGCCAGCCTGGAGGAGTTCAAAGGCAAGAATGTCTGCTCGCTGTCCAGTTCGACCAGTGCTGACGCCGCCCGGAGCTCCGGCGCCGTCCTGACCCGGCGCAACCGCGTCTCCGAGTGCTTCGACCTGCTGGACACCGACCGGGTTCACGCGATCACCACCGACGCCGTGATCCTCGGCGGCTTCAAGGCCAAGCACCCGGCCAAGTACGACCACTGGGACCTGGGCCTGGACAAGACCGAGGCGTGGGGGGTCAGCGTCGGCGCCAACCAGGCCCTGCGCGACCTGGTGAACGTCACGCTCTACCGCTCGTTCGAGGATCCGAAGGACGCGCGCTGGGAGCAGGCGTACGAGCGGAACATCCTGCCCGAGACGGTGCAGAACAAGACCGGTGACGGCAAGCTGGTGCCGCTGTCCCGGCCGCAGCAGCCCGACACCGTCCGGCCCCGGGTGCGCGAGCTGCCCTGGGAGGAGGTGGTCCCGTGACGGTGGCGCCGTACCCCCGGCCGGCCCGCCGGGTGCGCCGCAGCCAGCTCAACTGGGTGCTCACCGCGCTGCCGGCGTTCCCGCTGGTGCTGCTCGTGCTCCGGCTCTGGTACCTGAGCCGGCAGGACCTGCCGACGATGCTGCTGCTGGTGCAGTACATCAGCCCGCTCGGCATGATCAGCGCGCTGATCATCACGCTGATCTGGACCGTGCCGGCCGTCGTGCTGGTGCTGCGGGCGCTCGGCGGCCTGCTGCTGATCAGCTCGCCCGACCCGGAGGAGGCCGCCCGGCGCTCGCTGCTCGCGCTGACCGCGCTGCGCATGCCGGACTGGGTGGTGGGCGTCGCCGTGGCGCTGGCCGGCTTCACCTGGCAGCTGCGCCTGCTGCCCACGCTGCTCATGCTCGTCGCCGTCATCCTCGCGCTGACCGCGGTGCAGCGGTATCCCGGCGAGCGCCGGATGCTGGTCGTGGTGACGCTGGTGGTGCCGATCGTGCTCGGCCTGGTGGTGCTGCTCTGGGTGTGGCCCGGCATCCGGATGTCGCTGGCCGCCGGCGAGTACGGCACGGCCGTGCTGCTGACCGCGCCCGCGCTGCTCGGCTGGCTGCTCACCGGCCCGGTGCCGGCCCGCGCGGCCCGGCTGGCCACGCACTGGCCCGCGGTGGCGGCGGTCATCCTCGCCCCGTTCGTGATCGGGGTGGTCTTCCTGCGCGCGCCGGTGCTGCCCAACAGCGCGGTTGAGGTCGGCGACGGCCGGGAGCCGGTCCGGGTGCTCCGCGGGCAGCTGATCACGGTCGACGACACCGCCACCACACTCCTGCAGCGCGGCGGCGAGGTGGTGTTCATCCCCAACGACCGGGTGCGGTCCAAGACCCTGTGCCCGGAGCCGATCCGCACCCAGAAAAGCCGGATCACGGTACGCGGCTGGCCGATCGACGAGTCCGCGCTGGAATGGGTCGCGCCCGTCCGGCAGGTCACCGAGGTCGACCCGCGCTGCCTCGGCCGCCCCCTGCAACCCTGATGACCTCGGAATTTGCGCGGGTACGGACCGGTTGTCCCGGCGCGCCGCCGACCACGTGCAGACAGGCTGGACCGGACCTGGCAGGCTGCACGCCATGACCTTGCACCTGCGGTGGGCGGCCGTCACCGATAGAGGCCACGTCCGGAGCAACAACCAGGACGCTTACTACGCCGGTGACCGGCTGCTCGTCGTCGCGGACGGCATGGGCGGCATGGCCGCCGGTGACGTCGCGAGCCGCCTCGCCGTCGAGGCGATGACCTCCCTCGACGTCGCGATCGACAACGACAGCCAGATGGACGCGCTGCACAAGGCGCTCGAGGTGGCGAACGGCCGGATCGCCGAGACCGTCGCCACCGACGCCGCCCTGCAGGGCATGGGCACCACGCTGACCGCCGTGATCTTCTCCGGCGACCGGGCCGCGCTGGCCCACGTCGGCGACTCCCGGGCCTACCTGCTGCGCGACGGCCGGCTGAACCAGCTGACCAAGGACGACACGTACGTGCAGATGCTGGTCGACCAGGGTCTGATCCGGCCGGAGGAGGCGGGCAGCCATCCGCGCCGCGCGGTCGTCACCCAGGCGTTGCAGGGCGAGCCGGTCAGCCCCTCGTACGTCATCGTCGAGCCCGAGCCGGGCGACCGCTGGCTGCTGTGCAGCGACGGCCTCACCACCGTGGTCTCCGCGGAGCGGATCGAGGAGGAGCTGCTCGCCTGCGACGCGCCGCAGAGCTGCGCCGAGCGCCTGCTCGATCTCGCCCTGCAGGGCGGCGGACCGGACAACATCACGGTGATCGTCGCCGATCTGGTCACCGTCGCCTGAGCGGTGCGGTCCCGGCTCCGCCCGGACTTCTCGCAACGGCCCGGGGCTGCGGTACCTTACTCCGGTCGCGGGGGCCTGCCGCGGCTCGGCTGCGGGTGGTGATGACGACGGGACGGCTGTCGGCACAGTCAGCCGTGACGCTGGCGCTCGTCGCCGCCGTCACGGCGATCGGCACGTACGCGGTGCCCGCCGGAGCCGGCCAGCGCCTCTTCGCCGACGCGGCGCAGTTCGCCGCGGGCGCGACAGCCGCCCTGATCTGCCTCGCCACCGGCCGTGAGCGGACCGGCCCGCGGCGCCGGTGGCGGCTGCTGATCGGCACCGGGCTGGCCGGTTTCGCCGCGGTCCGGCTCTGGTGGATCGTCGCCGACATCCTGGACCCCGCCCGCCCGGTGGCCGGCCGGCTCGGCGACGTGGGCTTCCTGGTGCTGCCGGTCTTCGCGGCGCTGGCCCTGATCGCCGGCTCGATGGCGCTGCCCCGGCCGGTCCAGGCCTCGCTGCGCCGCGACCGGGTGGTGCTGGTCATCGACAGCGTGTTGATCACCGGCTCGCTGCTGGCGCTGGCCTGGTCGGCGCTGCCCGGCCGGCTGTTCGACGAGGGGGGCGAGAAACCCTGGGTGGTCGGGTTCGCGGCGGCGTACCCGGTGGCGGACCTGCTCATCGCCGTCATGGTCCTGCTGCTGCTGGCGACCCGGCCGGCCTCGCGCGCGGCCCGGGTGCCGCTGCGGCTCACCGCGCTGGCGATGCTGGCCCTGGGCGTCTCCGACACGCTGCGGCTGCTGCACCTGAGCAGCGGGGGGCTCACGCCGGTCGAGTCGGCGGGCTACCTGCTCGGGCCGGCGCTGCTCGGCCTGGCGGCGATCAGCAACCCCGGCCTGGGCGACCCGCGGATCGCGGAACGGGCCGAGGCGGACTGGCTGCACCTGCTGCTGCCGTACGTGCCGGTGGTGGCGACCGGCGTGGTGATCGCGGTGCGCACCGGGGCGGGCGGGCAGCTCACCTCGTACGAGGCGTACCTGGGCTGGCTGGGGCTCGGGCTGGTGGTGGCCCGGCAGATGTTCACCATCGTCGACAACACGGTGCTGCTGGCCCGCGTCTCCGAGGGACAGCAGCGGCTGCACCATCAGGCGTACCACGATCCGCTGACCGGCCTGGCCAACCGGGCGCTGTTCCGCGAGCGGCTGGTGCTGGCGCTGGACGCGTACCGGCATCGCGGCGTGCCGGTGGCGCTGCTCTTCGCCGACCTGGACGACTTCAAGCTGATCAACGACAGCTTCGGGCACGCCATGGGCGACCGGGTGCTGCGCGCGATCGGCGACCGGCTGGTCGCCGCCGCCGGCCCCGGCGCGCTGGTGGCCCGCCTCGGCGGCGACGAGTTCGCGGTCCTGCTCGAGCACCGGACGGCCGACGCCGAGCCGGCCGGCAACCGCATCCTGGCGGCGCTGCGCGAACCGTTCGTGATCGACGACCACACGGTCGGCGTGAGCGCCAGCCTCGGCCTGGTCCTGCCGGAGCCGGGCGACGCCGACCTGTCCGCGGACGCCCTGCTGCGCCGCGCCGACGCGGCGATGTACGTGAGCAAACGTCGCGGCAAGAACGCGCTGGTCCGCTATGCCGGCGGCGCGGACGGCGGCCCGAACGCGGACCTGCCGCACCTGCTGGCCCGGGCCCTGTCCGGCGCGCCCGCGGCGGCCGGCTTCGAGGTCTACTACCAGCCGATCGTCCGGCTCACCGACGGCGCGATCGTCGCGGTGGAGGCGCTGGCCCGCTGGACCGACCCGGTGGCCGGCCCGGTCGACCCGGACGTGTTCGTGACGGTCGCGGAACGCACCGGCCTGGTCGCGGCGATCGACGACTTCGTGCTCGACCGGGCCTGCGCGGACGCGTCGGCGCTGGCGAACACGTACGGCCGCCCGATCGACATGCACGTCAACGTCTCGGCGGCCCGGCTGGGCCAGCACGGCCTGGAGGAGGCGGTGGCGCAGGCGCTGGAGCGGCACAACGTCCGGCCGTCCCGGCTGGTCGTGGAGATCACCGAAACCCGCCGCATCCCGGACATGCCGCGAGCGATCGAGGTCGCCGAGCGGCTGCGCCGGCGCGGGGTACGCGTGGCCCTGGACGACTTCGGCAGCGGATACAACGCCCTGGCGCAGTTGCACTCGCTGCCGGTGGACATCGTGAAACTGGACTCGACCCTGACCGATGTGGACGTGTCACCGGAGCGGGCCGGGGCGCTGTGCCGATCCGTGCTGGCGATCTGCGCCGAGCTGGGGATCGCTGTGGTGGCCGAGGGGATTGAGACGCCGGCCCGGGCCCGGGCGCTGGCCGCGTTGGGCTGCCACCTCGGGCAGGGGTATCTGTTCGGCCAGCCGGGCCCGGTGCACCGGCTGGCGGCGACCATCCCCGCCCAGAGCGCGCCGCATCACCCCTCACACCTAGCCTCCTAGGATGCCGGCCGGGGGTGTGGGGGTCCGGCGGGTTTGATGCCGGCGGTCGGTCGCAGGTTCTGTGGCGCTGCGGCTCGCCTGCCGATCGCGGCAGATATCGGATAGCTCACCCGATTGAGCGAGCCTCGTCCACGAGTTTTGATGGCCGTCTGCCAGGTCGCAGGTCCGAGTGAGGAACTCGGTTGAGCTTGCAAGGCGCTCATGAACAGGACTCCTCCCCACGCCGGCCCGGCCATCCGCGGGATCCCCTGTCGAGCCTGACCAGCACCCACGGCCGTGCCGGCGGCTGCGGCTGCGGCTGCGCGAAACGGCGAGGGTTGACCGCCACGATCGTTCACCACACCACCGCCAGCGGATCTTGAAGAGCTAAAACGATCCAGCCGAACCACCACTCCGCAAGATCCACCAGTCACGCGCCTTTCCTCCTGACATGTCCCCCTTCGCACCACCAAACCCACCCGCAGCTCAACACCACCGATCAACACACCCGCGGAAACCCCACCCCGCAACTCAATCCTTCGCGTGTTGCAGCTCTAGCATGGCCACGGCGCCGCAATGCGCGAGGAGCCATCGCTTCGAGCAGATTCCAGCACACCCGAGGTCGGAAGACGGCCACCGCTGACAACGGCTGGAGCCAAGCCCGAAGATCGGTCACCTCATCGGATGGCTGCCGCCGTTCACCAGCCGGCCGCCGCCATCACCGTCCGCGCGACCTGGTGGACGGAGCCGGGTTCCCCGTCAACGACGACATCCTCGATCCGGACCCGCTCAAGGATGTCGTGCAGCTCGCCGGAGCGGGCGAGGTGCCAGCGCAGCCCGGCGGCGTCGTGCTCGTGGCGGCGGAGGAGCCGTTGCCGGATCGTCGGCAGCGCCACACGCAGCCGGCAGACGGCGAGCGGGACGCCCAGCGTGGCCTGGTAGGCGTCCCGTTCCGCTCGGCTCTCCAGCACGCCGGCCAGAACGAGCCGCAGGGCGCCCGCCTGGAGGTAGTTGGCCGCGACGGTCCGCAGGTTGCGCAGGGCCATGGCGCTGTTGAACGGGTCATCCGGCGGGCTGGGCCACGACCGGCGCAGCCAGTCGACGTCGAGAATCGCGTGCGGCACCGCGCCCCGGGTCAGAAGGTCACCGAGCGCGTCAGCGACGGAGGTCTTGCCGGCACCGACGGTGCCCGTGAGCAGCAGGGCCCGGGCGCCATCGGGTGTGCTCATGGGGTGCGGCGGTTCAGGCGGCGGGTCGGCTGGGCGGTGGTCGGGTCCTCCGGCCACGGGTGGCGGGGGTAGCGCCCGCGGAGTTCCGCCCGCACCTGCGGGTACCCCGTCGCCCAGAAGGACGCCAGATCTTGGGTCACCGCCACCGGGCGCCCCGCCGGGGAGAGCAGATGCAGCCGGACCGGGATGCGCCCGTCGGCCAGGCGGGGGGCGTCGCGCCAGCCGAACGCCTCCTGCACCTTCACCGCCAGCACCGGGGCCGCCGGGTCCGTGTAGTCGATGCGGACCTTCGAGCCGCTCGGCACCGGCAGGCGTTCCGGGGCGACCTCGTCCAGGCGGCCCGCCACCGACCAGGGGAGCAGCCGGCGCAGGGCGTTCGCGGTGTCGATCTTCGCCAGGTCCGCGCGGCGGCGTGCCTGGCCCAGCGGCAGCCAGTCCTCCAGTGTCGCCAGTAGGGACTCGTCGTCGACGGCCGGCCACGGGCCGCCCATCGCGGCGTGCGCGAACGCCAGGCGTGCCCGCAGCTCGGTGGCGGCTCGCGACCAGGTCAGCAGGCCCAGTCCCGCACGCCGCACGCCGTCGAGGAGGGCCGCCCGCAGCCGGGCCGGGTCCGGCTTGTCGAGGCGGTGCTCGACCAGGGTGATGGCGCCGAGTTTCTCCGTGCGGCGGGCGACCACGTCGCCGTCGAGCCAGCCGATCTCGGTGCCGGAGTGCAGCAGAGTGGCCGCGGCCTCGCGGGCGGTCGCCTCGTCGAGCGGGGCGGCGCTGCGGATGCGCGCGGTGCGGGCCCCCGGCGCCCGGTCCGCGTCCGCGATCGCCAGCCAGGTCGCGCCCGCCAGCCCGCTGCCGCCGGTCAGCTCCGCGGCGGTGCCGCCCGCCATGAGGTACGACCGGCCGCCCGGTTCCCGCACCTTGGCCACCCGCTCCGGGTACGCGAGCCCGACGATCAGCCCGGCGGCCAGGTCGTCCGGCAGCCACTCCGGTGCACCCTGCGGCCCGCGATCCCGGCCGCCACTCCGGGAAGTCTCCCGGCCCCCGCCGGCCCCCCGATCGCCGCAGCGTCCACCCTCCCCGCCGACCGTCCGGCCTCCTCCGCCGGTGCCGCCATCGGAGTCGCCGGAGTCGCCGGGGTCGCCGGAGCGGCCGGGGTCGCCGGAGCGGCCGGAGTCGCCGGAGCGGCCGGAGTCGCCGGGGCCGCGGTCGCCGGGGCCGCCAGCACCGGGGCCGCCGGAGCCGCGGTCGCCGGAGCCGCGGTCGCCGGGGCCGCCGGGGCCGCGGTCGCCGGGGTCGCGGTCGCCGGGGCCGCCAGCACCGGGGCCGCCGGAGCCGCGGTCGCCGGAGCCGCGGTCGCCGGGGCCGCGGTCGCCGGGGTCGCGGTCGAAGGGGTCGCGGTCGCCGGGGTCGGCGGAGCCGCGGTCGCCGGTGAGGGCGTATTCGGCAGCGGCGGTGGCGCCCTCACCCTCCTCGGCCGCCGGGTTCCGGGTGACGGCCGCGGTCAGCCGCCGGACCTCGGTGCGCCACCCCGGGTCCCGGTCGGCGCGGGCCCGCCGCCACGCCCCGGCCAGATCGTCGGCGGTCCGCTCGCCGTCCAGCAGCGCCACCACCTCGGCCGCCCGGCGCGAGCCGATGGTCCGGGCGCCGTCCAGCAGCGCCCGTGCCAGCCGGGGGTGCAGGCCCGCGTCGGCCAGCGCCCGGCCCCGAGCGGTGATCCGCCCGGCGGCGTCCGTCGCCCCCAGCGCCTGCAGGGTGCCGGTCGCCACCTGCATCGCGCCGGGTGGTGGTGCGTCCGGGAGGCTCAGGCCCGTACCGTCGGGGTGGCCCCATTGGGCCAGGTCCAGGGCGAAGCCGGTCAGGTCCGCCGCCGCGATCTCCGGTTCCGGCTGCGCCGGCAGGCGGTCGTGCTGGGCCTGGGACCAGCAGCGGTACACCCGGCCCGGCGCCTCACGCCCGGCCCGGCCGGCCCGCTGGGTTGCCGAAGCGCGGGAGACCGCGACCGTCACCAGGGCGCCCAGGCCCCGGCTGTGGTCCATCCGGGGGACCCGGCTCAGGCCCGCGTCGACCACCGACCGTACGCCGGGCACCGTCAGGCTGCTCTCCGCGACCGCCGTGGCCAGCACCACCCGGCGGGCCCGGCCGGGGCGCAGGGCCGCGTCCTGAGTGGAGCCGGACTGGCGGCCGTGCAGGGTGACGATCTCCGCGGGCGCGCCGCGGAGCCGGGTCGCCACCGTCTCGATCTCGCGGGCGCCCGGCAGGAACGCCAGCACGTCGCCGTCGCCCTCGGCCAGCGCCCGGCGGATCGTGGTGGCGACGTGGTCGAGCAGTTTCGGGTCCACCCGCAGGCCGAGCGGCGGCGCGACCGGGGCCGGCGGCGGCGACCAGTGCACCTCGACCGGGAACAGCGCCGCCTTCGCCTCCACCACCGGGGCGTCGCCCAGCACCTCGGCCAGGCGCTCGGACTCGGCGGTCGCGGAGGTGGCCAGCACCCGCAGGTCCGGGCGCAGGGCCGCGCGGACCTCGATCAGGAACGCCAGCGCCAGGTCCGAGTCCAGATGCCGTTCGTGGCACTCGTCGAGGATCACGACCGCGGTGCCCGCCAGTTCCGGGTCGCGGTGCAGCCGGCGTACCAGAACTCCGGTGGTCACCACCTCGACCCGGGTCCGGGCCGAGACGCGGCGGTCGCCGCGGACCGTGTAGCCCACCCGCTCGCCGACCTGCTCGCCGAGCAGGGCCGCCATCCGGCGGGCCGCCGCGCGGGCCGCGACCCGGCGGGGCTCGGCCACCACCACCTTCGCGTTAGGGGCGGCGCCGGCGAGGGCCAGCGGCACCAGCGTCGTCTTGCCCGTGCCCGGGGGCGCCACCAGCACCGCCGCGCCCGCGGTGGCCAGGGCGGCGGTGACCGCCGGGAGCACCGCGCGGATGGGCAGGTCGGGCAGGGCGTCCGCGGCGATCAGCACCGGACCAGTCTCGCGGTCACGTGTGCGGTGTGTTAAATCGGGGGGATCGGGTGCCGAATTCGCCGGCGGGCTGGTTGACTGTCCGTCTGCCGACAGGGGGTGACGGATGGACGGGGTCGAGGCCTTCAACTCCCTGCCCGCCGGCAAGCTCGAGGCGGAGCTGCTTGCTGTGTGCGCCGCTCCCGCCTGGGGGAGTGCGGTCGCCGCGCTCCGGCCGTACCGGTCAAGGGACGCCGTGCTGGCCGCGGCCGACGCGGCCGCACGCGGCTTGAGCTGGCCGGATGTCCTGCAGGGTCTGTCCGCGCACCCGCGGATCGGGGAGCGTGCGCAGGGCGACTCGCAGGAGGCCGCATGGTCGCGGCGCGAGCAGTCCACGGCCGCGAGCAGCGGCGACGACGACACCCGGGCCGCGCTGATCGCCGCGAACCACGCCTATGAGGACAAGTTCGGGCACGTGTTCCTGATCTTCGCGAGCGGCCGGACGCAGGAGGAGATCCTCGCGGCGGCGCGCGAGCGGATCGGCAACAACGAGGCGCTCGAGCGGGAGATCGTCGCCGGCGAGCTGCGCAAGATCGCCCTGCTGCGGCTGGAGAGGCTGCTTGATGCCCTCGACTGAAGGTACGGCGGCGACGTCGCACGCCAAGCTCTCCACGCACATCCTCGACACCGTCACCGGCGACCCGGCCCGCGACGTGTACGTGCGCCTGGAGCGCCGCGACTCCGCCGGCTGGCAGCTGATCGCCGAGGGGCGCACCGACGACGACGGCCGGCTGCGCCACGAGGTGCCGCTGCACGACTGGCAGGCCGGCGGCTACCGGTTCGTGTTCTACGTGGAGCCGTACCTGGGTGGCGGCGCCTTCTTCCCGGAGATCACGGTCGCGTTCCACGTGCACGACCCGGACCGGCACTACCACGTGCCGCTGCTGCTGAGCCGCTACGGCTACACCACTTACCGAGGGAGCTGACGCGTGGCGATCGTGTTGGGCCGCAACCGATACGGCAAGGCGGAGACGCGCCTGGTGCACGTCGCCCGCGGCGGGGACAGCCACGAGCTGGCGGACCTCAACGTCAGCGTCGCGCTCTCCGGCGACCTGGCGGCGACCCACCTGACCGGCGACAACGCCGGGGTGCTGCCCACCGACACGATGAAGAACACCGTGTACGCGTTCGCCCGCGAGCACGGCGTCGGCGCGCCGGAGGCGTTCGGGCTGCTGCTGGCCCGGCACTTCGTGACCACCCAGCCGCAGGTCGCCACCGCCACGGTGAGCATCGAGTCGTTCGGCTGGGAGCGGCTGGGACCGCACTCGTTCCGCCGCTCGGGTGATCTCGTACGGACCGCCGCGGTGACCGTCACCGGCGCGGGGGCGCAGGTGGTGTCCGGCCTGAAGGACCTGGTGCTGCTCAACACGACCGACTCGGAGTTCCACGGCTTCCCCCGCGACCGCTACACGACGCTGCCGGAGACCACCGACCGGATCCTGGCCACCGCCGTCGACGCTCGCTGGCGGCACGCGACCGACGACACCGACTGGGACGCCTCGTTCGCCGGCGCCAGGGACGCGCTGGTGGCGGCCTTCGTGGGCACGTACAGCCTTTCGCTCCAGCAGACCCTGTACGCGATGGGCGAGCGGGTGCTGCGGGAGCGGCCGGAGATCGCCGAGGTGCGGTTGGCGCTGCCGAACAAGCATCACTACCTGGTCGACCTGGCGCCGTTCGGGCTGGACAACCCGCAGGAGGTCTTCATCGCCGGCGACCGCCCGTACGGTCTGATCGAGGGCACCGTGACCCGCGACGACGCGTCCCCGGCCGGCGCGGAGTGGTACCTGTGATCGTGATCGAGAACGTGACCGTCGCGACGGTCGACGCGGCCGGCACCGAGTATGCGGACGGCCATGTGGTCGTGGGTGACGACGGCCGGATCACCGCTGTCGGCGCCGGTGGCGCGGGCCCGCTGCCGGGCTCGCCGCGCCGGGTCGACGGCACCGGCTGCCTGGTCACCCCCGGGCTGATCAACACCCACCACCACCTCTACCAGTGGGTGACCCGAGGCCTGGCCCAGGACGACAACCTGTTCGGCTGGCTCACCACGCTGTACCCGATCTGGGGGCGCATCGACGCCGAGGCGGTCGGCGCCGCCGCGGGCGCGGGCCTGGGCTGGCTGGCGCTGTCGGGCTGCACCACGAGCATGGACCACCACTACGTCTTCCCGCGCGACGGCGGCGACGTGCTGGCCGCCGAGATCGAGGCGGCACGGCAGATCGGGCTGCGGTTCCACCCGACCCGCGGCTCGATGGACCTGGGCCGGTCCGCGGGCGGGCTGCCGCCGGACCACGTGGTCGAGGACACCGACGCGGCGCTGACGGCCACCGAGGCGGCGATCGACCGCTGGCACGACCCGTCGCCGGAGTCGATGCTGCAGATCGGCGTCTCGCCCTGCTCGCCGTTCTCGGTGACCCGCAAGCTGATGAGCGAGGCCGCCGCGCTGGCCCGCCGCAAGGGCGTCCGGCTGCACACCCACCTGGCGGAGACCGACGACGAGGAGGACTTCTGCCGGGAGCAGTTCGGCTGCACCCCGGTCGAGTACGCGGAACAGCTCGGCTGGCTCGGCCCGGACGTGTGGCTGGCGCACGGCGTGCACCTGGACGACGCGGCCGTGGCCCGGCTCGGCGCGACCGGCACCGGGGTGGCGCACTGCCCCAGCTCCAACGCCCGCCTCGGCGCCGGCCTGGCCCGGGTCCGCGACCTGCTGGACGCCGGCGTCCCAGTGGGCCTGGGCGTGGACGGCTCGGCATCGCAGGAGGCGGCCCACCTGGGCGAGGAACTCCGCCAGGCCCTGTACGTGGCCCGGCTGCGCGGCGGCCCCACGGCGCTGTCGGCCCGCGAGTCGCTGCGGCTCGGCACGATGGGCGGCGCCCGCTGCCTGGGCCGGGCGGACGACCTCGGATCGATCGAGGTGGGTAAGCTCGCGGACCTGGTGCTGTGGCGCCTGGACGGGCTGGGCCACGACGGCATCGACGACAAGGTCGCGGCGCTGGTGCTGGGCCCGGCGGCGCCGGTCGAGCTGGCCCTGGTCGGCGGCCGGCCGGTGGTGGAACGCGGCGAGCTGGTGCACGCGGACGCCCGCGCTCTCACCCTGCGTGCCCGCAAGGCGCACCGCCGGTTGCTCGACGAAGTTTAGGAAAACTTAAGGAAGTCGCCCCGATTAATTGTTATCCGTAGGCCGTGTCGCGGCGACCTGCGGGGTTCGAAAAGGCCTTTCTGAAATCTTCTTTCGCAGCTTGATACAAGCCTCCTGACCTCTGCATACTCCCTGGCGGAAACGCTTTCTCCGCCCGGCTTGGCAGAACGAAGGAATGGTCATGCGGACAACCCCCGCACACGTTGCGCCCGGCGAGACCGCCAAGCGGCGCCGGCGCACCACCCGCATCGCCCTGGCCGCGGCGGTGGCCGCCGCGCTCGGCGGCAGCGGCATCTACGTCGCCAACGCCAGCGCCGCCGAAACCGTCGTGCCGGGCCGCGTCCAGGCCGAGGCGTACGGCGCCCAGTCGGGCGCGCGGGTCGAGGGCACCGGCGACGCCGACGGGGGCAGAAACGTCGGCTGGCTCGCGTCCGGCGACTGGCTGCGATACGACGGGGTCCCGGTGACCGGCGCGGACCTGACCGCCCGGATCGCCTCGGACAACACCGCGAGTGGCTCGATCGAGCTGCACCTGGGCTCGCGGACGGGCGCGCTGCTGGCGACATTCCCGGTGGCGAGGACCGGCGGCTGGCAGAAGTGGACCACGGTCAAGGCGACCGCGGCGTCCGTGCCGGCAGGCAAGCAGACCGTCTTCGCGGTGCTCAAGAGCGCGCAGCGCAACGACTTCGTGAACATCAACTGGTTCACGTTCGGGCCGGTGGTGGCACCGCCTTCATCTCCGCCATCGTCTCCGTCGCTGCCGTCGTCCCCGCCTCCGGTGACCTCCGCGGCGCCGACGCCGAGCGGTGACGCCCCGTCCGGTGACGGCTGGGTCACCATGGACCGGGCGAAGTGGGAGAAGCAACTCGCCGAGTTCACCGCGATGAAGCCCGAGGCGGTGCCGGCGGGCAACGTGCGGGTGCCGGAGTTCAACGCCTCCTGCACGGTCAGCCACTCGCTGCCCGACGACCCGATCGTCTTCCCGGGCATGTCGGCCGCCTCGCACATGCACACGTTCCTGGGCAACAACAGCACCGACGCGAACACGACCACCATGACGCTGCTGGCCAACGCCGGATCGAGCTGCAAGCCCGGCGAGGACCGGTCCGCGTACTGGGTGCCGGAACTGACCGAGAACGGCAAGAAGGTCGACCCGCACGGCGTCACCGTCTACTACGGCTCACGCCTCAAGGACCCGACCAGGACAGTGCCGTTCCCGCAGGGCTTCCGCATGATCGTCGGCGACGCGAAGCGGCAGGTGCCCACACCGAAGGGCGCCGCGGGCCAGTTCTGGTGCGCCGGCGCGGGCGGCGAGATCGGCCGCAGCGCGGACGGCAACTGGCCGGTCTGCGCGAAGACCGCCGAGCTGACCTACCACCTGACCTTCCCGGACTGCTGGGACGGCGTGCACCTGGACAGCCCCGACCACAAGTCGCACGTGGGCCCGACCGGCAACGACGGAACGTGTGCGAGCGGCAAGTTCCCGATCGCGATCCCGTCGCTGGCCTTCGTGATCGGCTACCCGACGTCGGGCAGCGCGGCGGGCTTCAAGCTGTCGTCGGGCCTGGCTTCGTCGATGCACGGTGACGCGTTCTTCGCCTGGGAGGACGCGGCTCTGGGCAGCCGGGTCAAGAACTGCATCGTGCAGAAGGCGAAGTGCGATTCGTTCGGCAATTTCTAGATCGGCTCCATCGGGTGCCCCATCCCCAGGGGCACCTTCATCCCCAGATAGAGAAAAGCGATGGCCCCCGTTTCCCCGCGGGGGCCATCGCCATGCCGGCGTCGCGGAGCGGGCGGGTGTCGGGCGTGGAGGCCCGGCGGGGGTATGGCGCGGTGGTCCGGCGGGTGGTCGGGCTGTAGGCCGGCGGGCGGCCGGGCCGGGGTGGCTGCGCGGCGGTCCGGTGTGGTGAGGCGGTTATGGCCGGGTGCGGCATCGGGGTGGCGGCCCGGCGGGGGTGCGGCGCGGTGTCCGGCGGGTGGTCGGGCTGTAGGCCGCGGCGGCCCGGCCGGGGTGGCTGCGCGGCGGTCCGGTGTGGTGAGGCGGTCATGGCCGGGTGCGGCATCGGGGCGGCGGTCCGGTGGTTGCACGGCGGGAATTCGGCGCGTTGCCCTGCGATGTTCTGGCGTGATGAGCCAATCCCGGCCGCGGTGCGGCGTCACGGCGGCGGCCCGGTGCGGTGACCGTGCGGGGAGGCCACGTAGTCGACCAGGATGTCGAGCCGGGCCGCCGCGTGGTCGACCCGCAGCCGGTGCCCGCGGCCGAGGCTCACCAAGCCGTGCAGCGAACTCCAGAAGACCTCGGTGAGGCTCTCCAAGTCGTGGCCCGCCACCACGGAGAGCAGGGCCGTCCGCAGCTCATCGAACGCCTCCCGCGCCGCGGCCGGTGACTCGCCGGTGCCGAAGGTGAGGCCGACGGGCTGGGCGAACATCGCGTCGTACAGCGCGGGGTGGGTGCGGGCGAACTCCACGTAGGAGTCAGCGACCGCGCGCAACGCGGCATCGGCACGGCCGGCGCCGGCTCGGGCGGTGCGGAGCTCGGCGGCCAGCTCGGCGAAGCCCTCGACGGCCACCGCCGCCACGATCGCGTCCTTGCCGGCGAAGTGGCTGTAGAGGACCGGCTGGCTGTATTCCACCCGGTCCGCAAGGCGGCGGGTGGTCACCGCCTCCCAGCCCTCGGCCTCGGCCAGCTCCCGGGCTGAGCGGAGGATCAGCTGACGACGCTCGGCACGCTCGCGCTCGCGTCTTTCCTTCACGGCCATGCCCCGACTCTAGCACCGCTAGACTTTCTAGCAAAGTCGCGCTAGCGTTGCTCGCACACCTAGCGCCGATAGGGGCATCATGGCTCGCTTCACCACCGCACTTGCGGTTCTCTGTGGTCTCGCCGGCCTGTTCTTCGGCCTCAACTTCCTGCTCAACCCCGACGGCGCGGCCGCCGGCTTCGGCATCGAGCCCTGGCCGACCGGCGACGCCGCGGGCTATTTCGTCGTCAAGGGGGTCCGCGATGTCGCCTACGGGCTGGTGATCTTCGCGGTGCTGGCCACCGGCAGCCGGCGGACGCTCGGCTGGGTCATCCTGGCCGACCTGGTGATCCCGCTCGGCGACGCGGCCGCCGTCGTCACCGACGGCGGCACCTGGGCAACCGCGCTGATGGTGCACGGCGGCGCGGCCGCGGTGGTCCTTCTCACCGCGGTCCTGCTGCTGCGCGAGAAGCGCGCGCCGGGCGCGCGGACCGATACGGTACGAGGAGATGCGCGCGGTGCGAGTCATCTGAGTGAGGGGAGTCGCCGACCGTGACCGAGATTTTGTCCGACGAGGCTGTGGCGTTCGTCGCCGATCTGAACCGGCGGTTCCGGCCGCGCCGCAACGAGCTGCTGGCCGCCCGGGGCGCCCGGCGGGCCGAGATCGCCGCCGGGGGCAGCCTGGGCTTCCTGCCCGAGACGGCCGACGTGCGCGCGGGGGACTGGACGGTGCCCGCCGCGCCCGCCGACCTCACCGATCGGCGGGTGGAGATCACCGGGCCGACCGAGCGCAAGATGACCATCAACGCGCTCAACTCCGGCGCCAAGGTGTGGCTGGCCGACCTCGAGGACGCCAACACCCCGCACTGGTCGAACGTGGTCGACGGCCAGCAAAACCTCTATGACGCGATCCGGCGCACGATCAGCCTGGAGACCGACACGAAGACGTACGAGCTGGGCGGCGGGCCGTATCCGACCATCGTGATGCGGCCGCGGGGCTGGCATCTGGACGAGCGGCACCTGCCGGTGGACGGCGAGCCGGCCGTCGGTGCGCTGGTCGACTTCGGGCTGTACTTCTTCCACAACGCCGCCGAGCTGCTCAGCCGGGGCAGCGGGCCGTATTTCTACCTGCCCAAGATGGAGTCGCACAAGGAGGCGGCGCTCTGGAACGACGTCTTCACGTACGCCCAGGAGACGCTCGGCATCCCGGTGGGCACCATCCGGGCCACCGTGCTGATCGAGACCATCCCGGCCGCGTTCGAGATGGACGAGATCCTGCACGCGCTGCGCCCGCACATCTCCGGGCTCAACGCCGGCCGCTGGGACTACCTGTTCAGCATCATCAAGTACTTCCGGGACAACCCGACGATGGTGCTGCCGGACCGGGCCGCGGTCACGATGACGGCGCCGTTCATGCGGGCGTACACGGAGCTGCTGGTCTCCACCTGCCACAAGCGCGGCGCTTTCGCGATGGGCGGCATGGCCGCCTTCATCCCCAGCCGCCGTGACCCGGCCGTCAACGAGGTGGCGCTGGCCAAGGTCCGCGAGGACAAGGAACGCGAGGCCGGCGACGGCTTCGACGGCTCCTGGGTGGCCCACCCCGACCTCGTCCCGGTCTGCCAGGAGATCTTCGACCGGGTGCTCGGCGACCGGCCGAACCAGCTCGACCGCCGCCGCGACGAGGTCAGCGTCGACGCGGCCCAGCTGCTCGACGTGGCGGCCACCGGCGGCGCGGTCACCGAGGCGGGCCTGCGTGGCAACGTCTCGGTCGCCCTGCAATACCTGGAGGCCTGGCTGCGTGGCAACGGCGCGGTCGCGATCAACAACCTGATGGAGGACGCGGCCACCGCGGAGATCTCCCGCTCCCAGGTCTGGCAGTGGATCCACAACGGGGTACGCCTCGACGACGGCACCGAGATCACCGCCGACCTGGTCGGCCGGATCGAGGACGAGGAGCTCGCCAAGATCCGCGAGGCGCTGGGCGACCAGGCCTGGGCGGGCAGCCGCTTCGACGACGCCCGCAAGCTGTTCGAGCGGGTCGCACTCGCCGACGACTTCGCGGACTTCCTGACGACGGCCGCCTACGACTCGATCGACTGACGATGCGGCTCAGCGACGACGACTACGCCGCCCTGGACGACCGGCTCGCCGCCCACGACGCGTTCCTGCGGACCCGTTATCCGGGGGAGCGGGCCGGGCGGCAGCCGGTGCACACGGTTTACATCCCGGCCGACCGCATCGGCGGCTTCCGGGATTGGGGTGCGCTGGCGCTCCAGGCCCTGGACGACTGCCCGCCGCTGCCGTTCCCGGCCGCGCTCGCCGACCGGGTCCGGGCCAAGCTGGCCACCGAGCCGATCGAGGACCTGCGGGTCGACTTCGAGGACGGCTACGGCGTCCGGGACGACGATCAGGAGGACGCGGCGGTCAAGACGGCCGTCGCGGTGCTGACCGAGGGTCCGCGGCCGCCGTTCGTCGGCATCCGGATCAAGTCGCTGGAGGCCGCGACCCGGCACCGCAGCCTGCGCACGCTGGACCTGTTCCTGTCGCTGTACGCCGAGCCGTTCGTGGTCACGCTGCCCAAGGTGAGCGGTCCGGACCAGGTCACCGCGATGGTCGCGCTCTGCGAGCTGCTGGAACGCGGGTACGGGCTGGCCGCCGGCACGCTCCGCTTCGAGATCCAGATCGAGCTGCCCGCGGCGGTGCTCGGCGCGGACGGCACCGCCACGGTGGCCCGCCTCATCACTGCGGCCGGCGGCCGGTGCACGGGCCTGCACTACGGCACGTACGACTACAGCGCGGCGGCCGGGGTGGCGGCCGCGTACCAGGCGATGGACCACCCGGTCGCCGACTACGCCAAGGCGGTCATCCAGGCTGCGGCGGCGGGCACCGGGGTCCGGCTCTCGGACGGCTCGACCAACATCCTGCCGGTCGGCTCCGACGTGGCTGTCCACGACGCCTGGGCGCTGCACCACCGGCTGGTCCGCCGCTCTCTGGAACGCGGCTTCTACCAGGGCTGGGACCTGCACCCGGCGCAGCTGCCGACCCGGTATGCGGCCACCTACGCCTTCTTCGCCGACGGGATGGACGCCGCCTCGCGCCGGCTGCGCCGCTACCTGGACCGCCAGTCGGGCGGAATCCTGGACGAGCCGGCAACGGCCCGCGCGCTGGCCGGCTACCTGCTGCGCGGGCTGGACTGCGGCGCGCTGGACAACGTGGGCTTCACCCGCGCGGAACTGACCGCCCTGACCCGACCGGGCTGACCCGAGCCTCAGCCGCCCGAGCTGCCGCCGCTGACCTGAGCCTGCTCAGCCGCCCGAGCTGCCGCCGCTGATCCCAGACCCGCCGCCACTGATCCCAGACCCGCCACCGCTGACCCCAGATCCACCGCTGACCCCGGACCCGCCGCTGCTGCGCCCCACGACGTTCGTCTTGACGGTGCCATTGCCCACCTTCCCCTTCGCCGGCAGGGCGAACGCTCGCCGGCTGGTCCGGTCGTTCGCCGGGAACGAGTCACCACCGTTCAGCGTCGTCCCCGGGCGCAGGCCCCGCGCATAGCCGCTGGAGTGCCACAGGAAATACGACGAACCCCCGTCGCTGGTGTCGCACTCGTCCTCGTCGACGATTTCGCCGTTCTCGTCGGCGCAGTAGAAGACCTCCTCGTCCGATTCGTCCTCGTCGAGGTATTCGTCGGACGGGGCCGGGTCGTAGCCGTCCGAGTCCGAGCTGTAGACCGTTTCGTAGGTGTCTTCGTCCGAGGTGGTGTCGCAGGCGGCGGTGCCGCCGGCAGCCAGGGCGAGGAAGGCGGCGCTCAGGGCGACCTTGCGGGAGGACATGCGGCGGGTCAAGGTGTCGGTGCTCCTCGTGGTCGGTGCCTCTTTATAGACGATCATCAGATTCGGTGCCCGGGACGGTCGGGAACCGGACATCGGCTTCGCGTGACGGAGCCGTCCGGCGACGCCGGGCAGCTAGGCTCGGCGCATGGTCGATCTCGTGCTGCGGTCCCGGCGTGCCGTTGTCGCGGGTGGTGAGCGTCCCGCCGCGGTCTCCGTCGCCGGGGGGCGGATCGTGGCCGTCGACGACCGGGACGCGGTGGTCGAGGCGGATGAGGACATCGATCTCGGCGAGCTGGCGCTGCTGCCCGGGCTGGTCGACACCCACGTGCACGTCAACGAGCCCGGGCGCACCGAGTGGGAGGGTTTTGCCACCGCTACCCGGGCTGCCGCGGCCGGTGGGGTCACCGCCATCGTGGACATGCCGCTGAACAGCCTGCCGCCGACGGTTGACGTGGCCGCGCTCGTGGTCAAGCAGGCGGCGGCCCGCGGGCAGATCCACGTTGACGTCGGCTTCTGGGGTGGCGCCGTGCCCGGCAACGCGGGCGCGCTGCCCGCCCTGCACGCCGCCGGGGTGTACGGCTTCAAGGCCTTCCTCGCCGACTCCGGGGTGCCCGAGTTCCCGCCGCTGACCGCCGACCAGCTCGGCGAGGCCCTGCGCGCGGTCGACGCCCAGTTCGTGGTGCACGCCGAGGACCCCGACCACCTGCACGCCGCCGCGTCCTCCCCGGCGTACGCGGATTTTCTCGCCTCCCGGCCGCCGGAGGCCGAGCACGCCGCCGTGGCGACCGCCGTCGAGGCCGCCCGGGCCACCGGGGGGCGCGTGCACATCCTGCACCTGTCCGCCGCGAGTGCCCTGCCGCTGATCGCCCGGGCCAAGGCCGACGGGTTGCGGGTCACCGCCGAGACCTGCCCGCACTACCTGACCCTGGACGCCGCCGCGATCCCGGCCGGCGCGACCGAGTTCAAGTGCTGCCCGCCGATCCGCGACGCCGCGAACGCCGACCTGCTCTGGGCCGCGCTCGCCGACGGGCTCATCACCTGCGTGGTCAGCGACCATTCGCCGTGCACCCCGGAGCTCAAGCGGCAGGACACCGGCGACTTCGCCGCGGCGTGGGGCGGCATCGCGTCGGTGCAGCTCGGCCTGCCGGTGGTCTGGACCGCCGCCCGGGCGCGCGGCTACACCCTCGCCGACGTGGTGAGCTGGATGGCGCGCCGGCCCGCCGACCTGGTCGGGCTCGCCGGCAAGGGCCGGATCGCGGTGGGGGCGGACGCCGACCTGGTCGCCTTCGACCCGGCGGCGGAGTTCACCGTGGATCCCGTACGGCTGCATCACCGCAACCCCGTCACCCCGTACGCGGGAAAGGTTCTGACCGGGGTGGTCCGCACCACCTGGCTGCGCGGACGGACCGTGACCGGCGACGCCCCTCGCGGCGTCCTGCTGACCCGGGAGGGTTCCTGATGGAAGAGTTCACGCTGCTGCCCGACCTGGCGTCGCGGACCTTCGGCGGTGGGGTGGTGTTCACCAACGACGAGTTCTTCGCCGCCGCCGACCACCTGGTCGAGCCGGCCCGGCCGGTGTTCGCGCCGCAGACCTTCGGGCACAAGGGCCAGGTGTACGACGGCTGGGAGACCCGCCGGCGCCGCGAGCCCGGCCACGACACCGCGATCGTCCGGCTCGGCGCGCCCGGCGTGGTGCACGGCGTTGACATCGACACCGCGTTCTTCACCGGCAACTACCCGCCGCACGCCTCGGTCGAGGCCGCGGCGCTGGAGGGTTATCCCGATCCGATCCAGCTCGCCGAGGCGCACTGGGTGTCGCTGGTGCCGCGCTCGCCGCTGGTCGGCGACAGCCAGAACCTGTTCGCCGTCGACTCCAGCCAGCGTTACACCCACGTGCGGCTGAACATCTACCCCGACGGCGGGGTGGCCCGGCTGCGGGTGCACGGCGAGGTGGTGCCGGACCCGCGGCTGCTGCCGAGCGTCTTCGACGTGGCCGCCGCCGAGCACGGCGCCCGGATCGCCGGGTGCAGCAACATGTTCTACGGCCACCCGCAGAACATGATCTACCCGGGGCTGGCCCGGTCGATGGGCGACGGCTGGGAGACCTCCCGGCGCCGCGACGACGGCAACGACTGGGTGCTGGTGCAGCTGGCGGTGCCGTCGGTGATCGAGCTGGCCGAGCTGGACACCAGCCACTTCAAGGGCAACGCCCCGGGCAGCGCCACGCTGCGCGGCATCGACGCGCGCACCGGGCTGCTCGACGACCCGACCGACTGGTTCGACCTGCTGCCGCAGGTGCGGCTCTCGCCGGACACCCGGCACCGCTTCGGTGTCTCGGTGGTCCCGGTGGCGACCCACGTCCGGCTGGACATCTTCCCGGACGGCGGGATGGCCCGGATCCGCCTGCATGGGCGCCCGGACGGCGCGGTGCTGCGCGCCCGCTACGAGGCGGTCACGTAGTCAGCGCAGCTCCACCGGGCCGGTGTGGTCGTCCAGCGGCAGGTCGCCGCCGGCCACCGCGGTGATGACCAGCTCCGGCATGGTCAGCAGGCCGGACAGGGTGGTGGCCAGCGCGGTGTCCGCCGCGTCCCGGCCGGTGGCGATCCGGATCAGGCTCTGCCGCGGCGCCAGCCCGGTCGCGTCCCAGACCTGCCAGCGGCCCGCCGGCGCGGCCTCCACCACCAGGTGGAAGTCCATCGGGGACAGCCCCGGCGCGTAGACCGCGGCCACCCGGGCCGGCACGTTCATCGCCCGGCACAGCGTCGCGACCAGGTGGGCGTAGTCGCGGCACACGCCGCGCCCGTCGAGCAGCGTGTCCGCCGCGTCGGTGCTCGGGCCGCTGCTGCCCGGCTCGTAGCTCAGGTGGTCGTGCACCCAGTCGCGGATCGCCCGGACCGTGGCGGTCGCGTCCGGCAGGCCGCCGAACAGCCCGCCCGCGAAGCCGGTCATCCGGTCGGTCGGGCAGTACCGGCTGGGCCGCAGCGCGACGATCCGGTCCAGCTCGGTGACGTCGGCCGGCACCGGGCCGGTGCCGGCGACCTCCGCCGCGTACGTCACCGTCAGCCGGCCCTCGGGCGCCCGGACGTAGTGCTGGCGGCCGGGCAGCTCGGTCGCCGCCAGCGCGCGGCCGCCGCTCTGCAGGGTCAGCGTCTCGGTGACCGGGTCGGCGGCGGCGATCTGCAGGACGATCTCGGCGGGCTCGGTGACGTCGAAGACGAGGGTCGCGCCGACCTGGGAGTTGTTCACCACGCCACGGTATCCAGACGGATATGTCGACCGGGTTTCGTCGGACACCCGCTACGGTCCTGGGCGTGGGCCGAACCGTGACGCTTGTCCTTGTTGATGCCGACGGCGGGCTGCTCGGCGCGCTGCCCCCGTTCCCCGTCGAGGTGCCGTGGTGGCAGGAGGTCGCCGACGTGGTCGACGCGGCCCGCCGGGAGCACGGCGTCGAGGTGCAGGTGCTGCGGCTGCTCCACGCCGACCGGGCGCACTGGCCGGGCGGTCACGTGACATACCTCGCCCAGGTCTTCGTGCCGCCCGTGGCCGTGCTGGCGCCGGCCGACGTGGATCTGTCGCCGCACCCGCTGCGGGCCCCGTACGCGGAGCCCGGTGGCCCGGCCGCCTCGGTGGCCTGGGCCCTCGCCGCGGCCGGGCGCGACGACCTGACCGCCGTGCAGCAGCGCACCTGGAACCTGTCGATGATCTGGCACCTGGACGGCCCGGACGGCCCGGTGGCCTGGCTCAAGCAGGTGCCGGCGATGTTCGCGCACGAGCCCGTCGTGCTGGCGCAGGTGGACGGCGTCGCGCCCGGCCTGGTGCCCCGGGTGCTGCGCGCCGCCGCCCCGGGCCGGATGCTGCTCGCCCACGTGCCCGGCGAGGACCGGTACGGCGCCGGGGCCGGCTTCTGCGCCGCGGTCGCCGCCGACTGGCACCCGGTCCAGGCGCACTTCGCCGCCCGGATCGACGACCTGCTCACCGCCGGCGTGCCCGACCGGCGGTTCGACGCCGACCGGTACGCCCGGGTGGCCGAGCCGTACCTGGACCGGATCGACGGGCTGGCCGCGCTGGTGGACGAGCTGCCCGGGCGGTTCGCGGCGATCGAGGAGTGCGGGCTGCCCGACACGCTCGTGCACGGCGACCTGCATCCCGGCAACGTGCGTGGCGACGGCGCCACCCGGGTGATCGTCGACTGGGGTGACGCGACGGTCGCCCATCCGGGGTACGACATCCTGCGGCTCATCGAGGGCCTGGCCGAGCCCGGCGACGTGCTGGCGCAGTGGGCCCGGCGGTGGCGCGCGGAACGGCCCGGCTGTGCCCCGGAACGGGCCGCCGACCTGCTCCGGCCGGTCGCGGAGCTGCGCGCGGCCGCGGCATACGCGGACTTCCTGGACCGGATCGAGCCCGCCGAACGGCCGTACCACGCCGAGGACGTGCCGGTGCGGCTGAGCGCGGCCGTGGCTGCCGCCGTACGGTGGAGGGCGTGACCGACCTGCGCCGACGGTTCGTGGAGCAGCTCCGTCGCAACGGCGCGCCCCTGACGCCGGAGCTGGCCGCCGCCTTCGCCGCCGTGCCCCGCGACGTCTTCGTCGCCGAGGGCTTCCAGCGCCGGGACGGCTCCTGGGCCCGGCCCGGCACGGCCGGCTTCCGCGCCGCGGTGTACCGCGACGACGTGCTGGTCACCAAGATCGACGGCCGGGTGGCGGTCAGCTCCTCCAGCCAGCCGTCGCTGATGGCGATCATGCTGGACGCCCTGGCCGTGCGTCCCGGCGACCGGGTGCTGGAGATCGGCGCCGGCACCGGCTACAACGCCGCCCTGCTCGCCGCGCTGGGCGCGCGGGTGACCAGCGTGGACGTGCAGGCCGACGTCGCCGAGCAGGCCCGGGCCGCGCTGGCGGCGGCCGGCGTGCCGGGGGTCCGCGTGCTCACCGGCGACGGCTACACCGGCGTGCCGGGGGAGAGTTTCGACCGGGCCATCGTGACCGTCGGCGTCGCCGGGGTGTCCCCCCGCTGGCTGGCCCAGACCGTGCCGGGCCCGATCGTCGTACCCGTCGAGCACGCCGGCACCCACCCGGTGCTGGCCGTCGAGGGCGGCGCGGAGGGCCCGGTGACCGCGACGGTGATCTGCCCGTCCGGCTTCATGAGCGCCGCCGGGCCGCTGACCGCGGCGCACCCGGGCTCGCACCCGGCGCCGGTGCCGTCCGGGGGGCTGATCGGGTTCGTGCCGTTCGCCCCGGCGCGCTGGAGCCCGGCGCTGGATTCCTACAGCTACCGCGACCTCTGGTACGCCGCCGGGGTGTGGAGCCGCCGGGCCACCCACGCCGCGCTGCCCGACCGCGACCTGAGCGGGCTGGTCCTGCTGGACGACGACGGCACCGGCGGCGCGGCGATCCTGCCGGACGGCGCGGTGCTGGCCGGGGGAGAGCAGGCTCACCGGTACGGCACGACGGCCGTGCAGATCGTCGACCGCTGGCTGGAGGCGGGCCGCCCGTCGATGCGCAGCTGGCGGATCGGCCTGGAGCTCGCCGGCGACCCGCAGGCGCCGATCTGGGTGCCGGCCACCTGGGAGCTGCGCCCGGAACATCTGTAGCCCGTCCTGTCAGGAATCCGGGTGCTGTCTCGTTCAGAGGGCACGCGAACCAGACGGGAGTCACACCATGCGGCACCGCATCATCGTTCTGGGGGCCGGCTACGCCGGAGCCTCCGCGGCCGGCTACCTCGCCCGCCACCTGCACCCCGACGACGTCAAGATCACCGTCGTCAGCGCCGCGCCGGACTTCGTCGAGCGGATCCGCCTGCACCAGGTGGCCGCCGGCCACGACCTGCGCCGCTACCCGCTGGCGGAGATGTTCGCCGGCACGGGCATCCGGCTCCGGGTGGCCCAGGTGACCGCCGTCGATGCCGGCCGGCGGACCGTCACGGTGACCGACGGCACGGGCACCGACCGGATCCCCTACGACACGCTGCTCTACACCCTGGGCAGCACCATCGGCGACCAGGGCGTCCCGGGCGTGGCCGAGCACGCCTTCCACGTGGCTGAGGGGCCGGCGGCGCTGCGCCTGCGCCACCGCCTGGCAGCGCTGGGCGGGCACGGCCGGGTGCTGGTCGTCGGCGGCAACCTGACCGCGATCGAGGCCGCCACCGAGATCGCCGAGACCCGGCCCGGGCTCACGGTCACCCTCGCCACCACCGGCGAGCTGGGCGGCTGGCTGGGCGCGAAGGGGCGCCGGCACCTGCTGCGCGCCTTCGACCGGTTCGGCATCACCGTGCACGAGCACACCACCATCACGCGCGTCGGGGAGACCGGTGCGACGGCCGCCGACGGGACCGACCTCGCCGCCGACGTGACCGTCTGGGCGGCCGGCTTCGCCGCGCACCCCATCGCCGCCGCCGGCGGCCTCGAGGTCGCGGACGACGGCCGGATCATCGTCGACCGCATGATGCGCTCCGTCTCGCACCCGGCGGTCTACGCCGCCGGCGACAGCGCCTACGCCGTCGGTGACAACGGGCAGCCGCTGCCGATGTCGTGCGCCTCGGCGGGGTTCACCCGGATGCAGGCGACCGCCGCGATCATCGGGGACCTCACCGGCGACAAGGTCGCGACGAGCCCGCTGCCGTACCTCGGCAACTGCATCGGTCTCGGCGGGCGGGACGCGATCTTCCAGACGGTCGACGGCGCCGCCCGGTCCCGTTCCTGGTCGCTGCGCGGGCGCCCGGCCGCCCGGGTCAAGGCCTTCGTGCTGCGCGGAACGGCCTGGAACATGCACCACCCCACGTACGGGCTGCCGGCCCGCCGGCGCCGCGTGACAGTCACGCCGGCCCGCGCCGCGGAGCTGGTCACCGACTAGCGTGGCGCTCATGGACCCCGCCACCGTGGCGCGTTTCGAGGCCAACCGGACCCGGTTGGCCTCGCTCGCGTACCGGCTGCTCGGCTCGGCCGCCGACGCCGAGGACGCGGTGCAGGATACGTTCCTGCGCTGGCAGGCCGCCGACCGGGAGCGCATCGACGTGCCCGAGGCGTGGCTGACCAAGGTGGTCACCAACCTGGCGCTGGACCGGCTGCGCTCGGCGCGGATGCGGCACGAACGCGCGGCCGGCGACTGGCTGCCCGAACCGCTGCTGGACGGCGACCCGATGCTGGGCCCGGCCGACACCGCCGAGCAGCGCGAATCGGTGACGCTGGCGGTGCTGCTGCTCATGGAACGCCTCTCGCCGGTCGAGCGGGCCGTCTACGTGCTGCGCGAGGCCTTCGCCTACAGCCACGCCGAGATCGCCGAGATCCTCGACATCACCGAGTCGGCGAGCCAGCAGCACGCCCACCGGGCCCGCCGCCGGGTCGCCACCGGCCGCGGCGCCGGGGAGATCACCGGGGCCGCCGCCCGCCGGGTCGTCGAGGCCTTCGTCGATGCCGCCTCCTCGGGCCGCACCGAACGGCTGGTGGCGTTGCTCACCGCCGACGCGACCGCGATCTCCGACGGCGCGGGGCCGGCCGGGAAGATCCTGCGGTTCTCGACGCCCGAGCGGATCGCCGCCGTCCTGCGGGGCGCCTTCAAGCCGACCCCGGCGAAGCGCCGGCTGGCCGGCGGCGCCCTGGCGATGTACGCCGGCGTGATCAACGGCTCCCCGGCCGTCATCGCCGCGCTGCCCGACCGGGTCGTGGGCGTGGTGGTCCTGGAGGTCCGCTCCGGCAAGGTCGCGGCCGTACGCGCCATCGCCGCCCCCGACCGCCTCGCCCGCCTCACCCTGCAGTGGCGCCGGCGTGAGCACACCGACCCGCTGATCGCCTCGTGGTGACCTGTCAGGCGCGCAGATAGGCGAGCACGGCCAGCACCCGGCGGTTGGTGTCCTCGGCCGGCGGCAGGTCCAGCTTGGCCAGGATGCTGCCCACGTGCTTGCCCACGGCCGCCTCGGTCACGAACAGCCGGGCCGCGATCGCCGAGTTCGAGTGGCCCTCGGCGACCAGCGCCAGCACCTCCCGCTCGCGGGCCGACAACGCCGCCAGCGGGTCCCGGGGCCGGCGCAGCAGCCGCCGCACCACCTCGGGGTCGACCACCGTGCCGCCGCCGAGCACCGTCCGCAGCGACGCCACGAAGTCCTGCACGTCGACCACCCGGTCCTTGAGCAGGTAACCGACCCGCCGCCCGTCGCCGGTGTCGAGCAGCGCGGTCGCGTACTCCTCCTGCACGTACTGGCTCAGCACGACCACCGCCAGGCCGGGCTCCCGGCGGCGCAGGGTGACCGCCGCCCGCAGGCCCTCGTCGGAGTGGCCCGGCGGCATCCGGATGTCGGTGATCACCAGCTCCGGCCGGTGCTCGGCGACCGCCGCGAGCAGCGCCGGGCCGTCGCCGACCGCCGCCACCACACTGAAGCCGAAGCGGGACAGCACCCCGACCAGGCCCTCGCGCAGCAGCACGCCGTCCTCGGCGAGCACCACCCGGATCAGCTCTGCCACGGAAGCTCCACCCGGACCAGGGTAGGGCCGCCGGCGGGGCTGGCCAGCAGCAGCCGGCCGCCGACGGCCGCGACCCGGTCGGCGAGCCCGGTCAGCCCGGTGCCGTGCGCGGGGTCGGCGCCGCCCCGCCCGTCGTCGCGGACCTCCAGCACCAGCATGTCGCCGATCCGGGCCAGCAGCAGGTCGGCGCGGTGCGCCCCGGCGTGCTTGACCACGTTGGCCAGCGCCTCCGACGCCGCGAAGTACGCGGTGCTCTCCAGGTGCGGCGCCGGGCGGTGCAGCCCGTCGGCGACCGTGACCGTCACCGGCAGCGGCGAACGGACCGTCAGCTCCCGCAGCGCGGCGGGCAGCCCGAGGTCGGCCAGCGCCTGCGGCCGGATGTCGTGGATCAGGTCGCGCAGCACCACCATCAGCTCCTTGGCCTCGTCGTGCGCCCGGGCCAGCGGCGCAGCCGCGGGCGACTCGGCCGGCACGTCCAGCCTGGCCATGCCTAGCTGCAGGGTGAGGCTGGTCAGCCGGTGCTGGGCGCCGTCGTGCAGGTCGCGTTCGATGCGCCGGCGCTCGGTCTCGAACGCGTCGACCAGCCGGGCCCGGGACTGCGCCACCGCCCGCAGCGCGGTGCCGTCGCGGTCGCCGAGCAGCGCCCGCGCGGCGGTGCCCTGCCCGGCGGCGATCAGGCCCAGCAGGTAGACCAGGACCGGGATCAGCAGCAGCCCGGCCACCGCCAGCGGGATCGCCTGACCGACGCTGCGGACGGTGAACACGCCGAACTGCCAGCTGTCGGTGCCCGTCGCGGCGAACAGCGGGCTCAGCAGGAAGCCGATGTCGATCAGCACCAACAGCGCGTACGCGCTGTAGACGACCGGGACGACCAGGCCGAGGAAGACGCCGTAGAGCACCTCGCGCCAGGTGGCCGCCTCGGTGTAGCGCACCCGCAGCCAGATCAGCGGGTCGGCGGCGACCGGCCGGTGCGCCGACTGCAGCGGCCGCTGGTCGATCAGCGCGAGCCGGCCCCGCTCGACCGCGGCGAGCGGGATCGCGATCAGCGGGCCCAGCACGGCCAGCACCACCAGCGCGGTCACCATGAGGAACAGCAGCGCGCTGGTGAGCGGGGGACCCTCGGTGAGCCGCACGCCGGCGACCAGCCAGGGCAGGATCAGCGTGCCCACGGCGGCGCCGAGGACGCCGGCGAACGGCAGCGTGGTCAGGACGTAGAGCAGGGCGCGCCACGGGCCCGCGGAGAGCAGGTACCGGCGCCGGCCGAGGGATCGCCAGGGGGCTTCTATTGTTGACACAGCGTCACCGTACGGAGCCCGGGGTGGTCGTTCCCAGCCGTCCACGGCTACTTCCGGGGTATGCCTGGCACTACCACGTGCCGTCACGGCGGGCCCGCCACGGGCGACCGTCCGGGTCGTAGATCAACCGGTACGCCGGCACCGCCCAGATCCGCTGGTACCACGGCAGGCGCTCGGTCTCGTGCGGCACCAGCCGGCCGGGCGGACGGGGGCCCCGCTCGCCGTCCGCGTGCCAGTCGCGCAGCGCGTCGGCGGCGGCGCGGATCGTGCGGACGGCGTCGTCGGGGTCGAGCAGGTCCGTGTCGTCGGTGCGGTCCAGGTGCTCCCGCATCAGGGTGAGCCGCAGGTTCCGCGCGTACGTCCGGGCGCCCTCGCCGCCGCCGGCCGGGTCCCGGGGCTCGCGCTCGTCACGGGTCCGGTCCAGGACGGCGCAGGAGAGCTCGCTGTCGTGGGTCCACGAGCGCCGGTTGAAGTTGTCGCTGCCCGTGCTGGCCCAGGTGTCGTCGATCACGCAGACCTTGGCGTGCACGTAGACCGGCGCACCGGCGTGGTTCTCCACGTCGAAGACGTGCACCCGGTCGCCGGCGGCCTTGCGGCACAGCGCGATGGCCTCCTCGCGGCCCACCTGGTTGGGCGGCAGCGCGAAGCGGCCGTCCACGTCCGGGTGCCGCGGCACGACCGCGATCAGGTGCAGCTCCGGGTTGTCGTTGAGCGCGTCGGCGAAGAGCTGGGCGACCTCCTTGGACCACAGGTACTGGTCCTCGAGGTAGATCAGCCGGCGGGCCCGTTTGATGGCCTTGGTGTAGCCGCGGGCGATGCTGCGCTCGCCCAGGCCGGCGAAGCCGTACGGCGGCCGCATCGCCGGATAGGTGCGCAACACCTGGATGTCGTGCGGGCCGCACTCCGGCGGGTCCGGCGGCTGCGGCGGGAGCTTGTCGGCGTGCAGGTCGGCGCCCTTGAGCTTGTCCTCGATGGTGGAGATCGGGCCGTGCTGGTCCAGCGGCACCCGGTCCTGCCAGCGCTCGCGGAAGCTCAGATCCAGGGCGCCGACCACCGGGCCGCGCAGCGCGAGCTGGACGTCGTGCCAGGGCGGGTTCTTCCCGTACGCCGTGGCCATCGCGATCGGCTGCGGGTCGCCGTGGTGCTCGTGGTCGTCGCGGCGGCTGTGGCACAGGTCGATGCCGCCGGCGAACGCGATGTCACGTTCCGGCTCGCCGGGGTGACGCAGGATCACCACCTTCTGGTGGTGCGAGCCGCCGCGCCGGACCCGCTGGTCGAGCAGCACCTCGCCACCGGCGGCCGCGATGTCCTGGCCGAGGTTGCGGTTCTCCTCCTCGCTGTACGCGAGCTTGTCCAGGTGCGAGCGCCAGAGCAGGCCCTTGACCACCACGCCGCGCTTGGCCGCCGCGGCGAACAGCTCGGCGATCGTCGGCCCGTCGTCGCGCAGCCGCTCGTCGGGATCACCCCGCCAGTCGGTGAAGAACAGGTGGTCGCCCTCGTGCAGCGCTTCCACCTCCGCCACCAGACGGTCGAAGTAGGTTTTTCCGTGAATGAGCGGCTCGGCGGTGTTTCCGGCGCACCAGGTGGGTATCTCGGAGTCCGGGTTGCCACGCTCGCCCGCGGTCAGGAACCAGTCCTCCAGTGGCACGGGGCAGCCCTTCCGAGGTCGACGACGCCCTCACCGTAGGCCCCCCGAGGGCCGAACGCACGCTGAAGCACGCGTCCCCCCGCGAGACAGGAAACCCGAATGAGCACCGAGCCGCTGACCTCGACCGCCGCCCCGGCCGACCCCGCCGCCGCCTCCGAGCGCGGCCTGCTCATCGCGATGCTGCTGCTGGTGCTGCTCGGCGCGGGCGCGATGGTGATGATGTCCTGATCCGCCGGGTTTCCGCGCCGTCGATACCGAACCGTTGCCCCTGCTGACGGATACCGGGCAGCGTGGCGTGGCGCGGCTCATCCATACTCGTCGGCATGACGGGGGATCCGGGGTACAGCAGCGCAGTCATCGAGGTCCCGCAGGCGGAAGCGGCGGCCGGCACCACCAGGAGCGTCTGGTCGCCGACACACGGTCAGCTGACCGTGGTCGTACCGCCCGGGACCGTGGACGGCTCGGTCGTGTGGGTGCAGAGCCCGACGGCGGGCAACGTCGCCGTGACCATCCGGGTGTCCTCGCCCTTCCCGCCGCCGCAGCCCTACCCCGGGCAGCAGTTCCCGACCCAGCCCTACCCGGCGCAGCCCCAGTCCGGGGTGCCCGCGGCCGGGCCCGGCTACCCGCCGCCGGGTTACCCGCCGCCCGGCCAGCCCCAGTTCCCCGGCCAGCCCTTCCCGGGCCAGCCTTTCCCGGGCCAGCAGCAAGGTTTCGCCCCGCCGCCCGCCGCGCCGAGCCACACCCGGCGTAACGCGGTGATCGGCGGCTCCCTGGTCGTCCTGCTCGCCCTGGGCTGCTGCGGCATCGTCCGGGTCTTCGGCGGTGGCGACGACGACAGCCCGCAGGCCGGCCGCAACGGCGTCGCCGCCAACGTCAGCGGCGGCCCCACGGCCACCGGCCCGCTCACCCCGGAGCAGTACGTCCAGGCCCTGGCGGCCTCGGACGCGGCGATCGGGGCGACCTTCAGCAAGCTCAACACCTCCGACACCGCGACCTTCGCCAAGGCGGCCCCGGCGGCGGCGAGCGCCATCCGCGCCGAGGCCGACAAGCTGCGCGCCACCCAGCCGCCGTCCGGCGCGGCGCCGGCGCACGGCCAGCTCACCCTCGAGCTGGAAAGCCTCGGCGACATGGTGGAGGAGACGGCGGCGGCGAAGCAGGAATGCCCGGCGGCCTCGCCGTGGGTGGCGGTGCTGCAGTCCGGCTGGGCCGACGGCATCCGCGAGGACGCGAAAAAGCTGGCAGCGGCCGACGCGACGTTCAAGTTCGGCACGTTCCTGCCGGCGGCGCCGAAGGAAACCAAGCGCCGCCTCAAGACGGGCACGTTCCTGAAGCGCTCGAGCACCGGCGGCTCGGGTCACTTCAAAATCAAGAACGGCGCGGACGACACCACGGTCAGCCTGGTGCCGACCAAGGGCAAGAAGCCGAAGCCCGTCCTGACGGTCTATGTCCGCGGCGGCGGCACGTTCACGGCCAAGGGCGTCCGCGACGGCACCTACCGCGTCTACACGGCGTCGGGGGAGGACTGGGACAAGGGCAAGAAGGGCTTCACCCGGGACTGCTCGTTCTCCAAGTTCGACGACACGTTCAAGTTCACGACAACGTCGTTCTCGGCCTCGATCTGGACGATCACGCTGACGCCGGTGGTCGGCGGCAACGCCTCGACCAGCGACGTGGACCCCAACTCCTTCCCGAAGTGACCGCACCCCGCCGAGGGCGCTGATCAGTCGGCCTCGGCGGCGGGCAGGGTCCTCGGGTTCGCTGACCCAGGCGGTGAAGCCCAGCCCTTGCCGGCCGAGGTCGTGGTCGCTCTCCGCCGACCAGCACGGCAGCACCGCCGTGTGCCGCTCCCCCGGGGCGCGTAGGTCAGCGCCGGCTCCTCGCGGATGCTCCACAGCCGGGTATCTCCCAGCGGCAGGTCGAACAGCGACCGGCGTGCGGCCGCCGCGCTGTCGGTGACGGTGCGGCCCACTTCGTAGGCGGCGGCGAGGACGTCACCGGCCGCCACCTCGGGCGCGGCGGCAACCGAGAGCACCAGCAGCTTGGACCGGACGGACGGCTCCGGTCCGCACAGTCGGCCTCGACGACGTGCACGATGGCGTCACCGGCCCGCTTCGTGGCGGCGATGTGCGCCGAGTGCCCGTTTTCGGGAGTGCGGAGCACCCGGGTGAGGCGGGCGGCCCAGGGGCTGCCCGCACCGAGCGCGCCGGCCGGCGCCACCTCGAACGGATCGGCCCAGGACACCCGCGTGGCCAGCGCGCTGGCCAGCAACAACACCACTTCCTGGAGCTTCGGCAGGGGGAAGGCGCCGATCAGCCCGCCGGTGTGCTCGCGGGCCCAGGCGTCGACGCCGTCCTGGTCCGGCGGAACCCCCACGGCCGTGCCGGCCGGCAGCCCGGCCTGCCAGCCGCGCAGGCCCTCGGTGTCCCGGCCCGGCGCGTGCCACACCGCGGTCGCCGACGACACCAGCGGGTGCGGATGCTCCAGCAGCGCGGCGACCGCGGCAGTCGCGTCGCCGGCCGGCACGCCCAGCACCTCGGCCAGCTCCTCACCAACCGCGCCGCGGCCTGCCGAGGCGCACAACCCCAGCAGCAGCCACGCGCCCAACGGCGACGCCACGTGATGCTCGTCGCCGATGGCGGCATGCAGCCGTTCTACCAAGCACGAGGGTTTCAGGAGGACGACAGGTGCGGCGGCGGTGGCCCGGCGACGCTGCTGCTGTCCGCGGTCGTCGAGCCTCGGGGTCACAGTCGCAGATATCCGGTCACGAGGTCGCCGAGCATGGTGCGGTAGTGGGTCCGGCGTGCCGGGTCGAGCAGGTCCCGGTCGAAGAGCGCGCCGAAGGTGTGGCGGTTGGCGACCCGGAAGAAGCAGAACGAGCTGATCATCATGTGCACGTCGAGGGCGTCGACGTCGGCGCGGAACACCCCGGCGGCCCGGCCGCGGGCCAGCACCCCGTGCAGCACGGCGACGGCGGAGCTGTTCAGGTCCACCAGCCGGGCCACGTGCGCCATGTGCTTGGCCTGCTGGGCGTTCTCCACGCCGACCAGCTGGATGAACGCCGGGTGCGCCTCGTGGTGGTCGAAGGTGACCTCGGCGAGCCGGCGCACCGCGGCGACCGGGTCGAGGTGGTCGACGTCGACGGTGCGTTCGGCCCGGCGGATCTCCGCGTACGCCCGCTCCAGTACCGCCAGGTAGAGCTGTTCCTTGCCGCCGAAGTAGTAGTAGATCATCCGTTTCGTGGTGCGGGTGCGGTTGGCGATCTCGTCGACCCGGGCGCCGCTGTAGCCGCGCTGGGCGAACTCGTCGGTGGCCACGTCGAGCAGTTCCGCGCGGGTGCGCTCGGCGTCCCGGCGCCGCTGCACCACGGCGGGCGGGGCCACGTCCACCGACATCGGCTCTTCCTTCGCGCTGGGCGTCATCGGACCAGTTAACCGCGTGCGCCCGGAGGCCTTGACAGTGGCCGCCGTCACACCTGATAACTAACGTAACGGTTCGTACATCAACCGGCATCAGTGGGGAGCGGGTGATGGCAGCGTGCCGATGCGGGTTGATCGAGGCGGGCGAGCCGGCTTCGCCGGGCTCACCATCACCCACCCCATCAAGCAGCAGGTGATCGAGCTGCTCGGCCACCTCTTCGACATCGTCTCCATGCCGGTGGAGGCGGCGCTGCTGCGCGCCGCCCGGGCCGCCGGCCTGTGGACGCTGGACGGCGCGGCGATGTGCGTCTGTCCGGCCGCCGCCGCTTTTGAGCTGCTCACCGGCCGTACCCCCGACACCGCGCGGATGCTCGCGGCCTCGACCGGCTGCCGGCCGCGCGGGGCACGCATCGTCCCGCGTGACCCTCCCACGCCATGGAGCACGACATGAGTCGATCCCAGACCGACCTCGCCGTCGACGTCCGTAACCTTCCCGAACCCCTGTCCCTGCGCCGGATGATCGGTCCCGGCGTGATCGCCGTCGGCATCGGCATGGCCGCGGGCGAGATCATCCTGTGGCCCTACCTGACCGCGATCGGCGGCCTGGGCCTGCTCTGGCTGGCCTTCACGACCCTGGCCGTGCAGTTCGTCATCAACATGGAGATCGAGCGCTACACGCTGGCGACCGGGCAGACGGTCGTCGCCGGCTCCTCCCGGTGGTGGAAGGGCTGGGGGATCGTCATCTGCCTGGCCGGGGCCTTCCAGTACGTCTGGCCGGGCTGGGCGACCAGTGGCTCCACTGTGTTCACCTACCTGGCCGGCGGCGGTGACGTCGTCTGGATCACGGTGGCCGGCCTGGTCATCGTCGGCGCGCTGCTGTCGGTGTCCAAAGTGGTCTACACCACGGTCGAACGGGTGGAGCTCGTCAAGGTCGCTCTCACCCTGTTCTTCCTCGTCGTCGTGGTCGTCTTTGTCATCTCGCTGGGCACCTGGGGCGACGGCGCCCGGGCCACGGTGACCGAGTTCGGGCAGATCCCGGAGGGCATCACGTTCACCCTGCTGCTCAGCGCGATCGGCGCGGCCGGCGCGGGCGGCGTGCACAACCTGGTGCTGAGCAACTGGATCCGCGACAAGCGGTACGGCATGGGCGCGCACGTCCCCCGCCTGGTGTCACCGATCACCGGCCGGGAGGAGGCCGCGGGCGCCGACCGGTACCGGCTCGCCGTCGACGAGGAGAACCTGAGCCGCTGGCACGTCTGGTGGCGGCGGGCCAACGTGGAACACCTCGTCACCTTCGTGGCGGTCTGCTTCGCGACGATCACGATCATGTGCCTGCTCGCGTACGAGACGCTCTTCGGCCGCGACGACCTCAGGTCGGACGCGTCGTTCCTGCGGATCGAGGCCGACGTGCTCGCCGGCCAGGTCGGCGGCTGGCTGAGGCTGCTGTTCCTGGCGGTGGCGGCGGTCTCGCTGTGGGCGGCGGCGATGGGCCTGCTCGACATCATCGGCCGGGTCGCGTCGGACTTCCTGCGCCGGACGTACCTGATGACCTCCACCCGCTGGACCGAACCCCGCTTGTACCTGACCGTGGTCTGGGCCGAGATCGTGCTGGGGTCGCTGATCCTGCTGGCGGGCTTCAGCCAGCCGATCGGCCTGCTGATCGTCTCGACCTGCGCGGCCTCGGTGGTGACGCTGCTCTACTCGATCCTGTTGATCCGCCTCAACATCCGGGACCTGCCGGTGCCGGTGCGGCTGCGCGGCTGGCGACTGGGCGGCATGGTGGTCGCGATCTGCTTCTACGGCTTCTTCGCCATCGCGATGGTGGTGACGCAGCTGCAGCGCTGGTAGCCGTGATCACCAGGCATGCTCTGCCCCCGAGGCTGCCGCTACCCGGGCGCGGGCACCTGCCAGAGCGCACTGACCGGGATCGCCCGCAGCTTCGTCCCGAACGGCAGCGTCGCCGTGCCGGTGTAGAGAACAACACCCACGAGGAAGTCGTCACCGAGCCGTTCGGCCAGCCGACGCAGGCCGCGGAAGTCGTCAGGACCGACCGTTGACGCGGCCTTGACCTCGATGCCGACGACCTGTCCGCGGCGGTTCTCCAGCACGGCGTCGACCTCGTATCCGCTTCGGTCGCGATAGTGATACAGGTCGGCGAGCTGTGTCGACCAGGTGAGCTGCCGGGCAAGCTCGGACAGGACGAAGGATTCGAGCAGCGGCCCGAACGGCGCACCTGGCCGGAGCAGCGCGCGCGCATCGAAGGAGACCTCGTGGGCAGCGATCCCGGAGTCGACGAAGATGAGTTTCGGGGTGGCGGTGACCCGGGTGCCGAGGTTGCGGGACCAGCCCGGGATCCGCTTGACAAGAAAGATCTCCTCGAGTGCGCGCAGGTATCGCGCGATCGTCGGTCGGCTCAGGCCGAGCGTCGACTCGAGGGATCCGGCCGGGATGAGGGTTGCGGATCGGGCGGCGAGCAGGCGGACCAGGGTGCGGAGCTGACTCTTGTGCTGGATGTCCGAGAGCTGCCGGACGTCACGGTCGATGAGGGCCTGGACGTAGGCGTCGAAGAATCGTCCACGGCGCCGCGGGTCCGCCCGTGAGACAGCCTCGGGCAGGCCGCCGCGGACGATCCGGTCGGCGTAGCCGGCCCGCGTCACGTCCGACTCATGGCGCAGGTCGGGGCCGTGCATGAACACGGCATCGAGGAAGCGGTCCGGGTCGCCGTCGATCTCGCCCTGGGAGAACGGCCATAGTTCGACGCTTTCCATCCGGCCGGGCAGGGCGTCGGGAGCAGCGATCATCCCGAACAGCTGCGACGAGCCGGTGAGCAGGTACCGGCCGGGGCGAGGGTCCTCGTCAACGGCGCTCTTGATAGCCAGGAGCAGTTCCGGTGCTCGCTGAATCTCGTCGATCACGAGAAGGTCGGGGGAGGCAACGAAGCCCACCGGGTCGGCCAGGGCGGCGGCCCGATCCTGCGCCCGGTCGAGGTCGCGCCGCTCGGCGAGACGGTCGCCTGCGACAACGCGCACGAGGGTGCTCTTACCGACCTGACGGGCTCCGCTGATCAGGACGACCCGGGTGTCCGTCAGTGCCGCATCCACCTGTGCGGCGACGTGGCGAGGAATCAGATTTCGTCCGGGCACTGGGTCATTCTACCCGTAAGCTTTCGATTTGCGAGGGCTTGCGTGTTCGATTTGCGCGGGCCGCGTGTTCGATTTGCGGGGCCTTCGCCGTTCGATCCGCGGCACCGGTGGGGCGCGGTCCGCGGCGCGGACGGCTGCGTGCCGTCCGCGCCTTCTCCGGTCAGCCGGTGTGCGGCAGCCGCTCGGCCGGGATCACGCCCAGCCGGCCCTTCTGGTAGTCCTCGAACGCCTGCACCAGCTCCTCGCGGGTGTTCATCACGAACGGCCCGTACTGTGCCACCGGCTCGCGGATCGGCCGGCCGCCCATGATGAAGAGCTCCATCGCGGGGATGTTGGAGTCCTGCGACTTGTCGGCGGTGACCCGGATGGCGTCGCCGGCGCCGTGCGCCGCCAGCTGGCCGAGCTGGATCGGGCGCTGCTCCGCGCCGACCGTGCCGCGGCCGGCCAGCACGTAGACCAGCGCGTTGTAGCCGGGCTGCCAGGGCAGGTCGAGCCGGGCGCCGGGCTGCAGGGTGACGTGTGCCAGGTTGATCGGGGTGAACGTGGAGCCGGGGCCGGTGTGGCCGGCCACCTCGCCCGCGATCACCCGGATCAGGCTGCCACCGTCCGCGGTGGTCAGCAGCGTGGACTCGCGGCCACGGATGTCCTGGTACTTCGGGGCGATCATCTTGGCGGCCCGCGGCAGGTTGACCCAGAGCTGCAGGCCGTGGAACAGCCCGCCGCTGGTGACCAGCTGCTCCGGCGGCGCCTCGATGTGCAGGATGCCGCCGCCAGCGGTCATCCACTGGGTGTCGCCGTTGGTGATCGAGCCGCCGCCGCCGTTGGAGTCCTGGTGGTCCATCTGGCCGTCGATCATGTAGGTGACGGTCTCGAAGCCGCGGTGCGGGTGCCACGGGGTGCCCTTGGGCTCGCCCGGCGCGTAGTCGACCTCGCCCATCTGGTCGAGGTGGATGAACGGGTCGAGCTCGTTGGCCGGCACGCCGGCGAAGGCGCGGCGGACCGGGAAGCCCTCGCCCTCGAAGCCGGACGGGGCGGTGGTCAGCCGGCGGACCGGGCGGTAGCTCGTGGTGGCGGGGTCGAGCTGCGGCAGGCGCGGCAGGACCAGGACGTCGTCGACGGTGATCGCTGGCATGATCTTCTCCCTCAGACTGCGACCGGCTGCGTGCGCAGTCGGGGGCCCAGGCGTCCGAAGACGCGGGTGATGGTGGCGAGCTCGGCGTCGTCGAGGTCGTTGATGAACGTCTCCCGCACGGTGGCGAGGTGCAGCGGCGCGGCGGCGGTCAGTGCCGCCAGGCCCGCCTCGGTCAGCACGGCCTCCTGGCCGCGGCCGTCGTCGGCACAGCTCTGCTTGCGGACCAGGCCGCGCTTGGTCATCGAGGTGATCTGGTAGGTGCACCGGCTGGGCGAGAAGACCAGCCGGCTGGCCAGCTCGCCCATCCGGATGCGGTGCCCGGGCGCCTCGGAGAGCACGACCATCACGTGGTAGTCGGCCATGCTCAGGCCGGTGGTGGCCCGCAGGTCGTCCTCGAGCCGGGTGTGCAACGCCCAGCTGCTCTCGATGAAGGCGCGCCAGGCGGCCTGCTGAGTGTCGCTGAGCGGTTCGGTCATGCTCCGAACCATACTCCTTCAAATCTGAAATACCAGTGGCACGCCCGTGGTGGTCGTCACTGCCGGCGGCGCAACAGCAGCAGGGCCGCCAGCAGCGGGAGCGTGATCAGGAACGCGAGCCGCATGTCCACCGCGTCGGCGAGCCGGGCCAGCGCCGCGGGGGCCGCCAGGATGGCCGTACCGGAGGCCAGCGCGCCCAGCGACGCGGCGTGCGCGGCGCTCAGGCGTGGCGTGCCGACCAGGCCGGCCAGGGCCACCGGGTAGAGGGTCGCCACGCCCGCCCCGGCCACGACGAGCCCCGCGGTGATCACGGCCGGCGTGTTGGCCGCGACCACCAGCAGCGTGCCCGCCGCGGTGACCGCCGCGCCGATCGGCACCACCGGGATCCGGCGGATCAGCGCCGGGCCCGCCAGCCGACCCAGCGCCATCCCGATCGGGAAGGCCGTGCCGAGCGCGGCGGCGCTCGCGGCGGCCAGGCCCGCCTCGGCGAGCCGGGCCACGGCCCAGATGGTGAAACAGAACTCGACCGCGACGGCCAGCACGACCACGGCCCAGCGCCGCGCCACGGCGCCGGCTTCCGGCCGGATCCCCGGTGCGGCCCGCGGGCCGGCCGCGGTCGGCCGGTTGGTCGCGGCCAGATAGAGCAGCGGGGGTACGACAACGAGCAGCGCGAGCCGCCCGCTGACCAGCCCGGTCGCGTTGAGGCCGCCGATCGCCGCCGGGGCGAGCACCGCGGCGCTGCTCGACGCGGCGTTGACCCTGGTGAGCTGCACCGCCGCCGCGGGCCCGGCCAGCAGGGCCGGGGTGACCAGCGCGAACGCCGCCCCGCCCGCGCCCAGCAGCAGGGCGCCGGCGACCGCCACGGCCGGCCCCGGGGCGAGGGCGAGCAGCGTCGCCCCGGCCGCCACGGCCAGCGAACCGCCGGTCAGCGCCGCGTGCGGGCCGCCGCGCAGCAGCAGCGGGCCGGCCGGCGCCAGCGCCAGCAGCCCGAAGCCGAACGTCGCGGGCAGCCAGGCCAGCTCCTCCGGTGGCACGCCGAAGTCGCCGGCCAGCAGCACGATGCAGGCGCCGAGCGCGGTGATCGCGTACCCCAGCCCGGCCTGCGCGATCCCCGCCTGCCGGACGTGGCTCGCCATCCGGTCAGACGCTCGCTTCGTCCCGGGCGGCCAGCAGCCGGGCCAGCGTGCCGAGATCGGGCAGCGCGAGGTCGGCCTCGACACCCTTGAGGGCGGCCACCCGCGCCCCGGCGGCCCGGCCCGCGGCGACGCCGACCGCGGCGTCCTCCACCACCAGGCACCGCTGCGGCGCGACCCCGAGCAGCTCGGCGGCGCGCAGGTAACCCTCGGGATCGGGCTTGCCCGCCCGGACGTCCTCCACGGTGACCAGCAGCGGCGCGACGATGCCGGCCGCGCCCAGCCGGGCCTCGGCCAGCCGGACGTCGGCGCTGGTCACGATCGCCCAGGGCAGCCGCAGCGCCGCCAGCAGCGCCAGGGCGCCGGGGGTGGGCACGACGTCGGCCAGGTCGTCGTACTGCAGGTCGAGCTGGCGGGCGGCGGCCGTGGCGGCCTCGGCGGCGCCCAGGTCCGGGCGGACCAGCCCGACGGTACGGTCAGCCGGGGCGCCGTGCGCGACGGCCAGCACGGCATCCGGGTCGACGGCGTACTCGGCGGCCCAGCTCCGCCAGGCCCGCTCGACGGCCGCGTCGGAGTCGACCAGGGTGCCGTCCATGTCGAAGAGCACCGCCTCGACGATGGTCAGATCCATGCGTCCTCCCAATATGCTCGTATCACGAGGATAAGGTGGTGAACCCCCGCCGTGGCAAGTCCGATCCGCCGCCGGGCCCAGGAGACCCGCTGGCACACCGCGTCCCAGGTGCTCGCCTGGCTGCGCCTGCACCCGGGCGCGACCCGCGCCGCCCTGGCCCAGGACCTGCAGCTCACCAGCGGGCTGGCGACCGAGCTCACCGGCCGGATGCGGGCGCTGAGCCTGCTGGCCGAGACGCCCGCGCCGCCGCAGGGCCGGGGCCGGCCGACCACGGTGCTGGCGGCCCATCCGGCCGGCCCGGTGGTGCTGGCGATCGACATCCGGATGGCGGACCGGCGGCACACGATCGCCGGCCTCGACGGCCGCCTGCACCCCGTCACCACCACCCGGCACGGCGCCGACGTGCCCGATCCGGCCGCGGTGCTCGCGGCCGTCCGGCGCACCGTCGACGACAGCCGGGCCGTCTACGGCACGCGGTTGCGGGCGGTGGCGGTCGCGATGGCCGGGACGATCCACGACGGCCGGCTCGCGCAGTCCGCGACGCTCGGCTGGCGCGACGTCGACCTGACCGCGCTCACCGCCGGCACCGCCCTGGAACTGCTGCCCGGCAACGACGCCACGCTCGCCGGCCTGGCCGAGGCCCGCACCGGCGCCGCCGTGGGGGCGCGCGCGGCGCTGCACCTGATGGTCGAGGTCGGCATCGGCGGGGCGTTCACTGTGGATGGACGCCCGTCGACCGGCGCGCACGGCGCCGCGGGTGAGTACGGCCACCAGCCGTACGGTGACCGGTCGCTGCCCTGCCCGTGCGGGGCGCGCGGCTGCTGGGACCTGGAGATCGACGGCCGCGCCCTGGCCCGGCACCTGGGCGTGCCCGCCCCGGCAGACCCGCGTGCGTACGCGCGGCAGGTCCTGGACCGCGCGCCGCGGGACCCGGCTGTGCGGGGAGCGCTGGAGACCGTCGCGGCGGCACTCGGTGCGGGCATCGGCGCCCTGGTCAACCTGCACGACCCGGACACGGTCACGCTGGGCGGGCTGGCCGCTCCGCTGCGCGCCGCCGCGCCGGACCGGTTCGCCGCGGCCTACACCGGCGGCCTGATGGCCTTCCATCGTGGACAGCCGCCGCCGGTGGTGGACGCGACGCACGGCGACGACGGCGCCCTGCACGGCGCGGCGATCCTGGCCCTGGACCACGTCACCACCGAGGCCGCCCTGGCCGAGTGGTCGGCGGGTCGGGGATGAACCGGTCAGCGGGCCCGGACGGAGAAGGTGATCGGTGTCGGTGCGCCGCCCTCGGCGAAGGCCTCCGTGGTCAGTCCGGCCGCGACGAACGCGCCGAGCAGGTCCGCCAGCGGGAAGTGCATCGCGCCGACCTTGTCGCGGACCCCCTTGCTGGTCCACGAATCCCGGCTGAAGCCCCGCTCGCGGTAACCGGGCCGGATCACCGCCGCGGCCGGATCGGACCGGTCCGCGAACGCGCCGCAGAAGCACGGGTGCACGCCCACGTGTACGAAGACGCCGCCGGGGGCGAGCACCCGGCGCACCTCGCGCAGCACGGCCGGGTAGTCGGGCATGTCGGTGTGCACCATCATCGCGATGACCGCGGGCAGCGAGGCGTCGGCGAACGGCAGCCGGGTGGCGTCCGCGCGGGCCACCGGGAGCCGGCCGGCGGCGTGCCGCAGCATGCCCGCGGACAGGTCCACGCCGATCGGCGTGCGGCCCAGCGCGCGGACGTCGGCCGCGTACACGCCGGTGCCGCAGCCGACCTCCAGGCAGCGGCCCGAGCCGGGGCCGAGCAGCTCGCGCAGCGCCTCGTGCACGCCGAGGGGATCGTCCTGTGCGGACTGGGCGGGGAGGAACTCGAACTCGTACCAGTCGGCGATCTCGTCGTACCCGGCGTCGGTCATCACCTCAGTCCACTCCATTACGCGCTGCGCGCAACCCGATATCGCTCGGTGACGGCGCGGATGAGGAACGTTGTCGCAGGCCGGGGCGGGCCATAATCGCGCGATGGAGCTGACGACCGCACGGCTTTTCCTGCGCCCGTTCCGCGCGGGTGATCACGGGGAACTGCACGCCATCGCCGGCGACCCGGCGGTCGTGCGCTGGATGGACTGGGGCCCGAACACGCCCGAGGTCACCGCCGTGTTCCTCGCGTACGCCCTGGAGTCGGAGTGCGAGGAGCCGCGCCGCACCTGGCGGTTCGCGGTGGTCCGGCGGTCGGACGGGCGGCTCATCGGCTCGGCGGAGCTGCACATCGAGAGCCCGGAGCACCGCCGCGGCACGATGGGCTACCTGATCTCGCCGGCCGCCCAGGGCCACGGCTACGCGACCGAGGGCGCGCGGGCGGTGCTGGAGTTCGGGCTGACCGCCGGGGGACTGCACCGGATCACCGCGACCTGCGACCCGGAGAACCACAGCTCGGTCCGGGTGCTGGAGAAGATCGGCATGAGCCGCGAGGGCCACCTGCGCGACCACTTCCTGATCCGCGGCGAGTGGCGCGACCGGCTGCTCTACGCCAAGCTCGCTCAGCTGCGGTAGTAGACCCGCAGCTCGTAGCCGTTGCGGCCGGGCCGCCAGCCCAGGTCGTCGACGGCCACCACCTCGGGCCGCCCGGCCAGCCAGTTCGCGGCCATGCCGAGCGCGTCGGCCGGGGTCGACCCGGTGAAGACCTGCCGCCGGGCGAGGTCGTCGGCGCCGGCCGGCGCGTGCCGCGGGTAGGTGGCCGCGGCCATCATCGGCTCCGGGCCGGTGACCACCGCGGTGGCGCCGACGGCCTGGCCGTCGATCACCCCCTGCACGAACCAGTCGTTGATCGACTCGTCGTGCTCCACGGTCCACCCGCTGACCGGCCCGACGTCCGCGGCGATGGCGTGCTTGGCGTTGTCGAGGGCGGCGTCCAGGGTGGCGAGCTCAAGATCTTCGCCGTTGTACTCGACCCGATAGTTCACGTTGTCCTCCGGCGATCAAGCGAGCGACCAGCAGCGAGCCCTTACCCCGTGTGGCCGGGTTCTAGTCGGTGCGCCGCCGGTCGCCGCGCCGGATGGCTCAGGCCGCCCGGTTGCCCAGGGACCGGGTGACGTCCTCGCGGAGCTGGCCCAGGTCCACCTTCGCCCCGGTGAGGATCTGCGCGGCCAGGCCCCGGCCCTCGCGCAGGATGCCCAGCATGAGGTGTTCCGGTGCGATGAAGTTGTGCTTGAGCCGGATCGCCTCGCGCAGCGCCAGCTCCAGCACCTTCTTGCTGCGCGGCGAGAACGGGATGTGGCCGCCGGTGCCGGCCCGGTTGCGGCGCAGCAGGCCGCGGCGCTTCGGGGCGGCCTCGGGGCGGGGCAGCCGCAGCGCGCCCGGCCCGAAGTTCTCCTCGATCGCCCGGCGGACCGCCGCCAGGTCGATGCCGATCGCCTTGAGCGCGGCCGCGTCCTCCGCGTCGGTGTCCGGCAGCGGATCGCTCGCGGCGGTGCCCGGGCCGACCAGCCGGATCACCTCGGCGCGGACGAACCGGGCGTCGACGCCCCGGGCCGTCAGGGCCGGCGCCGACGCGATCGGGCCGGCCGGATCGGCGAGCAGGGCGAGCAGCAGGTGCTGGGTGCCGATCGGGCTCTGCTGCAGGTCCCGGGCCTCGCCCTGGGCGCCCGTCACGACCGCGCGTGCGGCATGGGTGAATCGCTCGAACATCTCAGCCCTCCCGTTGGTCCTGCGTGGGCACGCGACCGGCGTGCTTCTTGTGGACGCCCTGGCGGGTCACCTCGAGGGCGTCCGCGATCTCCTGCCAGGACCAGCCCTTGCGTCTCGCGTTGGCCACCTGGAGCAGCTCGAGGCCCTCCAGGAGGCGGCGCAGCGCCACGACCGCGCGCAGGCCGACCCGAGGATCGGCGCTGCCGGCGGCGGCGGCGAGATCGGTTGCTTCGGTCATGCTGTCAACTTACGTTGACAGCGGCCAAGTGTCAACTCTGGTTGACACGCAGGGGCCGCAAAAAGCGCCGGGCGGATGCCCGGCGCCTTTGCTGTCAGCGGCCTACTGGCCGCGGCCTGTCTTCTCCTGGAGTTCGTCGATGCGCCGGGACGCGTCGGCCTTCGTCAGGTCCTCCGGCACGTCCTCGTGGGCCTCCGCGGCCAGCGTCTGCAGGTACGACTGCTGGGCGCCGGTGGCCGGCTCGTCGCCGGTGGTCCAGTCGGCCGGATCCTTGATCGTGTTCGACGCCGGATCCTGGTCGGGGTCAGTCATGGCCTTGCCTCCTCGAGTTGCTCGAACAGGCGTGCCACTACCCCCCGAAAGTCAACTCCATGCCTGCCGTGGGGGTGAACGACATGCTGAGTTCCACCGGCAGTGCCGCCGGGGCCGCCACCGCGAACGGCACGCCCCACGGGTCGAGCAGCTCGGCGTAGCTGCCGAAGCCCATGTCCGTCGGGCCGGCGATCACGCCGCCGCCCAGGTCCCGGCACGTCTGGATGGTCGCCGCGCAGTCGGCCACCTGGAACGCCGCGCGCCACCAGCTGCCGCCACGGCTGGGCGCCAGCCCGGCCATCGCGTCGTGCGCCGTGGTGATCCACTCGCCGCGGGTGCCGTCGCTGCCGTACTCGTCGCGCAGCAGCCAGCCGAACGCCTGGCCGTAGAAGCGGGCCGCGGCCTCGGCGTCGTCGGTGAGCAGCTCCGGGAAGGTCATCGTGCCGGGCTCGCCGCCGACCTGGGCGCCGGTGAAGCCCGCGCTCTCCCAGAGGCCCAGCAGCGCGCCGGCCGGGTCGGCGATCAGCGCGGAACGCCCGCCCCGGCCCTCGACCGGCTCGCCGAGCAGGCGACCGCCGGCCTCGCGGACCCGGGTGATCGACGCCTCCAGGTTGTGCTCGGTCAGGTAGGTGAGCCAGCCGGCCGGCCGGTCCGCGCGGGCGCGGGTCAGCCCGGCCGCGGCGCGCCCGCCGAGCTTGAACCGGTCGCCGGCGGGTTCCCAGCCGAACAGCCCGGCGTAGAAGTCCGCCGCGCGTGCGGGATCCGCACTCGCCAGCTCGACCCAGCAGGGGGTCGCCGGCGCAAAGCCCCGGATACGCATCGGCAGCACCTTCCTGTTGTTCCATCATGGAATCTCGGCCCTGGGGGAGATGCCGATCACCTTACAGCCATGAATACGCTCTGCCACTACACCCGGGTTCAATGTCCTAAAAGAACTACGACTTCACGGGGCAGGGATCACGGACAGTTATGGTGATTACTGAGCGTGTCGTTCTTCCGGGGTTCGGGACCGTTCGTTGTATCGGTCCAGAAGCCGCATCACGGGCGTCACCGCAACGCCGTGCAACACCACGCTCACGACCACGACAAAGGCCACTGTCGCCCATGCGACATCGATGGCCGGGAACGGTGCGTGCGTCATCGCGTACGCCAGATAGTAGAACGAGCCGATCCCGCGGATGCCGAACGCCGCGATGACGGCGTGCTCGGCCGGATGGCCGGGCGCGCCGCGCAGCGACAGGAAGCCGGCCACGGGCCGGACCACGAAGATCAATGCCAGCCCGGTCAGCGCGGCGGGCCAGGTGAGCGGGCCGAGCAGGCCGCCGACCACGGCGCCGCCGAGCAGCAGGAGCAACAGCACGGTGAGCAGCCGCTCGATCTGCTCGGCGAAGTCGTGCAGCACCTGGTGGTACTCATCGGTGCGTTGCGCCGCGCGGATGCCGCGGGCGGCGACGAACACGGCCAGGAAGCCGTACCCGCCGGCCACCTCGACGAGCCCGTACGCGAGGAACGTCGCGGCCAGCGCCAGGAAGCCCTCGGAGTGGTGGGCCAGCCGCAGTTTGCGGTTGGGGGCGCGGAAGAACAGCTTGCCCAGCAGCTTGCCGACGAGCAGGCCGCCGGCGACCCCGACGCCGACCTTGTAGAGCACGTCCCGCAGCGCCCACTCGCCGAGCCAGCCCTCGCCGGTCAGCGCGACCGTGGCGAGCGCGATCGCCGCGTACACGAAGGGGAAGGCCAGCCCGTCGTTGAGGCCCGCCTCCGAGGTCAGCGCGAACCGCACCTCGTCCTCGTTGTCCTCCTCGTCGGTCGGCTCGCCGACCTGGACGTCCGCGGCCAGCACCGGGTCGGTCGGCGCCAGCGCCGCGCCGAGCAGCACGGCCGTGGCCGGCACCAGCCCGGCCCACCACCAGCCGGCCAGGGCCACGGCCGCGATGGTGACCGGCATCGCGACCGCCAGCAGCCGCCACGTGGACGACCACCGGCCCGCGGTCAGCGGCCGGTCGATCTTGAGGCCGGCGCCCATCAGGGCGACGATCACGCACACCTCGGTGAGGTGCTCGGTGAGCTCGGGGTGGGCCGGCGGATCCACGTCCGGCAGGCCGAACGGGAGCGCGAAGACCAGCATCCCGAGGGCGAGGAAGACGATCGGCATGGACAGGGGGCGGCGTTCGAGCACCCGCGGCAGGATTCCGGCCAGCAGGGCGCCCACGCCGAACAGGGCGAAGAGAAGGTCGGACAGCTGCACGCCCCTCAACTGCCCACAGACCGGGGTGACCATGCCGGCCGACCCCGACGGCCGGCCGGGAGGGCGTGCGCCGCACCCGGACCGGTGGCTAGCCGAGCTTGGCGATCGGCGATTGCCCGAGGTCGCGCAGCAGGGCGGCCGGGTCGGCGTAGGTGGTGATCGCGCCGGCCTCGGTCAGCTCGGCCGCGCTGGTGCCGCCGCAGGCCAGGCCGATGCACGGGATGTCGAGCGCGGCCGCCGCCTTGACGTCCCAGACCGCGTCGCCGACGAACACGCACCGGTGCGGGTCGACGTCCGACTGGTCCAGCGCCGCCTGGAGGATGTCCGGGGCCGGTTTGCTCTGCGCCGCGTCCGACGACGACGTGGCCGCGGTGAGGGCGTCCTCGGCGTTGATGACCTTGCGCAGGATGGCCAGCTCGGCCTCCTTGGCCGAGGAGGCGAGCACCACGGCGAGGCCGCGGCCGGCGCAGGCGCGCAGCAGGTCGGCCGCGCCGGGCAGCGGGCGCAACCGCTCCCACCAGGCGCCGTAGAGCACGTCGTGCGCGGTGGTCAGCTCCGGGTCCGCGTCCTGGTCCCGGTCGGTGCCGAGCAGGTGGTCGATGATCTTGTCGGAGCCCATCCCGATGCCGCGGTGGATCTCGGCCATCGGTACGTCGTGGCCGAACCGGCGCAGCGCCTCCCACCACGCGACCGTGTGCAGGTACGTGGTGTCGACGAGGGTGCCGTCGACGTCGAAGAGGACCCCGGGTTTCGCCGTCATACCGGGCATATACCCCGGTGGGTGGCGGCAAACGCGCCGGGCGGCTCAGCGGGGCGGGATGAGCATCTCGAACCAGACCGTGGAGCCGCGCACCGTCGGGTCGGTGCCCCAGGTGTCGCTCAGCTCCTCGATCAGGCCCAGCCCGCGGCCCCGGCTGCTCAGCGCGTCCGTCCGGGCCCGGGTCACGCTGCCGCGCGTGCCGGTGTCGGCCACCGACACCAGCAGGCGCTCCGCGCTCAGGTCGATGTGCACCTGGGCCGGGGTGCCGGCGTGCAGCAGCGCGTTCGTGGTCAGCTCGCTGGTGCACAGGATCGCCGCGCCGATCACCGGCTCGGGCACCGACCACTCGCGCAGCCGGGTGGTCATCCACTGGCGCACCCGGCTGGGCCCGGTCGGCTCGGCCGGCACCAGCATGGTGGCCGAGCGGCTCAGCGCCACCGCCCGCTCGACGGCCAGCACCGCCACGTCGTCGTCGGTGCTGCCGGAGACCGCCGCGGTCGCCAGCGCGCACAGGTTGCGCGGGTCGCCGCTGGTCGCCGCGGCGGCCGCGGCCACCAGGTCGGCCAGGCCGTCGCTCAGCGGGCGGTCCCGGCGCTCGACGACGCCGTCGCTGAACATCAGGATCGAGTCGCCCGGCTGCAGCTGCAGGACCGTGGTCTGCCAGCGGCCACCCAGGCCGAGCGGCGCGCCCGGCGGCACCCGGACCAGCTCCGCGGTGGCCGGACCGCCGAGCGGGTCCGCGTGGCGCAGCACCGGCGGCGGGTGGCCGGCGCTGGCCAGGGTGATGGTGCCGTCGGTGGGGTCGAGGACCCCGTACACGACGGTCACGAAGATCTCCTCGTTGCGGGACTCGGCGCCGAGCGAGCCGACCAGCCGGTCCAGCCCGGCCAGCACGGTGCCGGGGGACGGGTCGGTGAGCGCCAGCGCGCGCAGCGCGGCCCGCACCTGGCCCATCACGGCGGCCGCCTTGACGTCGTGGCCGGCCACGTCGCCCAGCACCATCGCCAGACGCCCGTCGGACAGCTCGAACGCGTCGTAGAAGTCGCCGCCGGCCGCGTTGCCGTCCACGCCCACGTCGTATCGCGCGGCGATCCGGAACCGGTCCAGCTCGGGCAGGTGCTCCGGCAGCATGCTGCGCTGCAGCAGCTGGGCGGTGCCGTGCTGGGCCTCGAAGCGGCGGGCCCGCTCGGCGGCCTGGGCCACCAGCTCGGCGGCCGCGTACAGCAGCGCGCGCTCGGCCGGCAGCCAGGTGTGCGCGGTGCGGTAGCCCATGGTCACGGCGCCGCGCAGGGACGCGGTGCGCAGCGGCATCGCGGCCAGTGCCCGGATCCGGCGCTCGTGCCGGTCGGTGGCGATCTTGGCGAGCGGGGCGCCGTCGGCCTGGAAGAGCGGCCGGCCGGTCTCCGCGGCCGTCGCCATCGGCGAGCCGGGGTCCGGGCCGATCCGCTTCCACAGCGGCGGCAGCCGCTCGTCGGCCTCGTCCATCATCTCGCCGCGGATCCGCCGCACGTAGCGGAACTCCGGGCCGTCGTCCACGGCGAAGACGCAGTGGTCGACGTCGAAGGAGCTCATCGCGTACGCCAGCACGACCCTGGCGACGTCGTCGATGGTCAGCGCGGAGGCCAGCCGGGCGGTGAGGTCACCGAGGCTCTGCAGCCGGCGGGTCACCTGGGTGGTCTCGGCGGCCACGGTCAGCACGCCGACCACGGCGCCGTGCGCGTCGCGGATCACCGAGTGGCCCCGGGTGAACGAGGCCTGCTCGACGTGGCCGGCGCCGCCGCGGGCCACCGCCACCTGGGTCTCGGCCTCCAGGAACGACTGGCCGGAGCGGTAGACGTCGGCGATGACGCCGCCCACGCCGGGGGCGTGCCACAGCTCGCCGAACACGTCGGCGGCCGGGCGGGCCAGCGCCGCCGGGTGCCGGGCGCCGAGCACCTCCGCGTACGCGTCGTTGTAGATCAGCACGTGGTCGTCGCCGTACGCCAGCACCATCGGCACCGGCGAGGCCAGCAGCAGGTCGACGGTCGCCCGGACCACCGGATCCCACGCGTCGACCGGGCCCAGCGAGGTCGCTTCCCAGGCGAGCCGGCCGACCAGCCCGGCACAGTCGAGGGCACGCTCCGGCGGCACACCGGTCTGATCGGGCAGCGTGGTCATCGCTAAAGAGCTCCCCATGCCGACCATGAGATGAGCGTAGCCCGCCTCCGCCGTTCGGACGATGGGGGCACCGTACGGACGTCCGATTATGCCCGGTACGCGCGGGTGAAGGGGGTGTGCCGTACCTGCACCGTTCCCGCGTGATCTCACGGTGTGTGATCCGGCCGTACCGGAATTGCCCTTGGCCCTGCTGATCTTGGCTCGCCTATAGTCCCGCCGTGACCGAAACCCCGCGGCCCCGGCCCAGCCGCGGCGTCATGGGATACGTCGCTGAGCTGCAGCAATTCGATCCCGTGCCGCCGTACGTCTACGAGCTCACGCCGACCGGCGCCCCGCCGCCGGCGCCCGTCCCGGTTGCGCCGCGGGCCCCGGCGGTGACCGTCGTGTCGCACATTCGACAGCAGTCGCAGCGCCGGATCCGGGCCGCGATGATCGCCGGCGCGGCCCTGGTGATCGTGGCCGGCGCCGGGCTGGCCTACGCCGGGCTCCGCGGCCCGCACGACGCCTCGCGGGCCCGCGCCACCGGCGCCGTCGCGTCCGGCTCGCCCGCCGAGGGCTCCCTCCCGCTCGACCCCGCGCTGCCCGGCGCCGACCCGGTCACCGGCCGCACCACGCCGGCCACGACGAGCGCCGTGCTGCCGGCCGGTGGCAGCACCGGCACCACCGATCAGCTCCCGGGCGGTAAGGCCCCGCCGGCGCCGCCCGTCCCGCCGGGCCGGCCCGGTCCGGTGCCGCCGGCGCCCGTCGCCACCTCGGTGCCGACGGACCCGGGCGACCCGGCCACGACCGAGCCGCCGGCCGCGCCGCTCCCGCTGGCGGCGACGTTCAGCCACGTCGCGGACGCCGCCGGGGACGGCTTCCTGGGGTACGCCGGCACGGTCCGCATCACCAACCCCGGCAGCCGCGACGTGACCGGCTGGCGGGTGACGCTCTCGGTGCCCGGCGACCACCCGGTGACCGCATCCGGGGCGACGGTCGCCCGGGACGGCGAGATCGTCACGTTCACGCCGGACGGGGATCCGACGGTGCCGGCCGGCGGCGCGGTGAGCTTCTCGTTCGAGGTGGCGGGCCTGCTGGCGGCGCTGCCCGGTGACTGTGTGATCGACGGCGTCGCCTGCTCCTGAACCTTGCCCGGCCGGCCGCCGTACTGCGCGGTGACGCCGGTCGTCCTAAGGTCGGCGCAGGCCGCATCACTACCGGCCACCGAGCGGCGAGGGAGAGCAGATGAGCGGCACCGATCTCAGCGACGCGCTCAGCGACATGTGGCGTTCCGTGTTGTTGTTCGTGCCGACGGCGCTGGCGTTCCTGGCCATCCTGCTCATCGGCTATGTGCTGGCCCGGCTGGTCCGCACGGTGATGGTCAAGACGCTGCGCCGGATCGGCTTCGACCGGGCGGTCGAGCGCGGCGCCATCGGCAAGGCGCTGGGCGGCCGGGTCGAGCCCAGCGACCTGTGCGCCAAGATCGCCTTTTACGCGGTGCTGCTCTTCGCGCTCCAGCTGGCCTTCGGCATCTGGGGCCCGAACGCGGTCAGCGACCTGCTCACAGCGCTGATCGGCTGGCTGCCCCGGGCCTTCGTGGCGATCGTCATCATCGTGGTCGCCGCGGCGATCGGCGGGGCGGTGCGGGACCTGATCGGCAGCGCGCTCGGCGGCCTGGCGTACGGGCGGGTGCTGGCCCAGGCGGCGTACTGGCTGATCGTGGCGCTGGGTGTGATCGCCGCGCTGGACCAGGTGCAGATCGCCACCGCGGTCACCCAGCCGGTGCTGATCGCCGTGCTGGCGACCGTCGCCGGGGTGGTGATCGTCGGCGTCGGCGGCGGGCTGGTCCGGCCGATGCAGCAGCGCTGGGAGACCTGGCTGGACCGGGCGAGCACGGAGTCGGCGGCGATCCGCGAGCACGCGCGCAGCTACGCGGCGGAACGCGCCCGGGTGGCGGCCGAGCAGAAGGCGGCCGAGGAGGAGGCCGCCCGGGCCGCGGCGGCGCGGGCGGCGGCCGAGGAGGCGGAGCGCGAGCGGCTGGCCGAGCAGGCCCGGGTCGACGAGGCGGCGCGGCAGGCCCGCGAGGCCGCGGCGGCCGAGGCGGCCCGGGTCGAGGCGCGGCGGGCGGCCGAGGAGGACGAGCGGCAGCGGGCGCTGGACGCGGCGGCCGCGGAGAAGACCCAGGTCATCCCGGTGCGGCGGGCGCGTCCGGGCAGCGACGACCGCCCGCACCTGGTGCCGGGCTTCGACGACCCCGAGCCGGCCGAGGACACCGCGACACCCGCCGCGCCCGAGACCGGCGAACCGGCGCCCGGTGACGAGGCCGAGACCACAGCGGACGTCCCCGCCCAGGACTCCGACAGCACTGTCACGATCTCCGAGGGCGAGCAGACCCAGGTGATCCGCTCGCGGCCGGACGACGGCCGGAAGTCCTGACGGCGGACGGCAGAGGGGGCCGGCACCGGAAGATCCGGTACCGGCCCCGCAGTGGTCGGTGTGGCCTGTCAGCGAGTGGTCAGGGCAGGGTGCGGGCGAGCGAGCACACCGCCAGCAGGCGGGTGAGCACCCAGTCGTTGTCGGTCCAGTCGATCGGGTCCGCCGGCGGACGCCAGCCGTGCTTGAAGGCCGCGTCGCGGACCCCCTCGGCGTACGCCGCGAGGATGACCGGCGTCAGCGGGCGGACGTCCGACGACAGGCTGTCGCGGATGCCGGCGATGTGCTGGTCGACGGTGGCGAGCAGTCCCGGGGACTGCGTCGCGGCCGCGAGGCCGGTGGTGCCGACGGACGACATCAGCTCCTCGAGGCAGGCGTGGGCGGAACGCAGGGCAGCACGGGCGGCAGCGCCGCTGAACAGGCCATTCATGAGATAGACGTTAGGGAGCCCGGGGTAGCCAACGGTGTCTCCGATCGGTGCAGCTCGGTTGAACCGGCGCCGGCGGGGAAGGGAGAAACCGGACTACGAGGCGAGGGAGACGCGGATGAGGGACGGCTCGGACAGCGCACACCGGCGGCCCGCCGGGCTGGACGACGGCACGGTCGAGGCGCTCGGCAAGCTCAGCGAGGCCCTGGAGACCGTCGAGCGGGTCCGCGGCCACCTGTACTCGCTGCACCAGCTGGTCGGCGAGGCCGACTTCAAGCTCGACGCGGCTGTCTCGCTGTTCATGCAGGCCGGGCACCCCGAGCTCGCCCAGCGGATCGAACAGGAGCTGATCGGCCGCAACGTGGTGCCGGGGCACTGGACGTTCCAGCTGGTCGAGGAGTTCGACGACGGCTATTACGCCGAGTTCCGCGCGCTGGAGCGCGACGCCCGCGACGACCTGGCCGGCGGGCGGCGCCACCTCTACGAGGCCGAGCTGAAGGAACGCCGGCGTACCCACGGCCGGGCGGGCCACGAGGCCCGCTGATCGTGGGTCGCGCGCGGCGCGCCGGGCCTACTCCGAGGCCGGCCGGCGGCGTTGGGCGTCGTCGGCGATGATCACCGCGGCGACGAGGAGAGCGACCACCACGGCGAAGAGCCAGGAGGCGTCGTCGATGAGCTGGGCGGCGGCAGGGGCCTGGAACGCGGCGAGCAGAAAACCCACCCACGCGAGGCGGCGCTGACGCTCGGACAGAAAACCGGCTGAACGCATCCGGATATTGTTGCCCGATTTGGGGCCTTCGCCGTCACCCTTTCGGCCGATCTCGGGTTGTCCGATGGTGCCTACTGCGCAGCGTCATGATCGTTCCACGAACCGTACGCGTTCCGTGTTGTCGCTGCTCACTGCCCTGATCGTGGTGCTTTCGGGTGCCGGTTGCGGCCCGGAGACCCGGCTCGGGGCCCGGCAGGTGCCCGCCCCGGACGAGCCGCAGCGGCATGTGCAGGCGGGCGCGTTGCACGGCCGTACCGGGGCTTTTCTGATCGTCCGGGACGCCGCGTCGCGGGTCGACGTGCGCCTGGCGGACCTGCCGGGACTGCTCTACCGGATCAGCACCCCCGCCGATTCCGGGCTGGCGCCGGCGATCACCGGCGCCCCCGGCCGGGTCAGCCTCGGCCTGCGCCCGACCGGCGCGGACGGCCCGGACACCGTGGAGATCCTGCTGAACCGGGCGGTGCGCTGGGACATCCGGCTCCCGGCGGGCGCCGGGGAGCAGCACCTGGACCTGGCCGCCGGCCGGCTGGACCGCCTCGAGCTCGGTTCCGGCACCGGCCTGGTCAGCATGCGGCTGCCGCCGCCCCGCGGCACGGTGCCGATCATCGTCGCGGGCGGCGTGGGCGAGGTGGCGGTGGCGCTGCCCCCGGGTACGCCGCTGCGCCTGCACCTGCGCGGCGGCGCGGACCTGGTCGCCGTCCCGTGGACCGGCCGGTCCCGGGCGGACGCGGGAACCCTGCTGGCCCCGGCCGGCTGGGGCCGGGCGCCGAACCGGTACGCCGTGCTGGTCGCCTCGCCGGTGGGCAGCGTGACCGTCTGGGGCTGACCCGGACAGCAGAACGGCCGCCGGGGAACCGGCGGCCGTTCGGATCAGGCGGTCACGCCCCGGGGCGGTCCACCTGGCCGCGCCAGGCGCCGGTCTCGACGCCGCCACGGCTCTCGATGTACTCCTTGAACCGCTTCATGTCGCCCTTGACCTGGCGGTCGAGGAAGCCGAGCTTGTCGCCGGCCGTCTCCGCCACGCCCTGCGGCTCGAAGTCCATCTGGCAGGTGACCCGGGTGGTGGTGTCGTCGAGACGGTGGAACGTCACGACGCCGGCCTGCTTGGAGCCCTCGATCGAGGTCCAGGCGACCCGCTCGTCCGGGAGCTGCTCGGTGATCTTGGCGTCGAACTCACGCTTCACACCGTCGATGTTGGTCTTCCAGTGCGTCGTGGTGGGGTCGAGCTGCTTGATCTCGTCCACCCCGCTCATGAAACGCGGGAACTCCTCGAACTGGGTCCACTGGTTGTACGCGGTGGTTACCGGGACCTTGACGTCAACGGACTCGGTGACTGTACTCACGGTGATTCCCCTTCGCTGTTTGTTGCCCCGCCTTGCTGTGGTGCTCCTCAAGTGGTGCCCGACGGCTCCGGGGCTAAACCGGGAGCGTCCTTCTTGTCGTCGTCAGGCTCCTCACGCGGCGGCAGCGGCGGGTCCGGGTCCGGGTCGCCGGCCTGCAGCTGGCGGCCCCGCTGCACCTCGGCGTTGATCTCGACGCCGAGCATGAGCGCGGAGTTGGACAGGTAGATCCAGACCAGGAAGGCGATGACCGCGCCGAGGCTGCCGTACGTCTTGTCGTACGAGCCGAAGTTGGCCACGTACAGGCCGAAGCCGAAGGACGCGAGCGCCCAGGCCAGCAGCGCCACGATGCCGCCCAGGGTGATCCAGCGGAACCGCGGCTGCCGGACGTTGGGCGCGATCCAGAACAGCACCGACAGCAGCAGCATCAGGATCAGCACCAGCACCGGCCAGCGGCCGACCGAGTAGGCGAGCTTGGCGGCGTCGCCGGCGTGCAGGGCGTTGCCGACCGCGTCCACCAGCGGCCCGCTGATCACCAGCCCGGCCGCCACGACCGCCATCAGCACCAGCGCGACCGCGCTGACCAGCAGCTGCAACGGGCGCAGCTTCCACCAGGGCCGGCCCTCGCGCACGCTGTAGATGCGGTTGGAGGCCCGGGTGAAGACGCCGATGTAGTTGGACGCCGACCACAGGGCGCCGAGCAGGCCGAAGCTGAGCAGCACCTTGGCGGAGCTCTGCTGCACGATGATCGCGTCCAGCAGGTCGGTGAAGCTCTTCTCCGCCACCACCGAGCCGGCGCCGAGGTCCTTGAGGATGCCGACCACCGTGTTGACCGCGGTGCGCCCGTCGGTCACCAGGTTGACCAGGGCGACCACCACGATCCCGACCGGGAAGATAGCCAGCACCGCGTTGTAGGTCAGGGCCGCGGCCAGGTCGCTGCAGTCGTCGTCGAGGAAGCCGTTGGCGCTGCGCCACAGCACCCCGCGCCAGGTCGACCAGTGCAGCTGGCGGAAGCCGGTGGGCAGCGGCTCGGTCTCGGTGCGGGCCGTGGCGGCTGTCATGGTCGGGCTCCTCATCCGTCACGGCGTGCGCTCGGAGCACTACCCGCGCGTTGTTTGCGACAAACTCGGCGGGGTAGGCGGAGCGCGACGAGAGGCGGCGGGTGACGTGGAACGTGCGGACGCGATAGTCATCGGAGCGGGGCACAACGGGCTGGTGGCGGCGAACCTGCTCGCCGACGCCGGCTGGAGTGTCGAGGTGCTGGAGGCGACCCCCCAGCCGGGCGGGGCGGTGCGCTCCGGGTACGTGACGGCTCCCGGCTATCTGAGCGACCTGTTCAGCTCGTTCTATCCGCTCGGCTACGCCTCCCCGGTGATGCGCGGCCTGGCGCTCGATGACCACGGGCTGAGCTGGACACACGCGCCCGACGTGCTGACCCATCTGCTGCCGGACGGCCGGGCGGCCACGGTCAACCGCGACCTCGAGACCACCATGGCGTCGATGGAACAGTTCGCGCCGGGTGACGGGGAGCGCTGGCGGCACGCGTACGACGACTGGCGCGAGGTCTCCCCGCACATGCTCGACGTGCTGTTCACGCCGTTCCCGCCGGTCCGCTCCGGGCTCGACCTGGCCCGCCGGCTCCAGGTCGGCGGCGCGCTGCGGCTGGCCCGCCGGCTCGTGCTGTCGGTGCGGGAGCTGGGCTCGGAGCTGTTCCGGGGCGAGGGCGCCCAGCTCGCGCTGGCCGGCTGCGCGCTGCACACCGACCTCTCGCCGGAGGAGGCGGGCGGCGGGGTCTACGGCTGGCTGCTGGCCATGCTCGGCCAGGAGTACGGCTGGCCGGTCCCGGTCGGCGGCGCCCAGCAGATCACGTCCGCGCTGGTCGCCCGCCTGGTGGCGCGCGGCGGCCGGATCACCTACGACACCCCGGTGACCCGGATCCTGGTGGCCCGGGGCAAGGCGATGGGGGTACGGACAGCCGACGGCCGCAACTGGCGCGCCCGCCGGGCGGTGCTCGCCGACGTCCCGGCCCCCGCGCTCTACCTCGACCTGGTCGGCGCGCGCTGGCTGCCCTCCCGGTTCGCCGAGGACCTGGAGTTCTTCCGCTGGGACGGGGCCACGGTCAAGGTCGACTGGGCGGTCAACGGCAAGGTCCCGTGGAAGAACCCGGCGGCGGCCGGCTCCGGCACGGTGCACCTGGGCGCCGACCTCAACGGCCTGACCCGGTACGCGGCCCACCTCGCCGTCGACGAGATGCCACCGGACCCGTTCCTGCTGCTGGGCCAGATGACCACCGCGGACCCGGCGCACTCGCCGGAGGGTACCGAGTCGGTGTGGGCGTACACCCACCTGCCGCACCGCAAGCACTGGGCGCCGGACGAGATCGCCGCCCACGTCCAGCGGATCGAGGCGGTCCTGGAGGAACACGCGCCGGGCTTCGGCCGGATGGTCGTGGGCCGCAACGTCTTCTCCCCGGCCGACCTGGAACGTGAGAACCCGTCGCTGGTCGGCGGCGCCCTGGGCGGCGGCACGGCGGCCGCGTTCCAGCAGCTGTTCCTGCGCCCGATCCCCGGGCTGGGCCGGGCGGACACGCCGGTGGACCGGCTGTTCCTGGCCAGCGCGTCCGCGCACCCGGGCGGCGGGGTGCACGGCGCGCCGGGGGCGAACGCGGCCCGCGCCGCCCTGGCCCGCGACCGGCTGCTGACCGGCAAGCTCTACCAGGCCGCGGTCGGCGCCGCGCACAAGGCGATCTACCGCTGAGCGTCAGCGGCGGCGCAGCAGGGCCGTCGCCGCGACGCCCAGCCCCGCGCCGACGAGGCTCGTGACCAGCGGCTTGTGCATCGCCGCCCAGAGGGCGAACGAGCTGGTCCGGGCCCGGGCGTCGAACACGCCGTGGGCGCCGAGGTCGCGGTCCTCGTCGACCGGCTTGTCGACGTTGTCCTGCCAGGTGGCCGGGTCGATCCGGTCGCCGGTCTGCTGGCCCTGGTAGCCCTGCTGGTCGCGGGCCAGGTACCGGTCCAGCAGGCCCGGCGCGACCATGTTGCCCAGCCGGGTCTTCAGCGTCGGGCCGCCCACGTTGATCTCGCGCTTGCCGTGGTCGGCAACCCAGAGCACGGCCCGGGCCACCACCTCGGGCTGGTAGATCGGCGGCACCGGCTGCGGGTGCCGGGGCAGCCGGGTGCGGACCCAGGAGAACTGCGGCGTGTTGACCGCCGGCAGCTGCACCATGGACAGCTTCACCCGGTCGCCGTCATGCAGCAGCTCGGCCCGCAGCGAGTCGTTGAAGCCCTGGACGGCGTGCTTGGTCGCGCAGTACGGCGCCTGCAACGGGATGCCCCGGTAGGCCAGCGCGGAGCCGATCTGCACGATCGCGCCGTGCCCGGCCCGGCGCATGTGCCGCAGCGCCGCCAGCGTGCCGTGCACGGTGCCGAGGAAGTTGACCTCGGTGACCCGGCGGTACTCGGCCGGGGTGATCTCCCAGGCCGGCGCGAAGACCGACACCATCGCGTCGTTGATCCACACGTCGATGCCGCCCCAGTCCCGGGCGATCTCGTCCGCGACCTCCTGCACCGCCTCCGCGTCGGCCACGTCCACCTGGAAGGTACGGACGTCGGCGGCGCCAGCCGCCCGGGCCTCCAGCGAGGCGCCCTCCAGACCGGCCCGGCCGCGCGCGATCAGGGCGAGCCTGGCGCCCCGGGCCGCGTACGCGGCGGTGACCGCCCGGCCCACCCCGGCGCTGGCGCCGGTGATCACGACGACCTGGCTCATCGGCGCACCCCGTTCTTCGCCGAGCGCAGCACGATGTCGGTCAGCCGGCGCAGCGACTCGATGTTGCGCCGGTGCAGCACCAGATCGTTGATCTTGTTACGGGCCCAGCGCAGCGGGCCCGCCTCGAAGTCCTCTTTCATGGTGATCCGGGTGCCGCCGCCGGGCTGCGGGTCCAGCACCAGCTCGACGACGGCCGAGCCGAGCGGCCAGAGACCGGCGCGCAGCTTCAGCAGCCGGTCCTGCTCGACGGCCAGCACGGTCGAGCTGTCCTGCAGGGAGAGCGGCCAGGGACCGGCCTTGTGGTGCAGCTCGGCGCCCACCCGCGGCCAATGCTCGTCGACCTCCCGGATGTGGACGGTGCCGACCACCCAGTCGCTGTAGGTCCAGCCGTCGGCGAGCACGGCGAAGATCTGCTGAGGGGACGCCTGGACGGTACGCTGCACGATAGCCACGCGGCTCCCATACCCGGCACCAGCATGTTTACGCTTTTGGGTGACGGGCATGTCTCGCCGCGTATCACAGCCTCAACTCCGGTCTTCTCCCGGAATCAAGCTGTCGGAGGAGGACCCCGTGCGTATCGCGATGATCTCCGAGCACGCGAGCCCGCTCACCACCAGGGAAAACACCGGCGTGCAACACCGCCACGTCGCCGAATTGTCGACCGCTCTGGCCGAGCTGGGGCACGAGGTTCGCGTCTACACCCGCCGGGACGATCCGCACCTGCCCGCCGTCGTCAAGATGAGCGAGGGTGTGCACGTCGTCCACGTGCCGGCCGGCCCCGCCCTGACGCTGCCGTCCGAGCGGCTGCTGTCGCACATGGGGGACTTCGCCCAGTGGCTGCGCACCGAGTGGCGCGACGCCGACTGGCTGCCCGAGGTCGCGCACGCCCACTTCTGGACCAGCGGCCTGGCCGCCGTCACCGCGGCCCGGCAGGTGGGCATCCCGGTCGTGCAGTCGTTCCACGAGCTCGGCGCGGCCGAGCCGGCCGGCACGGGTCCGTCGCGGGCCGGCTACGAGCGGGCGCTGGGCCGGGCGGTCGACCGGGTGGTCGCGCAGACCCAGAACGAGCTGCGCGGGCTGGTCCGGATCGGCGTGCCCCGCACCCAGCTGACCGTGGTGCCCGCCGGCGTCGACAGCGACCGGTTCACCCCGGACGGCCCGGTCGCCGAGCGCAACCCGGAGCGGCCCCGGATCCTCTCGGTCGGCCGGCTGGTCGAGCGCAAGGGCTACGGCGACGTCATCCAGGCCATGCGCTACCTGCCCGGCGCCGAGTACGTAGTGGTGGGCGGCCCGTCCGCGGCCCAGCTCGCCGACGACCCGCAGGCGAAGAAGCTGCGCGCGCTGGCCGAGCACTACCAGGTCGCCGACCGGGTCCGGCTGGTCGGCGGCGTGCCCAGCGCCGACATGCCCCGCTGGTACCGCTCGGCCGACCTGCTGGTCGCCGCGCCCTGGCAGGAGCAGTTCGAGCTGGCCCCGCTGGAGGCGATGGCCTGCGGCCTGCCGGTGATCGGCACCTCGGTCGGCGGCATCAACGAGACCGTCGTCGACGGCCTCACCGGCGACCTGGTGCCGGCCCGCGACCCACGGGCGCTGGGCGGCGCGCTGCGCCGGCTGGTCAACGACAAGGTGCGCCGCTTCGCGTACGCGACGGCGGCGCTGGACCGGGCCCGCCAGGCGTACTCGTGGAAGCGGGTGGCCGCCCAGGTCGGCTCGGTCTACTCGGCGGTCGCCGGCCGCAAGCCCAGCGAGGCCGGCGCCGAGGCACCCGCAGTCTGAGGCGTGACCACGGGTCCACCGATCGGGTGACCGGTGGGCCGGCGAGATCCTCGGCCCGAACGGCGCCGGTAAGACCACCACCGTCGAGTGCGTCGCGCGGCGCGTCGTGGCCGCCGCCTACGCGCGCGGCCTGCTCGGCTTCCGACGGGCGACACCCGTCGGGCATCAATCGGCTGCTACACCGCGTCACGTTGATGGAGGATGGTGGCCAACGGCAGCTCCAACTCGATGGATCGGGTGGGTCGTCGAACGGTGGCGAGTTGTTCCGGCTCGCCGATGTGAAACCCCTGTGCGAAGTCGACACCGTACTCGCGCAGGAGGTCCAGGGTGGCGTCGTCCTGCACGTATTCCGCAGCGGTCAGAATTCCCAGCTTCCGGCACATCTGCACCAGACCCTCGACGACCGCTTGGAGCGGCTCGGAGTCGGGCAGCCCGTGGATGAAGCTGCCGTCGATCTTGACGAGGTCGACCGGCAGCTTGGTCAGGAAGCCCAGCGGTGTGTTGCCCGTGCCGAAGTCGTCCAGTGCCAGCTGGCAGCCCAACTGCCGGACGCCGTCAGCGAACCGGCGCGCGACGGACAGATTGCCGATGGCGGCAGTCTCCGTGATCTCAATCGTCAGGTTCTCCGGGTCGACCTCATATCGCTCGACGGCGTCGCGGAGGTGATGGAGGAGCAGCGGATCTGCGAGCGAGCGTCCGGAAATGTTGATCTGGTAGTGCGATGTCTGGGGGCCCTGGCCGATCAGCCGCAGCGCTTGGTTGATCACCCACTTGTCGACCGCGAGGATCTCATCGACGTGTTCGGCGAGGTCCAGGAACGCGGTCGGCGGCACCGGACGGCCGACGTCGTCGAGAACCCGTAGCAGGATTTCGTGTCGGGTGGTCCGGTTCAGTTCCAGGTCACGCAACGGCTGCACGTAGAGGGCAAAACGGCCGTATTTGACCGCGTTTCGGATGCCGGCCCGGCAGATCTCACCGCGTTCCTCCGCTGATGGCGGCTTTCGCAGAACGTACAGCGGCCGGTCCTCGTGCTTGGCCCGGCGCCACGCAGTCTCGGCGTCGAGCAGCAGCTCGATGCTCGCCGTCGGGAACCGGTAGTCGTAGTGGACCAGGCCGCCGAAGGCGTCCAGGCGCCCGCAACCGGCCATGAAACGGGTCTCGCGAAGACTGCTGATCACCCGCTCCGCTTTCGGGGTGGCCGTCTCCAACGTCGTGTATGGCATCAGGACACCGAATTCGTGGCGGGCGAGTTGTCCACACGGGTCCGGACCCGCGATGTCACGGACCAGGTTGGCTGCGGCCGTGCTGAACCAGTCGTCGCGGTCGGTGTCCGCGTCTGTGCTGAGCCGAATGTAGGGCGGAGCGGAGATCACCAGGAGGGTGCCGGTCCCGGCCCGCAGGGCTCGGCCTACCTCATCGGCGAAGGCCTTGCGGCTCAGCAGTCCGGTGACCGGATCCACTTCGGTCAGATCCTTCTGAACGCTGCTGGCGCGTACCTCTCGTCGCCTGTCATCCTGCAGCCGCTTGTGGGTTGCAGTGGCGTCGTGGCCGGTGCCGATGATGCCGGTAGGCCGGCCGAGGCGATCGGTGAGCACTTCGAGCAGAACCTCGACGTACCTTGTGGATCCATCTCGCACGACGATCCGGCAGACGAAGTCGACGGCGGACTGGTTGCGCCAGGCGGCCCGGAGCCGTCTACGAACCGCTGCCCGATGCGTGGGGTGGATGAGGGCGAACAGGCTGGTGAGCGACTTGCGGGCTTCGACCGGAGCGAGACCGAAGATCCGTGACATCTCGTCCGACCAGTCCAGCCTCCGCGTGTTCGAGTCCCAGACGATAGCGCCGCGCTTGCGGAGTTCCGCGGCGCGCCCTATCCGCTTGGCCTCCGTGATCTCGTCACTCAGCGGGTCAAGCAGGTCAACGTCGCTGAGGATCTCCGCACCTTCGCTCAGCCGGCGTTCGTGATCCTCGTGGATGCGCCGCATGGCGCGACGCGCCCGTGCGTGCTCCAGCGGAGTGGGTTCGTCCAGGGCCGCCAGCATGACCAAGTCGTCGAGATTCATGCCGGGCTCCCTTCATCGCCGGAGCGGTACAGACTGCGATACTTCTTGCGCACTTCGCACTTGTACGTTCGAACCGTCGTGATCGCCAGGCCCAGTTGCAGCGCGATCTGATCGTCGGTGTCCCCTTCGACCATCAGGGCCAGGACGGCCCGCTGCTGCAGGGGTAGTTGGCGGAGCAGGAATCGCAGCACCATCTCGGCCTCCTGCGAGCCGGTGGGCTCGGCGGGTTCCTCCGGGATGGACTCGAGCGGGACGGTGTCCTTCCACTTCTGCTTGTCGTCCAGGGTGAGCAGCTTGTGCCATGCGGTGCGGCGGACCCAGTAGAGCGGTCTCTCGTGCTTGGACACGATCTCCCATTTGTGCATCGTCACGATCAACGCTTCGTGCAGTGCGTCTTCAGCGAGGTGCTGATCGAAGCACTGGCGCAGGAGGAACTTCAGCAGCCGTGAGTAGTTCTGGGTCACAAAGCTGTCCAGTGACGCGCTGCGGTCGGCTCGGCGGTACCCATTTCCGTCATCCGGCTGAAGCGCTGAGGCGGACGTCATCGGGCTGCCGTCTCTCCGGTGGCGGCAGGCGCACCGATCTCGATCAGCCGCTCGCCGTCTCCATCGCGTTCCACTACCCGCACTCTCGCGTGTGGATGGTTGAAGACCTGGGCGAGCCTCGTCGTCCGCGCGATGCTTCGGGTGGAGCGTTCTCGCTCCAGTTGCACCTGGGTGCGATGCCGAAGGTGGGTCCGAAGCAAGCGGCCCCCGTTGAGGGCGGCCACGGCCGTCCCCAGCAGCCCGGCGCCGGCCGCCACCCACTCGTTCATGTCGATCATGTCTGTCCCTTCAGGGCACTTCGCTTCCGCATATAACTCCGCGAAGGCGACTGTCTGTAAGCCCCGAAACGGTGACTAATTTTCGACATGATCATTGATCACGCGCCTCAAGTGCACATATCTATGTCCGCAACTTCCTGCCGACGACGAGGGTGGCTACCGTGAGTAACGCGTGGGTTGCCTCCCGTCAACGCGAACAGCCGTGGGTCCGGCGGAGCAACAGAATTGGCGCGGTCGAGCTGTGCTATCCGGCCGGCCGCGGCGCGCCGCGGTAGGTGCCGAACGACCACAGGTTGCCCTCCGGGTCGCGGGCGATGAAGTCGCGGGAGCCGTAGTCGGTGTCGGTCAGTTCCTGGACGATTGTCGCGCCCGCCTTGACCGCCCGGTCGTGCAGGCCGTCCGGGTCGTCGGTCACCGCGTACGCGCCGAAGGTGCCCGGGCGCAGCGACCAGACCCGGTCCGGGCGGTAGGAGCCGAGCATGATGCCGCCGCCCGGCGGCCAGGCCAGTTCGGCGTGGGTGATCTCGTCGCCCTCGCCGTGCACGGCGAGGGTGACGAAGCCGAACGCGTCGACCAGGAAGGTGATCAGGGCCCGGGCGTCGGTGGCCGACAGGGTGGGCCAGACCTGGGGTTGCGGAGTTGTCATGGCGCCGATGATGCGCCGGGCGGGGCGGTGCCGTCTTGGACAAAACTGAACTCGTCGGCGAGCCAGCGGGTCGGGGAGCAGCCGGCCAGCGCCCGGAACTCGCGGGTCAGGTGGGCCTGGTCGTAGTAGCCGGCGTCGGCGGCCACCGTGGCCAGCGGGGTGGCCGGGGTCAGCCGCCGGCGGGCCCGGTCGAAGCGGATCACCCGGGCCGCCTCCTTGACGCGCAGGCCGGTCTCCAGCCGGAACCGGTCGGTGAGGTGGCGTGGGCTCCAGCCGGTCTCGCCGGCCAGCTCGCGGACCGGCAGCCGGCCGCCGGTGGACAGCAGCCGGCGGAACGCGTACGCGACCTCCGGGTGCACCTCGGCGTCGTGGCTCCGGGCCAGGTCGGTCAGCGCGGTGTCCAGGGCCGCGAACCGGGCCGGCCAGGTGGGCGCCGCCAGCAGCCGGGCGCGCAGCCGTTCGACGCCGGCGGCGCCGAGCAGGTCGGCCAGTTCGAGGTCCAGGCCGGCCAGTTCGCCCGCGGGCAGGCCGAACAGCGTGCGGCAGCCCAGCGGGTGCACGGCGACCTGGACGCCGGACTGCCGGCCGCCGTGTGCGATCAGGGCCGGGGCCAGGTGCAGCCCGCCGACCAGCGCGTCGTAGCGGCCCGGCGGCTGGCGGCGGTCCGGGTGCGCGTACACCACGAGCGGGTCGTCGAGGGTCAGCACGAGCGTGAGGTACGGCGACGGCAGCCCGCGGTGGGTCACCGCCGGCACCCCGTGCTGCCGCCAGCCCGCATAGTGCGCGACGTACGGCCGCAGCGCCGCCGCCGGTCGCGCCCAGGCGGACTCGTCCGTCACCATGCCCCGAGCATCCCACCGCCGGGCCCGGGTGCGCCGCCCGGCGCGACCCGGCCCCGGAGCGGGTCAGTCCGACAGGGCCTTGGCCAGGGTGTCCCGGAAGTCGCGCTCGTTGTCGGTCACGACGTCGCCGCCGATCCCCAGCACCCCGCCGCTGGACGCCGCGCCGACCACGCTCTCGGCGATCTCCACCAGCCAGTGCTTGTAGGTCTCCGCGTCCGCCGCGTCGGCCTTGGCCGCCAGCAGCGCGTTCGCCTCAGCGGCGCGGCCGAGGACGTCGTGGGCGTAACCCACCGGGTCGGCCGGCTCGATGGCCGGCAGTTCCTCGCCGCGGTCCGGGTCGCCGGTCTGGTCCAGCACGGCCCGGGCGACCGCGGTGACCAGCGGGCTGGCCGAGGCGCGCGCGTCGGCGATCCGGTCGAGCCCGGCGGCCGTCTCGGCACGGGTCCTGCGGGCACTGTCGTGGGTCGCCACGCTCGCGGCGGTCAGCACCGACTGCGGGAGGCCGACCAGCAGCCCCCATTCGGCGTCGGTGAACCCGAACGTGGCGTACAACGGTTCGTCGGTCACGAAATCTCACTCATTTCTTCTTCACAACGAGGTTTTTCTGGGGTTTTCCGCCGCGGGTAGGCACAGCGACCAGCAGCGCGTTCTCCTGGACGACCGGCACCGAGAGGGTCTTGTAGCCGACCTCCTCGAACAGCACGGTCATGCGATCCTCCTCGTACCCCATCACCATGCCGGGACCCCACTCGGCGTGCCGCACCGTGCTGTGCACGGCGAACGGCTCGTCGCCGGTCTCCTCCTCGGTCTCCTCGGCCACCCCGTCGACGCAGTTGTCGCAGTGCCCGCACCGCTTGGCCAGGTCCTCGCCGAAGTACGCCAGCAGGGTCTGCGAGCGGCAGGCGTTGCTCTGCGCGTACCCCCGCATCATGTCGGTGCGGGAGCGCTGCACCACCTGCTGGCGCTCGTGCTCGGCGACGGCGGCCTCGGCCGCCGCGGCCGGCAGCGGGGCGAAGACCGGGACCGTCCACTTGTTGGTGCTGCCCGCGACCGCCGCGCCGACCTGTTCGAGCAGGCCCAGCAGTTGGCCGAGCTTGCGCGGGCCGAAGCCGGTCCGCTCCTTGAGCGCGGTCTTGGTGGCGGGCCCGGCCCGCAGCGCGGCGGCCAGGTCGCGGAGCTCCTTGACGTCCGGCGAACCGCCGGCGAAGAAGCGCTGGATGGCCTCGTCCTCGGCGCGCCACAGCAGCAGCGCCCGGCTCGGCTCGCCGTCGCGGCCCATCCGGCCGATCTCCTGGAAGTAGCTGTCCGGGGAGTCGGGCAGGGCCACGTGCGCGACCCAGCGGATGTTGGCCTTGTCGATGCCCATGCCGAACGCCGAGGTGGCCACCATGATGTCGACCCGGTCGGCGAGGAAGTCCTCGTGGGCCTGCTCGCGGGCGCCGCCGGCCATGCCGCCGTGGTAGAACGCGGCGTTGTAGCCGGCCGTGGTGAGCCGCTCGGCGAGTTCCTCGGCGGCGCGCCGGGTGGCGACGTAGACGATGCCCGGGGGCTTGGCCTCGTCCAGCAGCGCGGTGAGCCGGCGCCAGCGGTAGTCCTCGTCCGGGCAGTAGGCGACCTCGAGGAAGAGGTTGGCCCGGTCCAGGCCGGAGACGTGGATCTCCGGCTTGTGCAGGCCCAGCCGGTTGATGATGTCCTCGCGGATCGGCGGCGAGGCGGTCGCGGTCAGCGCCAGCACCGGCGGCCGGCCGAGTTCCTTGATCAGGTATCCGAGGGAGAGGAACTCCGGGCGGAAGTCGTTGCCCCAGATGGAGATGCAGTGCGCCTCGTCGATGGCGACCAGGCCGGGCTTGAGCGCCCGCACCTCGGCCAGCCGCTCCGGGTTGCTGAGCTGCTCCGGGGTGATGAAGAGGAACTCCGCCCGGCCTTCCTTGATCTCCCGGATCGCCTCGCGCTGCTGGTTCGGGGTCTCCGCGGAGCTGACCCGCACGGCGCGGATCGCCGGGTCGTCGCGGTCGTTGAGGGCCAGGATCTGGTCCTGCTGCAGGGCCAGCAGCGGTGAGATCACCACGGTCGGCCCCGGCAGCAGGACCGCCGGGATCTGGTAGATCGCCGACTTGCCGGCGCCGGTGGGCAGGACGACGAGGGCGTCGCGGCGGCGCAGCACAGCCCGCATGGGCTTGAACTGGCCGGGGCGCAGGGAGGGCCAGCCGAAATGCTTGCGGGCGACCTTGCGCAGGCGGGGGCCGTACACGGGTAGCTTCATCGAGCGGCCATTGTGCCCCACCGCCGCGGCGCGCAAACGCTAGTGGACCTTCGGCAGCACGTGCTCGGCGTAGAGGTCGAACAGGCCCTGGAAGTGCGGCCCGGTGTTCGCGACGTAGACCTCGTCGAAGCCGGCCTGGGCGTACTTGTCGATCATCTCCAGGTGCGCGGCCGGATCGTTGCCGCAGACGAACGCCGCCTTGACCATGTCCTGGGTGACCAGCTGTGCCGCCTGCTCGAAGTGCTTGGGCGAGGGCAGGACCTGGGAGAGCTCGCCGGGCACGCCGGCGTTGGGCCAGTTCTCGTACGCGATCCGGGCCCCCTCCTCCTCGCTGCCGGCGAAGGCAGCCTTGAAACCCGCCTGACAGGTACGTTTGCCGCCGCCCTCCGTCCGGAACTGGTTGACCAGCTCACCGTCGGGCATGGTGCTGATGTAACCCTCGGCGATGCGGGCGGCCACCGAGGTCGCCTTGGGCCCGAAGCCCGACATGAGGATCTCGACCGGCCGCTCGGGCAGCGTGTAGATCCGGGCGTTCTCCACGGTGTAGTGCTTGCCGCGGTGCGAGACCACGCCGCCCTTCCACAGCTCCCGCATGATCTCGACGGCCTCCTCCAGCATCTCCAGCCGGACCTCGGCCTCGGGCCAGGCGTCGCCGAAGATGTGCTCGTTGAGCGCCTCGCCGGTGCCGATGCCGAGCCGGAACTTCCCGCCGGTCAGCACCGCGCTGGTCGCGGCGGCCTGAGCGATCACCGCCGGGTGGATGCGGACGGTCGGGCAGGTCACCGCCGTGGTGATCGGCAGCGAGCAGACCTGGCTGAGGGCGCCGATGGTGGACCAGACGAACGGGCTCTGGCCCTGGGCGTCGACCCACGGGTGGTAGTGGTCGGAGATCCACAGGGCCGCGAAGCCGGCTCGCTCCGCGCCCTTGGCCTGCTCGATGAGCTCGGCCGGGGTGTACTCCTCGCTGGAAAGGAAATATCCGATGCGCATGACGGGCGGATACCCCGGTTATTTGCCGCCGAACATCCGTCTGATGGCCCAGAGCAGGATCAGCGCGCCCAGCGCGATGCCGAGCAGCTTGACCGCGTGCACCTCGGACCAGTCCACTCCGGATGCTGCCAGTGTTCGCACCGTTCGGATCCTAGCGGGCCGTCAACACTTTAAGATGGCTTAATAGAAAGGTTTGTTGACTAAAGCGCGGAACTGGGTGACCATAGGTCGTCGCCGCGCCCATGACGGTTGTCGGTCGATCACGTTGGGGGACGTGCTCGCTGAGCGCGTATTCGTCGTCACCGGAGGTACGCGGACACATGCCGAATCATGGCGATTTGCCAGATCTCGCCGCGACGGTGTTACAGCCCGGGTTCGAGGGCACCACCGTGCCCGACTGGGTCCGTCGCCGGCTTGCGGAAGGGCTGGGCGGCGTCGCGCTGTTCGCCCGCAACGTCGAGACACCCGCGCAGGTCGCGGCGCTGACCGCGCAGCTGCGCGCCGAGCGGCCCGACGTCATCGTGGCCATCGACGAGGAGGCCGGCGACGTCACCCGCTTCGAGTCCCGGCACGGCAGCTCCCGGCCCGGCAACCTGGGCCTGGGCGCGATCGACGACCCCGAGCTGACCCACGCCGTCGCCCGGGACCTGGGGCTCGAGCTGGCCCACGCGGGCATCACCCTGGACTACGCCCCGGACACCGACGTCAACAGCAACCCGGACAACCCGATCATCGGGGTACGGGCGTTCGGCGCCGAGCCCGGCCTGGTGGCCCGGCACGGCGCGGCCTGGATCGGTGGCCTGCAGGAGGCCGGCGTCGCCGCCTGTGCCAAGCATTTCCCGGGGCACGGCGACACCGCTGTCGACTCGCATCACGCCGTACCGGTGATCGACCGCAGCCGGGAGCGGCTCGCCGAGGTCGAGCTGGTGCCGTTCCGCGCGGCCATCGCCGCGGGCGTGCAGTCGATCATGACCGGGCACCTGCTGGTCCCCGCGTACGACCCGGAGCTGCCCGCCACGCTGAGCCGGCGGATCCTCACCGGGCTGCTCCGCGAGGAGCTCGGCTTCCAGGGCCTGATCGTCACCGACGGCATCGAGATGCAGGGCGTGCGCCGCACGTACGGGCTCGAAGGGGCGACCGTGCGGGCGCTGGCCGCCGGCGCCGACGCCATCTGCGTCGGCGGCGACCACGCCGACGAGCGCACCGCGCTGCGGCTGCGGGACGCCATCGTGGCCGCCGTGCGCAGCGGCGAGCTGAGCGAGGAACGGCTGCGCGACGCCGCCGCGCGGGTCCGCAAGCTCGCCGCCTGGACGGTGGAGCGGCAGACCGCGATCGGCGCGCGCGCCGTCGCTGACGCCGCCGGCGCCGTGGCGCACGAGGTCGCCGTCATCGGCGGCTCGGTGGTCGGCCAGGCCGCCGCCCGGCGCGCTGTCAAGATCACCACCACCGTGGCCGCCCCCGCGCTGCCGCTGACCGGCCCGGCGCACGTGGTCGAGTTCACCCCGCCGCGCAACATCGCCATCGGCGCCGAGACGCCGTGGGGTGTGGGCGCGCCGCTGGGGCTGCTGCTGCCCGGCACCACCGCGGTGCGGCTCGGTGCCGACGACCTGACCGGGCTGCCCGACCCGGCCGCCCCGATCCTGGCCGGCGCCGACGGCCGGCCGCTGGTGCTGGTGGTGCGGGACGTGCACCGGCACCCGTGGATCGCCGACGCGCTGCGGCGCACGCTGGCGGCCCGCCCGGACGCGATCGTGGTGGAGATGGGCGTGCCGGTCACGGTCAGCGGCGGGGTGCACCTGGCGACCTACGGGGCCACCCGGGCCTGCGGTCAGGCAGCCGCCGAGATCATCGCCGGCAGCTCGGTGCCGGCCGCGCAGGCGCTGGCGGCCTGAGCGTCATTTGACGACGATGTCGTCGTACTCGGGGTGGTCCGCGACGTACTGCGCGAAGAACGGGCAGGCGGGCACGACCTGCTCGGCGCGCTCGCGCAGGGTGTCCAGGGTCTGCTTCGCCAGCACGCCGCCCAGGCCCTTGCCACGGTGTGCGCGGTCCACCTCGCTGTGCACGATCACCACGGCGCCGTCGCGCATCCGGTAGTCGGCGAACCCGGCGACCTCGCCGTCCAGCCGGATCTCAAAACGCCGGCGCTCGGGGTTGTCCTGCACGGTGACGTCCATGGTGCCAGCCTAGGGTGGCTCGCAGCCCGTACTGTTGATCGGGTGATGAACACCGCAGCACCGCGTATCGCCGCCCTGTTCACCTCTGCCGTCCTCGGTCTGACCCTGCTGTCCGGGTGCAGCAGCGACAACGTCGACTGCGGCCTGGACCAGTGCACCGTGACCCTGGAACGCAGCACCAGCGCGAGCGCCAGCGTGCTCGGCGTGGAGGCCAAGTTCGTCAGCGCGGACGCCAACACGGTCACCCTCGAGGTGGCCGGCGAGGAGGTCCAGCTGACCAAGGGGCAGCAGGCCGTGAACGTCGGTGGCCTGCAGGTCTCGCTGGACAGCATCACCGCGGACAACGTGGGCTTCGTGGTCTCCCGCTAGCACCCCCGGGTGGCACGGGTGGCAGGTTTCAAAAATGTTGTCCCAGGTCAATCTGGACGACATGTCTGCCACCCAGCAAGCCCGGAGCACCGCATCGCGTGCTGCCGACAGCAAACCCCTCGAATACCTCGCCCGCGGCGGATTCATCGTCTACGGCGTCATCCACCTGCTCTTCGCCTGGCTCGCGCTGCAGGTGGCACTCGGCGACTCCAAGGGCGAGAGCGACCAGTCCGGCGCCCTGCAGAGCCTGGCCGGCAAGCCGTTCGGTAAGACCATGCTTGTCATCGCGGTCATCGGCATGATCGCCCTGGCGGTCTGGCAGGCCTTCGAGGCCGCGATCGGCGAGAGCGGCCCGCAGGACAAGGAGGCGATCGCCGAGCGGGTCGTCTCCGGCGCCCGGACCGTCATCTACCTGTCGTTCGCCTGGATCGCCGTCAAGGTGCTGCAGGGAGCGAACGCCTCGACCGGCGACAGCCAGGAGAAGGGCGCCTCCAGCCTGATGTCCAACACCGGCGGTCGCTGGCTCGTCGGGCTGATCGGCCTCGTGGTGGTCGGCGTCGGCATCGGCCTGGTCGTCTACGGCGTGACGAAGAAGTTCGAGAAGCACCTCAACACCCAGCAGATGAACCCGACCGTGCGCAAGACCACCCGCCGCCTCGGCGTCGCCGGCTACTCCGCCAAGGGTGTCGCCTATGCGATCGCCGGTGGCCTGATCGTGGCCGCGGCCGTGACCTACGATCCGGAGAAGGCCCGCGGGCTCGACGCCGCGCTGCGCCTGCTCGCCGAGCAGTCGTACGGTCCGTGGCTGCTGGGCCTGGTCGCCCTGGGCATCGCCGCCTTCGGGGTCTACTGCTTCTCGCAGGCGCGCTACCGCAAGGTGTGACGCACACCAAGCCGTGAACCGGGTGGTACGGCGTGGTTCGCACAGGCGGGCAGGGCATGCTGGAGCGCTGGCGACGAAACCCTGAGATCTGGAGAGGGAATCCGTGACCAGCCTGCTCGCAGCCCTGCTCGCCGTCGTGATCGCGGCGGGCTCCGCCGTTGTTCTCGTCGAGGCCGTGCACTGGGTCGTCAAACGACTCGGCCGGCGCTCGCCCCTGCTCACCGACCTGGCGGCCACGGCGCACAAGCCGTTCCTGGCCACCGTCACCGTCTTCGCCGTGCAGCAGGCCGTCCGCGGCTTCGCCGGTCCCTTCCCCGGCCGGGCCGGGGTGCTGCACGCGCTGGTGCTGCTGGTGATAGCGGCCATCGCCTGGCTGGTCGCCGCGCTGCTGCTGGTGCTGGAGGACGTCGCGCTGGCCCGCTGGCGGGTCGACGTGCCGGACAACATGAAGGCCCGCCGGGTCAAGACCCAGGTGGTGATGCTGCGCCGGGTCACGGTCGCCGGCATCGTGGTGCTGACCGCCGGGGTCATGCTGATGACCTTCCCGGACGTGCGCGCACTCGGCGCCAGCCTGCTCGCCTCGGCCGGCCTGATCAGCGTCATCGCCGCGCTGGCCGCGCAGAGCACGCTGGGCAACCTCATCGCCGGCCTGCAGCTCGCCTTCAGCGACGCGGTCCGCATCGACGACGTGGTGGTCGTCGAGGGGGAGTGGGGCCGGATCGAGGAGCTGACCCTGACATATGTCGCGGTGCAGATCTGGGACGACCGCCGGCTGATCCTGCCGACCTCGTACTTCACCACCAAGCCGTTCCAGAACTGGACCCGGACCGGCTCCGCGGTGCTGGGCACCGCGGAGATCGACGTGGACTGGTCGGCGCCGGTCGAGCCGATGCGCGCCGAGCTGCGCGCCGTCTGCGAGGGCACCGAGCTGTGGGACGGCCGGGTCTGCGTCCTGCAGGTGACCGAGGCGACCGGCGGCATGATCCGGCTCCGCGCCCTGGTCAGCGCGCACGACGCCGGTTCCCTGTGGGACCTGCGCTGCCTGGTGCGCGAGCGCCTGGTGGCCTGGGTCTTCGAGCACCGGCGGGACTCGCTGCCGCGGCTGCGCGCCGACGTGGCGCAGGGGGAGCACGCCCCCGCGCCGGCGGTCGCGCACCGGCCGGCCGGCGAGGCGGAGGCCGGCGAGGACGCCCGGGTCTTCAGCGGAGCGGGCGACGGCGACGAGCGCGCGGTGGCCTTCAGCGGCCCCGACGAGCAGATCACTCCCGCCGCGTCCGGTATGCGGCAGTAATTCCCGCCCGGAAAGGCGAGGATTGACGGGGCCCTGCGCAGGGCATAGTGGCTTCATTGGGAAAGGAGGACACCATGGCCGATGTCCTGAACGGTAGCCCGGTCCGTCCGGGGACCGACCAGTCCACCTCGGAATTGGTACAGAAGGCGAGCGAGCAGATCTCTCGCCTGGTCAAGGATGAGATCGCCCTCGCTAAGGCGGAGCTCGCCGAGAAAGGCAAGCACGCCGGCATCGGGGTGGGACTGTTCGGCGGCGGCGGGGTGCTGGCCCTGTACGGCGTCGGCGCGCTGTTCGCCACGCTGATCATCGTCCTCGACCTGTTCCTGGCGCTGTGGCTGGCCGCGCTGATCATCACCGTGGTGCTGTTCGCCGGGGCCGGTGTGCTGGCGCTGCTCGGCAAGAAGCAGGTCACCAAGGCTGTCCCTCCGGAGCCCAGCGACGCCATCGCCAGCGCGAAGGCGGACGTGGACGAGGTCAAGCACGCGATCAGGAGCAGGAGCCGGGCATGACAGACAAGAACGGGTCCACCGGGGGCAAGCCCGATGTGGCAGCCCTGCGCGAGGACATCAAACAGACCCGCGCCGAGCTCGGTGAGACGGTCCAGGCCCTCGCGGCCAAGGCGGACGTCAAGGCCCGGGCCAAGGAGCAGGTCGAGCTGACCAAGCAGAAGGCCCGGGCGCAGGTGCACGACGCCACCGGCAAGGTCCGCGAGGTCGCGGCCGCCGCGGTCGGTGCCGCCTCCGAGAAGGTCCGCACCGCCACCGCGCAGGCCGGTGACAAGGTCAAGGAGTCCGGCGCGCTGGAGAAGGTCAAGGAGTCGGGCGTGCTGGACAAGGCCCAGGAGGCGCGCACCCAGGTGCGGCGCAACCCGGTCCCGTTCGCCGCCGTGCTCGCGGCCGGTGTCGCGCTGGTGGGCATCATCCTGATCGTCCGCGGGAGGCGTAAGTGAGCAAGAAGCTGCAGAAGGTGGCGTACAAGCCGGTCGGCCTGCTGCTGGGCATCGGCGCGGGCGCCATCGCGGGCTTCGTCTTCAAGGAGCTCTGGAAGATCGCCTCCGGCGACGACGACGCCCCGAACGCCACCGACGAGGACCGCGGCTGGGGCGAGATCATCGCCGCGGCGGCATTGCAGGGTGCCATCTTCGCGACGGTGAAAGCGCTCGTCGATCGGGGCGGCGCCGCGGGCGTTCGCAAGATCACCGGCGAATGGCCGGACTGATCCGCCCGCGTACATAGACGTTGGTCTAGGCCTTCGGCGCCGCTCAAGCGGTGTCGAAGGCCTTTTGCGGTTCTGTCGGAGTCGACGGGATTCGCCTGAGGGGCAGCTTTCGGGCTGGTTCTTCGGGTACAGTGTGGCCAGTTTTTGTGTACGTGGTTCAGAGGCTCGTCCTTCTGAAACGTCGCCCCTCGCGGCGGCCGCTTACGCGGAGACGACCATCGGCCCCGCATCACCGGGCCGGCATTTTCAGAAGGAGAGTTCAGCATGGCGCAGGGAACCGTGAAGTGGTTCAACGCAGACAAGGGCTTCGGCTTTATCACCGTCGATGGCGGGGGTGCTGACGTGTTCGTCCACTTCTCGGCCATCCAGACGAGCGGCTACCGCAGTCTGGAAGAGAACCAGCGGGTCGAGTTCGAGATCGCCCAGGGCCAGAAGGGCCCGCAGGCGGAGCAGGTTCGCCCGCTCTGAGACCATCCAGCCGGCGGCGACGTCGGCCGCTGATCGCCTGGCGGAGATCAGCCTGAGTGACCCCGCATCCCAGCTTCGAGGGATGCGGGGTTTTTCTGTCCTCGGGTCGGGTCGGCATGGTTCGAGGTCGCAGCTGGGGGTCGCGCCGGAGGGTTGCCGGTCGGCGCCGGTTCAGCGCCCAGCGCCCGGCGTCTGCCGCCCGGCGTCTGCCGCCCGGCGTCTGCCGCCCGGCCCAGCGCCCAGCGCCCGGCGTCTGCCGCCCGGCCAGCGCCCGCCGCCCGGACCCCGCCCGGCGTCTGCGGCTCGCCGTCCGGAGCCCGGACCCCGCCCGGCGTCTGCGGCTCGCCGTCCGGAGCCCGGACCCCGCCCGGCGTCTGCGGCTCGGCGCCTGTAGCCCGCGGTATCCGTGGCGCATGCGGTTCGGTGCCTGCGGCCGGGCGCACTGGCGCCTGTGGCCCGGCGCTCATTGTCCGGCCTGCGTCCTGCTGGCTGCAGTGCGCCGCCGCCCATAGCGCTACTGGCCATCGGTAGGGCAATTGATCACGCCGGGGCGATGAGCCACTACTGATGTGCAAATCGCACATTCAACCCCTTTTTGCCCCCCGGGCGGGTCCGTTGCCCTCAACTACTGCAGATCTTGGAGCACACGGGTTAGGACCTGACCAGAAATCGACAACATCCACTCACGGCCTGGGTGAATCGCCCATATCGCCCTCTGGAGCGCGCACGGGGGGTCGCTCCTACGGCGGGCCGTGCTCGTTCGCTGCTCCCAGCTACCGCGGCGAGCGGCGGCAGTGCCGTGGGCTGCGGGTGGCGGTGCGGGGCGGGCTGCGGGCGAGCGGGCGACTGTGCGGAGATCCGCGGCGGTGCGAGATTGCACGGCTTATGGGCGGGCGGGGCGTGGTGGGTTGTGGGCGGCAGCGCGGGCCATGGCGATGCGCGCGGCCGGCTGTGCGGCGGCGGGCGGCGGGCGGGCGGCTGTGTGGCGGCGGGCGGCAGGTGGGCGGCTGTGTGGCGGCGGGCGGCAGGTGGGCGGCTGTGTGGCGGTGGGCGGCAGGTGGGCGGCTGTGTGGCGGTGGGCGGCAGGTGGGCGGCTGTGTGGCGGTAGGCGGCAGGTGGGCGGCTGTGTGGCGGTAGGCGGCTGCTTGGCGGTGGGCGGCAGGCGGCCGGTTGCGTGGCGGTGGGCCGTGCGCTGGCTCGTTGCGTGCTGCGCGGCGGCGGGCACTGCGGGGCTACGTGGGGTGCGGCTGCGTGTGGCGGTGGCTGCTGGGCCGTGGGCTGACGGGGTGGCGGCTGCGGGCTGTCCCGCGCCGGGTCGCGGGTCGGCACTCGGCTACGTGCTCCAAGAGGTAGCCGGGAGCAGCCACGCCGCGAGAAGCCCGGGCCGGCCCGATCGACGCGGTGGCGCCGATTCCGACGAGGCCAGCCCGGCGCGCGGGATGACCGAGCGCGGGAGTCACAGTGGAACCGTGCTCAGGAGCGCCCTCCATCAGCACGGACAGCGCGACGTCAGGCCGGCACCCTGGCGCGTCCGTCCCGAGGAGACAGAGCCAGGCAAGCCGCGCCGGCGACCCGAGAGCCGGACTTGTCACCCGGCGGAGCTGAGCCGAGCCCGGCCGAGCCGAGCCGAGCTGAGCCCGGTCGAGCTGAGCCCGGTCGAGCTGAGCCCGGTCGAGCTGAGCCCGGTCGAGCTGAGCCCGGTCGAGCTGAGCCCGGTCGAGCTGGGCCGAGTCTGGCCGAGGCCGCGACATAGTCGAACGCCCCGGAGCAGCCGCCCCGGCCCCCGCCGCCGACCTAGGGTTGCTGCTTGCTCCGGGCCCGGATCCGGACCCCCAGCACGATCAGCACCAGCCCGGCGACCGCCACGACCGGCCCGATGATCGCCCAGATCGTCACGCCGCTCATCACGCTGCCGCCCAGCAGGTCCAGCCCCTGGGCGGTCCACAGCACGCCCAGCACGACGCCCAGCAGGCCCAGGGTGAGCCACAGCCAGCCCTTCATCGGTGCGCCCTCACCAGCGGTCATGGACCTGCGGCCGGATCAGCTCGGCGTAGACGGACCGGACCGCCTCGTGGGCTTCGGCGCTCAGTGGCGCCAGGGCCGCGGCGGCCGCGTTGGCGCGGGCCTGGTCGGCGTTGCGGGCGCCCGGGATGACCACGGTGACCGCCGGTTGGTCGATGATCCAGCGGAGCGCGAACTGCGCCATGGTGGCCTCCGCCGGCACGTGCGGGAGCAGCCGCCGGACGGCCTCGAGCCCGGTGCCGAAGTCGACGCCGGAGAAGGTCTCGCCGATGTCGAAGGCCTCGCCGTGCCGGTTGTAGGTGCGGTGGTCGTCGGCGCTGAACGTGGTGTGCTCGTCGTAGCGGCCGGAGAGCAGGCCGCTGGCCAGCGGGACCCGGGCGATGATGCCGACGCCGGCCGCTGCGGCCGCGGGCAGCACCTGTTCCAGCGGCTTGAGCCGGAGCGCGTTCAGGATGATCTGGACGCTCGCGGTGCCCGGCCGGGCGATGGCCGCCAGGGCCTCGTCGACCTTCTCGACGCTGACGCCGTAGGCGGCGATGCGCTTCTCCTGGACCAGGGTGTCCAGGGCGTCGTAGACGGCCTCGGTGGAGAACACCGGGGTGGGCGGGCAGTGCAGCTGCACCAGGTCGAGGGTGTCGACGGCCAGGTTGGCCCGGGACCGGTCGGTCCAGGCCCGGAAGTTGTCGAGGGTGTAGTTGCCCGGCTCCTGCGGCAGCCGGCGGCCCATCTTGGTCGCGACGGTGAGCTGGGGCTTGTCCCTGATGAACGTGCCGATGACCTGCTCGCTGCGGCCGTCGCCGTAGACGTCGGCGGTGTCGATGAAGGTCACCCCGGCGTCCACCGCGGCGCCGAGGGTGGCCAGGGCGTCGTCCTCACTGACGCTGCCCCAGTCGGCGCCGAGCTGCCAGGCGCCGAGGCCGATCACGCCGACGGTGCGGCCCATGCGGGCAAAGCTGCGATTTTCCACGCCGCCGAGCCTAGTCCGCCGCTGGTACGCTGCAACAAGACGTACGTACGGTTTGGAGGACTGTGATGTGGGATCCCGCCGTGTACCACCGGTTCGGCAACGAACGCTCGCGCCCGTTCCACGACCTGGTCGCCCGGATCGGCGCGGAGAAGCCCCGGGCGGTCACCGACCTCGGCTGCGGCTCCGGGGAGCTCACCGCCGGCCTCGCCGAACGGTGGCCGGCGGCCCGGATCACCGGCCTCGACTCGTCCCCGGAGATGATCGCCAAGGCCCGCGCCCTGGCCACCCCGGTCGAGTACGCGGTGGCCGACGTCCGCGACTGGCAGCCGGCGCCGGACACCGACGTGGTCGTCACCAACGCGGTGCTGCAGTGGGTGCCCGAGCACCGCACGCTGCTGGACCGGTGGATCCGCGCGCTGCCCGCCGGCGCCTGGTTCGCCATGCAGGTCCCCGGCAACTTCGGCGCCCCCTCGCACCGCGCCCTGCGCGCCCTGGCCCGCAGCGACGGCTACGCCGACACCGTGGGCGAGATCGTGCGCGAGGCGCCCGTGGACGACGCCGCCGGCTATGCCGCGCTGCTGGTCGCCGCCGGCGCGGCGGTGGACGCCTGGGAGACCACGTACGTGCACCTGCTGCCCGACTCCGGCCCCGAGCACCCGGTGCTGCGCTGGCTGGAGGGCACCGCGCTGCGGCCGGTGAAAGCCGCGCTGGCGGAACCGGCGTGGCGCGGCTTCCGGGCCGCGCTCGGTGCCACGCTGGCGGCGGAATACCCTGCCCGCAACGGGTACGTGGCGTTCCCGTTCCGCCGGATCTTCGCGGTGGCGACCATCGCCTAGGGGGAGAAAGTTGACCGACCTGACCTCGTTCATCGCCCGGTTGCCGAAGGCCGAGCTGCACGTGCACCACGTCGGCTCGGCGTCGCCGCGGATCGTCGCCGAGCTGGCGGCCCGGCACGAGGGTGACACTCCGGTGCCGGCCGACCCGGCGGCGCTGGCCGACTACTTCGCGTTCCGCGACTTCGGCCACTTCATCGAGGTGTACCTGAGCGTGGTGGACCTGATCCGCGACGACGAGGACGTCCGGACGCTGACCTACGAGGTGGCCCGCGAACTGGCCCGCCAGCAGGTGCGATACGCCGAGCTGACCGTGACGCCGTACTCGCACGTGCGGCGGGGGATCGCGGCGCCGGCGTTCTGCGCGGCCATCGAGGACGCCCGGGCCCGCGCGGCCGCCGACTTCGGCGTCGAGCTGCGCTGGTGCTTCGACATCCCGGGCGAGGCCGGCCTGGGCGCCGCCGAGGAGACGCTGCGGATCGCGCTCGACGAGCAGCCCGCCGGGCTGGTCAGCTTCGGCCTGGGCGGGCCCGAGGTCGGGGTGCCGCGGCCGCAGTTCAAGCCGTACTTCGACAAGGCCCGCGCGGCCGGGCTGCACAGCGTCCCGCACGCGGGCGAGACCACCGGGCCGCAGACCATCTGGGACGCGCTGCGCGACCTGGGCGCCGAGCGCATCGGGCACGGCATCGCCGCCGCCCGGGACCCGCAGCTCATGGCCTACCTGGCCGAGCACGAGGTGCCGCTGGAGGTCTGCCCGACCTCCAACGTGCGGACCCGGGCCGTGCCGGGCATCAACGAGCACCCGCTGGCGACGCTGGTCGCCGCGGGCGTGCCGGTCACCATCAACTCCGACGACCCGCCGATGTTCGGCACCACGCTGGAGGAGGAGTACGCGGTGGCCGCCCGCCTGCTCGGCCTGGACGCCACCGGGGTGGCCGGGCTGGCCCGCGCCGCCGTGCAGGCGTCGTTCCTGCCGGCGGCCGGCAAGTCACGGCTGCTGACCGAGATCGACGACTACGCCGCCACGGCTCAGTAGCCGGGGCCCCGGAAGCCCGCGTAGAGCGGCTCCTGCCAGAGCGCGAGCACGGCCAGGATGCCGAGCACCACGATCGTCACCACCCGGATGGCCCGGCGCCGGTTGAACCGGCCCGGGTCCTCGTCCGGTTCCAGTTCCGGATCGACGCGTACGTCCGTGTCCAGCATCGTCACTCCCCTCGCCCGGATCTCAGCCGGGAACCGCTGTCCAACTCTGGTGCCGGGCCTGTTCCGGCTGCTGCAGGACGAGCAGCCGGGACGCGCCGAAGCGCTGGCTGCCCACGCCGGCGACCAGGCCGCCGGCGGTGGTGCGGAGGCTGAAGCCGTGGTCGGTGGCGAACAGTGACCACCGGCCGCTGTCGGCCGACGTGCAGTCGCCCTGCACGAGCGGCGCGCCCGCCACCGGGTTGCCGTCCAGCGGCACCACGCACTTGCCGGTGGCCCGCGACTGCAGCGAGAACGAGCCACCCGAGGCGGGCACCAGCTTCCACTGCTGCTGCGAGTCGCCGTCCGGGCCGCCCAGGGTCACCGGCGTGCCGTTCGCCGTCCGGGCCGCGTACAGGTCGGCCGCGCCGCCGGTCAGCGAGTTGGTCAGCACGAACCAGGCGTTCGCCGCGGGCCGGGCCGCCGGCGCCGACTGGGCCGCCGCCTTGGCCAGGTAGCCGTTCACGCTGCGGATCGTCACCTGGTACTTGGCGTCCGGGCGCAACCCGATCAGCTTGGCTCGGGTGGCCACGGTGGTCGCGATCTTCACCCCGTCCACCTCCACGTCGTAGCGGGCCTTGGGCGCCGCGGCGCTCCAGGTGAGCCGTACGGACGTGCTGTTGGGCTCGCGGACCTCGAGCACCGCCTGGACGGCCGGGGCCGCTGCCGGGGCGGTGGGCACGGCGGCCGGGGCCGCGCCGTTCGGGTCGGGAGCGCCGGTCGTCGGGGCCGGGACGCCGGGCGCGACGGCGCCGGGGGCCGAACCGGGCGGGACACCGTCGCCGCCGCCGTCGGAGGCGTCACCGCCGCTGGCGCCCGGAACCGGCACGCCGGGGGCGGGCGCCTTGGTCGCCTCGGTGGCGGGGGTGGCCCGCGGGGTCGCGTCGGGCTCCACCGCGGCCGGGCCCGGGGCGTCGGGGATGTCGTCGCCGCCGTCGCTGCGCAGCAGGAACTCGCTCTGCGCCACGTTCCAGTTCTCCGCCAGGTAGCTCCTGGCCTGCGGGTCGGTGTGGAAGTAGTCGTCGTGCCCGCAGTCGAGGCGGTTCTCGTGCTTCTTCGGGCAGACCGTGCGCAGGGCCGTGCCGGACCGGTCCTCGGTGCACATCAGGTCGAAGTCGTCGGTGCAGCTGCCGGCGCCGGTGGAGTTCGGCGAGTCCTGCAGCCGGGCGCCCAGCATCTGGGTGACCTCGCGGGCCGCGGCCACCGAGCTCCAGCAGCCCGCGTCGACCCGGCCGTACGAGGGCCCGCCGTTGTTGCGGTTGCCCAGCCCGGGCCGCTTGTCCGCGACGAAGGTGCCGATGCCGCAGTACACGTTGGTGTCCGCGAAGATCAGGTATTTCCGGTCCGTACGGTTGTAGCCCAGCGTCTGCAGCGCGTCGATGTTGCCGGTGAACGACTCCAGCGCCGCCTCCGGCACCTGCACCTCGGCGATGTCGACCCGGCACTGCGGCGTGGTCACGAAGCGCACGTGCCGCGAGCCGCCGGTCTCGGCCGCGCTGGCGTCGAAGATCTGGTCGACGCCGGCCGACCAGGTGCGCATCGAGCCGAGGAAGTCGGTGTAGCGGCTCGGGGTGCCGAACTCGTGCAGGTAGAGCACCTGGACACGCTTGCCGGTGCGCCCGTCGCCCTCGCAGGCCACGTCGTGGGCGCCCATGATGAAGTCGGCCTGGCCGGGCGCCGCGTCCGGGATCAGCGCGGGGGCGCCGGGCGACAGCGAACTGCCGCCCTGGTCGCGGACGATCTCGGCATCCGGCGGCACGGCCGCGGTCTCGCGCTTGGGCTCCGCCGGCTCGGGCACCTTGGCGGTGATCGGGGCGACGTCGCGGGTCACCTTGAGCCCGGCCGGCGCCGGGTCGGGACCGTGGGTGCAGGTCTCCTCGTCCAGCTCGTAGACGCCCACGCAGAGCGAGTCCCGGCCGCCCGGCTTCAGCCCGAAGTAGACCAGGCCCAGCCCCGGGTTGTCGGCCGGCTTGGCGGCGTAGGTGATCCGCTCGCCGTCCTGGCCGCCGTCGTCACCGGTCCAGCCGCCGTTGATCACGCTGGGCCCGACCACGCCGCCGATGCCCAGCATCCCGATGCCCAGCAGGAACGGCAGCAGCCGGTGGGTGCGCGGGCCGGCCCGTCGTCGTCCGCGGTCGGGGGTGGACCGCCGCCGGCTGGACGGCGCTTCCCCCCGTGGCGCGGGACGTCGGTGGGTGGACAAACCAGCTCCTCGGACTGCGGGGGCGCGGTGGGAGGGGGTTATGGGGTGACCACCTCCCACCGCGGGGTGGCCTGCCGGGGCCGTGGTGTGGGGTCGTGCCTCTGGCTGCGGCCCGGCAGGCCGGATGGGATCGGGGTAGAGCGTGCCAGGCCGCGAGCGCCAGGGGAACGCCTTTAATGCAGATCTAAGCAATCGTTGTACCGTCCGGGTTGTTTCGCGAGGGGCGGTGCGGTCAGGCCGTTTTCTAGCCGTCCTCCGTGCGTTGATGGGGCCATTTGCGCTTGACCGGATCGCGTTCCCGGGCCAGCCGGCCGACCAGGCCGAAGCGGTTCACCTGTTTCGGCGCCGCCTCGGCGTCCGCCAGCAGCATGACCACGCTGGCCCCGCCCATCGCGGCCCGGTCCAGGCTCACCGAGCCGCCGGTGGCCTGCGCCGCCCGCCGCGCGATGTCCAGGCCCAGACCGGTCGAGCCCTGGTCGCTCTCGCCGCGGCGCAGCGCCTTCTCCGGGTCGTCGATGCCCGGGCCGGCGTCGTCGACGCGCACCGCGACCCAGCCGTCCCGGCGGCTGATGCCCACCTCGAAGGCGGTGCCCTGCGGGGTGTACCGGAACACGTTGCCGAGCACGGCGTCCAGCGCCGCGGCCAGCTCCGCCCGGGCCACCGGCACCGGGATGCGCAGGTGCGCGCCGACCACCCGGTACTGGCGGTCCTGGTCGCCGGCGAGCGCGGACCAGAAGACCATCCGGTCGCGGACCACCTCGCTGGCGTCGCACAGCCCCTCCTCGGGCGCCGCGACCTGTGCCGCGACGGCCTGCCGGGTGGTGTTGATGAGCTGGTCGACCTCGCCTTCCAGGGTGACGATGGCCTGCCGGATGCGCCGGATGCCGCGCCGCCGGTCCAGCTCGGCGGCGGAGAACTCACCGATGTGGGTGTCGTCGGGGTCGAGCGCCTCGGCGTCCAGGCGCAGCACGGTCAGCGGGGTGCGCAGCCGGTGCGACAGGTCGGCGACCAGCTCCCGCTCGCTGGTGCGCGAGGTGACCAGCCGGTCGGCCATCCGGTTGAACGCGTACCCGGCCTCGGCCAGCTCGCGCGGGCCGGAGGGCTGGATGCGCACGCCCAGGTCGCCGCCGCCGACGGCCATCGCCGCGTGCACCAGGTTGCGCACCGAGGCCACCGCGCCGCGGGCCAGCCGGTCCACCACGATCACCGAGCCCAGCACCAGGCCCAGCATGATGCCGAGCAGGATCCACCAGTCGCGGGCGGTGCCCGCGCCGAGCTCCTCGTCGGTGACGAACGCCTCGACCACCGAGGTCTTCTCGCCGACCCGCACCGGCTCCAGCCGGACCAGGCCGTCGTCCGCCTCGATGATCAGCGCCTCGGTGCCCTTGGCGGCGTCGAGGATGTCGTCCGCGCCGACCCGGGTGTTGCTGACCGTCTCCGGTGGGTGCACGACCAGCGCGCCGCCGGCGCCGGCCACGGCCGCGTCGACGGTTTTTTTGTTCGCCCCGGCCGCGATGGCTCCGGCGACCAGCGCGCTGCGCTGCTCGGCGGCGGACATGGCGTGATCCCGGTGGTCCTCGCGCAGCTCCCAGCCCAGCGGGACGAGGAACGCGAGAGCGGCGATGGTGGTGGTGGCGGCGCTGACGTAGGCCAGCCGCGCCCTCAGTCCGGCGCCACCAACCGGAATCCGACCCCCCGCACGGTGCGCAGGTAACGAGGCTTCGCCGCGGATTCGCCCAGTTTCCGACGTAGCCAGTACAGATGCACGTCGATCGTCTGGTCCTCGCCGACTGACGGCTGTCGCCATACCTCCTCCAACAGCTCACGGCGCGACACGACCCGGCCCGGGCGGGCGGCCAGGTACGCCAGCAGGTCGAATTCCTTGCGGGTCAGCGCCAGCGGCTGCTCGGCCAGGCTGGCGCTGCGTTCGCCGATGTCCACCCGCAGCTCGCCGACCTCGTGCACGGCGGGCTGGGCGGTCCGGCTGGCCCGGCCGACGCGGCGCAGCACCGTGGTGATGCGGGCGTCGAGGTGGGCGCCGGTGAACGGCTTGACCATGTAGTCGTCGGCGCCGGCGCGCAGCAGCCGCACCACGGTCTGCTCGTCGTCGCGCGCGGTCGCGATGATGATCGGGACGTCGGTGATGCCGCGCAGCATGCGCAGCGCGTCCGAGCCGTCCAGGTCGGGCAGGCCGAGGTCGAGCACCACCAGATCGGGGGTCTCGGCCGCGACGCGGCGCAGGGCGTCCAGGGCGGTGCCGACCGCGTGCACGGCGTGTCCCCGGTCGGCCAGCGAGCGGAGCATGGCGCCACGCACGACGTGATCGTCCTCGACGAGCAACACCGTGGCCATGTGGAGAAGGTACTGCCCTTGGCAAGCCATACCGAATCCGTCATCCACAGGCATCCGTCAATCACTCAGAGTGACGGTTTTATCGAGGCGGTAGCATGTCCGCACCGATGACTTTCACACTCTTTCCCGCCACCCGTCTCGCTCTCGCCGCCGACAGCCTGGCCGGCCTCTCGGTCGGCGACGCGCTCGGCGCACAGTATTTTGTCCCCGGCCACTCCGCCGCCGACCTCGTCCGCGGTGACCTGCCCACGCCGCCCTGGCCGTGGACCGACGACACCGAGGAAGCCTGCTGCCTGGTCGAGGCGCTGACCGGCAGTGACGAGCTCACCCTCGACCGTGACCTGCTCGCCGACCTGCTCGGCCGGCACTTCGACGCCTACCGCGGCTACGGCCCGGGCGCCGTGGTGATGCTCCGGCTGATCCGCGAGGGCACCCCGTGGCCGATCGCGTCCGCCGCGGCGTTCGACGGGCAGGGTTCGGCCGGCAACGGCGCCGCGATGCGCGCGGCCCCGCTCGGCGCCTGGCACGCCGACTCGCTGGCGCACGCCGCCGCCCAGGGGGCCCGGGCGGCCGAGGTCACCCACGCCCATCCCGAGGGCATCGCCGGGGGAGTGGCGGTGACCGTGGCCGCCGCCGTGGCGGCCGCCTCCCGGCTCGGCAGCGACGTGCCCGACCTGCTCGGCGCGGTCGCCGCGCACACCCCGGACGGCCGGGTACGGGACGGCCTGCTCGCCGCCCGGCGGCTCACCCACCCCGCCGAGGCCGCGTACGAGCTGGGCACCGGCAGCCGCGCGATGGCCCAGGACTCGGTGCCCTTCGCGATCTGGGTCGCCGCGCGGCACCTGGACGACTATCCGGGGGCGATCACCGCGTGCGTGACCGCGGGCGGCGACGTGGACACCACCGCGGCGATGGCCGGCGGGATCGTCGCGGCGCGCACCGGCGTGGCGGGAATCCCTCCGGCGTGGCTGGCCGCGCGGGAGCCGCTGCCCGAGTGGGTGGCCGCGTCGCGCGAAATATGAGTCGGCGCACCTACTAGCATCGACGTTGAATTCCCCGTACATGACGTGAAGGAGAACCACCGTGTCTGCACCATCTTCCGCCGAGGCCCTGGTCGTCCCGGCCGGGACGACGGCGGCCGACGCGGTGGCCGCCGCCGGCCTGCCCGCCAACGGTCCCAAGGCGATCGTGGTGGTGCGTGACCCGGGCGGCCGGCTGCGGGACCTCGACTGGGCGCCCGAGCTGGACACCGAGGTGACCCCGGTGCGGCTGGACTCGCCGGACGGGCTCAACGTGCTGCGCCACTCCACCGCGCACGTGCTGGCCCAGGCCGTGCAGGACATCTTCCCGGAGGCCAAGCTCGGCATCGGCCCGCCGATCGAGAACGGCTTCTACTACGACTTCGACGTGGCCAAGCCGTTCGTGCCGGAAGACCTGGCCAAGGTCGAGAAGCGGATGCAGGAGATCGTCAAGTCCGGCCAGACCTTCCGCCGCCGCGAGTACGGCTCCCTCGACGAGGCCAAGGTGGAGCTGGCGGCCGAGCCGTACAAGCTGGAGCTCGTCGACATCAAGGGCGAGGTCGACGACGCCGAGGTCATGGAGGTCGGCGCCGGCGGGCTGACCCACTACGACAACATCGACAAGGACGGCAAGCGGGTCTGGGGCGACCTGTGCCGCGGCCCGCACCTGCCGACCACCCGCATGATCGGCGCGTTCAAGCTGATGCGCAGCGCCGCGGCGTACTGGCGTGGCAGTGAGAAGAACCCGCAGCTGCAGCGGGTCTACGGCACCGCGTGGCCGACCCGCGACGAGCTCAAGGCGTACCTGAAGCTGCTCGAGGAGGCCGCCCGCCGCGACCACCGCAAGCTCGGCGCCGACCTTGATCTGTTCTCCTTCCCCGAGGAGCTCGGCTCGGGCCTGCCGGTCTTCCACCCCAAGGGCGGCATCATCCGCCGGGAGATGGAGAACTACTCGCGGGCCAAGCACGAGGAGGCCGGCTACGCCTTCGTCAACACCCCGCACATCACCAAGGCCAACCTGTTCGAGACCTCCGGCCACCTCGACTGGTACGCCGACGGCATGTTCCCGCCCATGGAGATGGAGGGCGCGAACTACTACCTCAAGCCGATGAACTGCCCGTTCCACAACCTGATCTTCCGGTCCCGCGGCCGGTCCTACCGCGAGCTGCCGCTGCGGATGTTCGAGTTCGGCACGGTCTACCGGTACGAGAAGTCCGGCGTGATCCACGGCCTGACCCGGGTCCGCGGCATGACCCAGGACGACGCGCACATCTTCTGCGCCGAGGAGCAGATGGAGGCCGAGCTGACCTCGCTGCTCACCTTCGTGCTGCAGCTGCTCAAGGACTACGGCCTGGACGACTTCTACCTGGAGCTGTCCACCCGCAACCCGGAGAAGTCGGTCGGCACCGAGGAGAACTGGGAGAAGGCCACCGACACCCTGCGCCGGGTCGCCGAGGAGTCCGGCCTGGAGCTGGTGCCGGACCCGGGCGGCGCGGCGTTCTACGGCCCGAAGATCAGCGTGCAGGCCAAGGACGCGATCGGCCGCACCTGGCAGATGTCGACCATCCAGCTGGACTTCAACCTGCCGGAGCGCTTCGAGCTGGAGTATTCGGCCGCAGACGGCACCCGCAAGCGCCCGATCATGATCCACCGGGCGCTGTTCGGCTCGATCGAGCGCTTCTTCGGCGTGCTGACCGAGCACTACGCAGGCGCGTTCCCGGCCTGGCTGGCCCCGGTGCAGGTGGTCGGCATCCCGATCCGCGACGACCACGCCGACTACCTGGGCGAGTTCGTGGCCAAGCTCAAGGCGCAGGGCATCCGGGCCGAGGTCGACGCCTCCGACGACCGGATGCAGAAGAAGATCCGCACCGCCCAGCAGCAGAAGATCCCGTTCATGGCGATCGCCGGCGACGAGGACGTCAACGGCGGCACGGTCTCCTTCCGCTACCGCGACGGCTCGCAGCGCAACGGCGTACCGGTCGACGAGGCGGTCGCGCACGTGGTGCAGGTCGTGCGCGACCGCGTCAACACCGGGCCGTCCGCGGCCTGAGGCCCGTTGCCGGTCCTGGATCCCGCCCTACTTCAGCGGCGGGGTCCAGGTCGCGGAGTCGGTGCAGTCGGCGACCGTCATCTGGGTCACCGTGCGGATCAGGTCGGCGTAACTGATCTTCACGGGCTCGCCGAGGGTGATCAGCACCCCGCACTTCTCGGTCTCGACCAGCATGTGCGCGCCCGAATCGACCGCGAAGTCCGGGTTGCCCTCCGGCAGGTACCAGGTGCGGTGGCCGCCGATGGTCTGCCACCTCGGCACGCTGCTCAGCACGCTGGGCCCGCCCGGCCCGCCCACCATCTCGCCCCAGCCACGGCTGTTCTTCGGCTGGACCACCGCCGCCAGCGCCGTGTCCCGGTCCCGGTATTCCGCCCAGGAGCCGGGTTGCAGCGGCGTGGGCGAGGCCTCCGCGGTGAAGCCCACCCGCGCGGAGGAAGCGACGGAGCGCGGGCCTGCCGGCTCGTCGTCCGCGGTGACGTAGTCGAGCCGCAGCCCGTCCGGCAGCCAGCCGAACTGCACCGGGCTGGTGACCTTCCGGGGTGGCCCCATCCGCACGGACTCGGCCAGCTGCCGCAGGTCCTCCCGGCTCCGCGCCCCGCTCACGACGACCCACGCGCCGGACGGGTCCGGCCAGCCGATCACGGCCACCCCCTCGGACTCCAGCAGCCGGCTGCGCTCGATCGCCTCCCGCCCGGCCGGGTCGGTGGCCGGGCCGGAGGGACGGCTGGTGACCGTCAGCGTGTAGTACGCCGGGTGCCCGCCGACGGTGATCCGCTCGCCGGTCTTCAGCCAGGCCGGGTCGTACGTGCCCGGGTCGAAGGCGGTGACCGAGCCGCCGTCCCTGCGGTCCGACGAGTCGAGGTTCCGCACGACGACGTCCTGCCCGGTGGCGTGGATCTGGCGCCGGAGCACGAAGAAGCCCGGCGCCGGCCGCACGGTCAGCGTGGCCTCGCCCGGCTCCCGGTACGGCGGTGGCGCCGCGGGCAGCGGATCGGGGGTCCGCAGCTGCGCCACCGTGACCGGAATGGCCCCGGCCACGACGGCGGCCAGCGCCACGGCGGTCAGCCGCCGGCGCCGCCGCACGTGCGTCGCGCGGGCTCGCGCTGCCTCGATGATCCCGGTCGGATCCGGTACCCCGGCCCGGTGTTCCAGCACCTCGCGGAGCTCGTCGATGGTGTTCATGGCATTGCCCCCTCACGTTTGGTGGAGTCGGTGCGCAGTTCGACGCGCAGCGTGGCCAGCGCCCGGCTGGCGTAGCCCCGGACGGTGCTCGACCCGCAGCCCAGGACGTCCCCGATCTCCGGATCGGTGAGCCCCTCGTAGTAGCGCAGCACCAGCACCGCGCGCTGCTGCCGCGGCAGGGCGGTGAGCAGGGCCCACAGCTCCTCGCCGTGCTCGGCGAGCGGGGCCGCGACCGGCTCGGGTGAGTGCTCCAGGGGCACGGTGAGCAGGCGTCGGCGGCGGCGCCACGACAGGTACTCGTTGGTCACCATCCGGCGCACGTACGCGTACGGCTCGTCGGCGCGCTCGATCCGCGCCCACTTGAGCAGGGCGCGGGCCAGCACCTCCTGCACGATGTCGCGGGCTTGCTCGTGCTCGCCGCTGAGCAGCGTCGCGTACCGCAGCAGGGCCGGTAGCCGTGCCGCCGCGAATTCCTCGAACCGCATCCGGTCCTCCCCGTCGAATGGTCCCGTAAGACAGACGCGGGGGTGCCCGGATGTGCTGTGTCAGCTCAGCGGCGGGATCCAGGAGTCCGGGTCGGCGCAGTCGCCGATGGTCAGGTTCTCCACCAGGCCGGTCAGGTCGGCGCGGGGCAGGGCGGACCGGACCGTGACGACGCAGCGTTCCGCCTCGACGATCAGCCGGGTGCCGGGCTCGTACCAGGCCGGCAGGCCGGCGATCCGGGTCTGGCCGGTCAGCGTCCCGCGGGTGCGCGTCCACGCCGCGTCCCGGGCGCCGGTCAGCACGGCGACGTCGAGCTCCGGCGGCAGTCCGGTGTAGACGGCCGCGGCCGAGGGTCTGCGGGCCGGCGCGCTGAAGCCCACTGCCGCCTGCCGCCGGTCGATGCGCTGGTCGGGCGACCGCACGTAGGTGAGTTCGAGGCCCTTGGGCAGGGTGCGGCCCAGTCGCAGCGGCAGCCGCAGGTCGCGGGGCGGGCCCAGCCGGGCAGCCGCGGCCAGCCGGAACAGGTCCGGCCGGCCGATCTTGCCGTCGGCGCGGTCGGTGTCGGCGTAGACCACGATCCAGATGCCGGAGGGGTCCCGCCGGCCGACCGCGGGGCCCTGCCATGGTTCGGCGTCGCCGGTGGCGTGCCCGGCGAAGGTGAAGCCGGCCAGGTACCAGGAGTCGTTGACCTGCTCGGCGGTGCTGAACTGGCGTTCGTCCAGCGTGCCCGGCGGGAACGCGGTCACCTCGCCGCCGTACGTGCCGTCGGGGTCGTCGCCGAGTCCCAGGCTCTGCACCGTCAGGGTCTGCCGGGCGCCGTCCGTGACGCCGGCGGTGACCACGTAGCCGGCCGTCTGGTCCACGTCCAGGGTCACCTGCCAGGGTCGGCGGCCGGGGTCGGCCGCCGCCGGGGCGGCAGTGGCCTCGCCGGGGCCGCGCATCCGGAGCACGCCCACGCTCACCACCAGCACGCCGGCGACCAGCAGCGCGACGATCACCGTTGTCGCGACACCTCGGCGGCGCCGGGTATGCGTCCCACGCATTGTCGTCCACCTCACATCAATCACCGCCACTCTATGACGGCCGTCGATGTCTCCGGTGCACCGGGCGGCGACCGGTGTGGCTGGATAGGGTGACACCGTGAGTGACGCAGGGGAACCGGACGGGCTCGACCGGCTCTGGACGCCGCACCGGATGGCCTACATCTCCGGGGCGGACCGGCCCGAGGGCTACGAGCAGCCCGCCGGGTGCCCGTTCTGCGCCGCGCCCGGGCTCGACGACGGCGACAGCTTGGTGGTGGCGCGCGGCGAGCAGGTGTTCGCGGTGCTCAATCTGTATCCGTACAACCCGGGGCATCTGCTGGTCTGCCCGTACCGGCACGTCGCCGACTACACCGAGCTGACCGTCGCGGAGACCGCCGAGCTGGCCGCCTTCACCCAGCACGCGATGCGGGCGGTGCGGCACGTCAGCAGCCCGCACGGCTTCAACCTGGGGATGAACCAGGGCGCGGTGGCCGGTGCCGGGATCGCGGCGCACCTGCACCAGCACGTGGTGCCGCGCTGGGGCGGCGACGGCAACTTCATGCCGGTGATCGGCCGCACCAAGGTGCTGCCGCAGCTGCTCGGCGACACCCGGGCGCTACTGCGGAAGGCCTGGGGCGAGGCTTAGCGCCCGCACGCCGGCGGCCAGCTGCTCCGCGGAGGGCGCCCGCGCCGGGTCGGTCAGCCACTGGGTCAGCACGCCGGACATCAGCGCCATCGCGGCCGAGCCGATCGTGCGTACCGTCTGCTCGTCGATCGTGTCCTCCGCCCGGCCGGTCAGCATCGCGGCGAGGCCGCGCCGGCCCTGCTCCATGCCCTCGGCGAGCTGCGCCTTGAGCGCGGGGGAGTGCTCGCTCTGCAGCATCGCCTCGACGCTGGCCAGCCAGAGCTCGCGGTGGCTGCGGATGCTGCCGATCACCCGCTGCCAGTAGCGCACCAGCGGGTCCGCCGCCTCGTCGGCGGCGTCCGTGGCCAGGGCCACGCCCACCGCCTCACCCCAGTCCTCGATCGCGCTGAGCATCGCGGCCTGCATCAACGCGGGGGTGGAGCCGTAGTGGTAGCCGATCGACCCGAGGTTGGTGCCCGAGGCGGCCACGATGTCGCGGGCCGTGGTGCGTGCGAAGCCCTTGGAGAACAGGCACTGCTTCGCCCCGGCCAGCAGATCCTCGCGGTGTCCCATGGCCGCCATCCTAGGTACTATACAAACGTATAAGACGTTTGTATAGTAGTGGCATGACCGATCGCGACGTGCTCATCTCCGGCGCCGGGCTGGCCGGCCCCGCCCTGGCCCAGCAGCTGCTCCGGCACGGATTCCGGCCCACGGTCGTCGAGCGGGCCCCGGCCCTGCGCGACGGCGGCTACAAGGTGGACATCCGCGGCGCCGCCACCGAGGTGCTCAAGCGGATGGGCCTCTACTCCGCCGCCCGCGCCGCGGACACCGGCATGCGGCACGTGACCTACGTCGACCGCAACGGCCGGCGGATCGCCCGGCTCGACGCCGACCTGCTGATGGGCCGGCGCGGCGACGACCTGGAAATGATGCGCACCGACCTCACCCGGATCCTGTACGACGCCACCGCCGGCGCCGTCGAGTACGTCCTCGGTGACACCATCGCCACCCTGGCCGAGCGCCCGGACGGCGTCGACGTCACCTTCGCCGGCGGCGGCACCCGCCGGTTCGCCCTGGTGGTGGCCGCGGACGGGCTGCACTCGGCGACCCGCCGGATGGTCCTGGGCGAGGTGCCGCTGCGGCACCTGGGCGCGCACATCGCCATCTTCGACGTGCCGAACGAGCTGGGCCTGGACCGCGAGGAGGTCTTCTACACCGAGCCCGGCCGGATGGTCTTCGTCTACGCCACCGGCCCCGGGGCGCCGGCCAAGGTCGGCATGGTGTTCGGGTCCGCCGAGCCGCGGCTGGGCCGGGAGGTGCTGGCGGACCGCTTCGCCGGGATGGGCTGGCAGGTGCCGCGCTTCCTGGAGGTGCTGCGCGACACCCGGGACGTCTACTTCGACTCGCTGAGCCAGGTCGTGCTGCCCCGCTGGTCGGCCGGGCGGGTCGTGCTGCTCGGCGACGCCGCGCACTGTCCGTCGCCGGCCGCGGGCCAGGGCACCAGCATGGCGCTGGTGGGCGCGCACCTGCTGGCGGGCGAGCTGGCCGCGGCGGGCGGCGACCACCGGGCGGCCTTCGACCGGTACGAGGCGAGGCTGCGCCCCTACGTGGAGCGCAACCTGGCCCTCGGCGTCAAGATGGCCGGCGACATGGTGCCCGGCGGCCGGGTGTCGACGGCGATCCGCAACTACGGGATGCGCACGCTGAAGTACCACCCGCTCAAGCGCCGGCTCATCGAGCGGGTGACCCGGCCGCTGTCCGAGGCGGCCAACGCCATCGAGCTGCCGTCCTCCCCGGCTACCTGCTGGAGTGCTCCTTCCTGACGGCCTCCGCCAGGTGGGTGGGCATCGGCTCGTGCCGGGCGTACGTGCGGGTGAACGTGCCCGAACCCGAGGTGAGCGCGCGCAGCTCGACCGCGTACCGGACCAGCTCGGTGGCGGGCACCTCGGCCCGGACCAGGCTGTGGTCGCCGTCCTCGGCGACCTCGGTGCCCAGCGGCCGCCCGCGCCGCCCGGACAGGTCGCTCATCACCGGGCCCACGTAGGTGTCCGGCACCCGCACGACGATCTCGTCGACCGGCTCCAGCAGCGTGATCTGCCCCTGCTCGGCGGCGGCCTTCAGGGCCAGCGCCCCGGCGGTCTGGAAGGCGGCGTCGGAGGAGTCGACGCTGTGCGCCTTGCCGTCCACCAGCGTCACCTTCAGGTCGACCACGGGATAGCCGGCGACGATGCCGCGCTCGAGCTGGGCGCGGACCCCCTTCTCCACCGACGGGATGTAGTTGTGCGGCACCGCGCCGCCGACCACCTTGTCCACGAACTCGAAGCCGGAGCCGCGGGGCAGCGGCTCGACCTCGATGCTGCAGACCGCGTACTGGCCGTGCCCGCCGGACTGCTTGACGTGCCGGCCGAGGCCGCGCGCGCCGGCGCCGAAGGTCTCCCGCAGCGAGACCTTCACCGGCTCGGTGTCCAGCTCGACCCCGCCGGCCCGGAGCCGGTCCAGGACGACGTCGGCGTGCGACTCGCCCATGCACCAGAGCACCAGCTGATGGGTGTCGGGGTTGCGCTCCAGCCGCAGCGTGGGGTCGCCGGCGACGAGCCGGGCCAGGTTCTTGGCCAGCGCGTCCTCGTCGGAGCGGGTCTTGGCCACCACCGCGATCGGCAGCAGCGGCTCCGGCATCGTCCACGGCTCCATGAGCAGCGGCTGGTCCTTGGCCGAGATGGTGTCGCCGGTCTCGGCGCTGCCCGACTTGGTGATCGCGCAGATGTCCCCGGCGAGGCAGGAGGGCACCTCGCGCAGCTGGGCGCCGAGCGGGGAGTAGATGTGCGCGATCCGCTCGTCCGCGTCGTGGTCGGGGTGGCCGCGCTCGGTCAGGCCGTGCCCGGAGACGTGCACGGTCAGTTCCGGGCGCAGCGTGCCGGAGAAGACCCGGACCAGCGAGACCCGGCCGACGTGCCGGTCGATCGTGGTCTTGACCACCTCGGCCACCAGCGGCCCGTCCGGGTCGCAGGTCAGCGGCGGGCGCGGGGTGCCGTCGACCCCGGTGACCACCGGCAGGTCGTGCTCCAGCGGCGAGGGTGCGGCGTTGACCAGGCCGTCCAGCAGCGCGTCCAGGCCCACGCCGGTCGCGGCGCAGACCGGGATGACCGGGTAGAAGGTGCCCCGGGCCACCGCCTTCTCCAGGTCGGGCACCAGGGTGTCGGTGCTGATCAGGTCGCCGGCGACGTACCGGTCCATCAGGGTCTCGTCCTCGCTCTCGGCGATGATCCCCTCGATGAGCAGGTCGCGGTCGTCCTTGATCGGCGTCAGGTGCTCGGGCTCGGCCTCGCCGGCCCGCGGCGGATAGCCGGCCGAGTAGTCCAGCACCTGCAGCGTGACCAGGCTCAGCAGGCCGGCGACGGACTCGCCGTCGTCGCCGAGCATGGGCTGGTGGATCGGCATGACGTTCTCGCCGAACACCTCCTGGCACTCCTGCAGGGTGCCGTCGTAGTCGGCGCGCGGATGGTCGAGCCGGGTGATCGTCACGGCCCGGGGCATGCCGATCGCGGCGCACTCGTCCCACAGGGCCACGGTGGCCTCGTCCACGCCGTCGACCGCCGAGACCACGAAGACGGCGGCGTCCGCGGCCCGCAGGCCGGCGCGCAGCTCACCCACGAAGTCGGCGTAGCCGGGGGTGTCGAGCAGGTTGATCTTGACGCCGTCGTGCACCAGCGTGGCGCACGAGAGCGCGACGGACCGCTGCTGCCGTACGGCCGCAGGGTCGTGGTCGGTGACCGTGGTGCCGTCCGCCACCGTGCCCGCGCGTGAGATCGTGCCGGTCGCCGCGAGCAGCGCCTCGACCAGCGTCGTCTTGCCCGCGCCGGAGTGGCCCACCAGCACCACGTTGCGTACCCTGCCGGGCTCGGTCACCACCGGTGCGGTGAGCCCCTTCTCCTGGACCTTCTGCGTCATGATGACGCCCTCCTGTCGGCAGCCGTGGTCGGCGCCCATTCTTTCTGATCCCGACGGCTGCCTCGGGACCGGGCGGGCAGTCCGGGGTGTTTCCTGACTGTTACCTCCCCGCCCTTGGATCTGACACCCGGCGCCATCGCCCCCGCAACCCTTTGTAGTCGGCAACCGGCCCCTAGTAGTCGGCAACCGGCCCTTTATGACGATCCGGCGACGCGTGACGCACGCCTTACCGGGGTTCGGCCGGGCGCCGTTATGGTGGGACGGCCATGGCAAAGATCGTCAGCGTGCCCGCCCGCGCCCTCGTGTCGTACGTCCTCCATCCGACCGCCCGCCTCCTGCTCCGCCTCGGCGTCACCCCGAACGCGGTGACCGTCGCCGGTACCGTCGGCGTCCTGATCGGGGCGCTGGGCTTCGGCGCCCGCGGCGAACTCTTCTGGGGCACCGTGATCGTCACGGCGTCCGCGCTCACCGACGCGCTGGACGGGACGATGGCCCGCCTGCGCGGCCCGTCCGGCAAGTTCGGCGCCCTGCTGGACTCGTCGATGGACCGGATCGCCGACGCCGCCGTCTTCGGCGCCGTCGCCTACTACCTCGCCGGCCTCGGCAACCCGTACGGCGGCATGGTCGCCGCGCTGATCTCCCTCGCCTTCGGCCAGGTGGTCTCGTACGTCAAGGCCCGCGCCCAGAGCCTCGGCCTGGACGCCGACGTGGGCATCGCCGAGCGCCTCGAACGCCTGCTCATCGTCGGTGCCGGCGGCCTGCTCGGCGCCGCCGGCCTGGAGTGGGGCCTGCCGGCCGCGCTCTGGGTGCTGTCGGTGCTGTCGATCATCACGGTCTTCCAGCGGCTGGTGCACGCCGCGAAATCGGACGTGGTGCCGCCTCCGGCTCCGGAGGACACCCCTTGAGTTCCCGGCGTGATCAACTCACCGAGCTGGGCTATGCCGCCGGCTGGCGGCTGGTCCGGACGCTGCCGCTGCCCGCCGCCCGGGCGCTGTTCAACACCGGCGCCGACCGGGCCGCGAAGGCCAACGGTCCGGGCACCCAGCGGCTGCGCCGCAACCTGCGCATGGTGGTCGGCCCGAGCCTGCCCGAGGCCGAGCTCGACGAGCTGGTCCGGGCCGGGCTGCGCTCGTACGCCCGCTACTGGATGGAGGCGTTCCGGCTGCCCTCGCGCACCCGGGCGGACTTCCTGCGCGACTTCGACCTGGTCAACGCCGACGAGCTGCACCGCGTGCTGGGCGAGGGCAAGGGCGCGATCCTGGCGCTGCCGCACATGGCCAACTGGGACGCGGCCGCCGCGTGGCTCGTCTCGCACGACCACCGGATGATCACGGTCCAGGAGCGGCTCAAGCCCGAGAAGCTCTTCCAGCGCTTCCTCGCGTACCGCGAAAAACTCGGCATGGAGGTGCTCCCGCTCACCGGCGGCCAGCGGCCGCCGCTGGACGTCCTGGCCGAAAAAGCCACCCAGGGGTACGCGGTGCCGCTGCTCGCCGACCGCGATCTGTCCGCCCGCGGCATCGAGGTGACGTTCTTCGGCGGCCGCACCCGGATGCCGGCCGGACCCGCGATCCTGGCGCTGCGCACCGGCGCCCCGCTCTACGCGGCCGACCTGTGGTTCACCCCGACCGGCTCGCTCGGCCGGATCCGCCGCATCGAGCTGCCGGACCCCGCCGAGGGCCCGCTCGACGTCAGGGTCAAGATCACGACCCAGCGGATGGCCGACGCGTTCGCGCTGGGCATCGCCGAGCACCCGCAGGACTGGCACATGCTGCAGCGACTGTGGCTCGACCAGAACGCCCGGGTCTGAGGGGCTGGGCAGCGTGCGGATCGGCATCGTCTCGCCGTACTCGTTCGACGTGCCGGGCGGCGTGCAGAACCACATCATCGACCTGGCCGAGGCGCTGATCGGGCTCGGCCACGAGGTGAGCGTGCTGGCGCCGGCCGACGAGGACGCCGAGCTGCCGCCGTACGTGGTGGCGGCCGGGCGGGCGGTGCCGCTGCCGTACAACGGGTCGGTGGCCCGGATCGCCTTCGGCCCGGTGTCGACCGCCCGGGTCCGCCGCTGGCTGGCCCGCGGCAAGTTCGACGTGCTGCACGTGCACGAGCCGCTGACGCTGAGCCTGTCGCTGCTGGCGGTGCTCTCCGCGCGCGGCCCGGTGGTGGCGACGTTCCACACCGCGATGGTCCGCTCCCGCGCGCTGGCGGCGGCCCAGGGTTTCCTCCAGCTGGTGGTCGAGAAGATCACCGCGCGCATCGCGGTCAGCGAGCTGGCCCGCAAGGTGCAGGTCGAGCACCTGGGCGGCGGCGCGGTGGAGATCCCGAACGGGGTGGCGGTGGTCAAGTTCGCCACGGCCGAGCCGCTGCCGGGCTGGCCGGGCGAGGGCGGCACGCTGGGCTTCCTGGGCCGCTTCACCGAGTCACGCAAGGGCTTCGACCTGCTCCGCACGGCGTTCGTCACGCTCGCCCGGCAGCGCCCCGGCCTGCGCCTGCTGGTGGCCGGCCCGGGCGACCGCGCCGACCTGTACGACGACATCCCGGCCGAGCTGCACCCGCGGGTGGAGTTCCTGGGGCTGGTCAGCGAGGCGGACAAGGCCCGGATGCTGCGCAGCGTCGACGTCTACGTGGCCCCGAACACCGGCGGCGAGTCCTTCGGCATGATCCTCACCGAGGCGATGGCGGCCGGGGCGACAATCGCCGCGAGTGACCTGGACGCGTTCCGCCGGGTGCTCGACGGCGGCCGGGCGGGCGCGCTCTTCCCGACCGGCGACACGGCAGCGCTGACCGAGCTGCTCAGCGACCTGCTCGACGACCCGGAACGCCGGAGAGAGCTGTCGGCGGCGGCGCGGGTCGCGGTGGAGGCCTTCGACTGGCCGAGCGTAGCCAAACGGGTACTGGAGGTATACGCCACGGCGATCGAGGCCACGGACGGTCGCGTATTTGACGAAGAGTGGGCCGAACCACGGTCCGGGACGTAACTCTCCGACACAAAACGGCACTACGATGCCCGGCATGTGGTGGGTCCTGGGTGTGCTCGCGGTGGCGGCTGGGCTGTCGGCGTACCTGGCCTGGACGGCCCACCGGGTCGAGCGGGTGCACGTCCGCGCGGCCTCGGCAGGCCGAGCCCTGGACGCCCACCTGCTGCGTCGCGCGGCAGCTGCCGCGGTGGTCGCGGAGGAAACCGACTTCATCGAGCTGTACGCGGCGGCGCGGCTGGCCCTGGACGCGGAGCCCGACGAACGCGAGGCGGCGGAGAACGACCTGACCCGCCAGCTCCAGACGGCCCACCTGACCGGCGCCGACCCGGCAACCCGCACACTGGTGGCAACCAGCCGCCGCGTGATGCTGGCCCGCCAGGTGCACACCGACCTGGTCCGCGACGCCCTGACGGCCCGCCGCCGCCCGCTGGTCCGGATGCTGAGAATGGCCCGCCGCTACGAGCGCCCCCGCTACTTCGAGATCGTGGAACCGGTCCTCCCGGAACCCCCGTCAGCGGCACCCCGCCGGGCCCCGGAACCCCCGGTCCCGGTCGAAGCAGCCTGACTTGAGCCTTTAGCCAGGCCGAACCGAACGGCAACCGGGGTACGCCTGTTCTGCCCTCCCACCTCGCCGCCGCGTCCCGAAGTGGATGGCATGACGGACACGCAGATCGTGGAACTGGGCCTGCAGGCGATGACCATCGCGGCGAAGATGTGCGCGCCGGTGCTGCTGACGGCGCTGCTGATCGGTTTCGCGATCTCGCTGTTCCAGTCGGTGACCCAGATCCAGGAAGCAACCCTGTCGTTCGTCCCGAAGGCAGTAGGCGTGGGCGCGGCAATCCTCTTCTCCGGCAACTGGATGTTGCACGAGATGGTGACGTTCACGACGCAGCTGTTCGAGCGGATCCCCACCCTGATCGGCTGATCCAATCGCAAACCACGAAAGGGCCGCCCACCGGGCGGCCCTTTCGCATACCCCCAGCACGCCGCGCGGGCCGGCCACCCCACGTCCCGTCAACGCCGGACCCGCGGCGCCAGCGCATCATGACGATCTGCGGCGCGGCGCGGCGCGGGGTGGTGCGGCGCGGTGCGGGGTGGTGCGGCGCGGTGCGGGGTGGTGCGGCGCGGTGCGGGGTGGTGCGGCGCGGTGCGGGGTGGTGCGGTGCGGGGTGGTGCGGTGCGGGGTGGTGCGGGTGCGGGGCGGTGCGGGGCGGTGCGGGTGCGGGGCGGGGCGGGGCGGGGTGGGGCGGGGTGGCGGTGCGGGGTGGGGTGGTGGTGCGGGGTGGCGGGCGGTGACCGGGTGGTGGCGGTTTGTGCTGGTGGGCGGGCTGGAGACGGCGAATCCGTGGATGTTGTGGACTAATGGTCAGCTCCGCACCCCAGCGCTACAAGATCGCGCGAGGAGCCCGCAGCCGGGCAGGCGGGGAAGGGGAAAAGGGTGACCACGGCGGGCTTGGGGGCGGGGATGACCCACGCAGGGACCAAGCCTGACCGCCCGGAGTGGGTTATCCCCGCCCCCAAGCCCACCATGCAACCAGCCGGCAGCGGATAGACCATGCAACCAGCCGGCAGCGGATAGACCATGCAACCAGCCGGCAGCGGATAGACCATGCAACCAGCCGGCAGCGGATAGACCATGCAACCAGCC